>NZ_DATMFZ010000209.1:0-9559 GCF_035556675.1 Geminicoccus sp. | reverse complement strand
GTGCTGGCGCGCTGCACTCCCGACGAGGCCGGCCCGGACGCGCTCTACGCCATGCTGGACGAGCGCGGCATCCATCTGGGCCAGGCATTCCGTGGCATCCGCCGCCTGTGGCGCGGCTCAGGCGAGGCCGTGGCCGAGATCGAGCTGATGCCGGGCCTTGCCAGGGACTGCCCGGAGCTGCCGATCCATCCCGCAGCATTGGATGCCTGCTTCCAGACGCTGGGCGCCACCTTCAGCGGCGGCGGCGCCTCGGGTGCCTTCCTGCCGTTCGCGATCGAGCGCGTGGCCTTCCTGGCCCGTTGCCCGGAGCGCTTCCGCGTCCATGTCCGGGCACGTCCCGGCACCGGCACGCTCGATGCCGCGCAGGGCGATCTGCGCCTGTTCGACGAGACCGGCCGGACGATCGCCCGGATCGACGGCCTCTCCATCGCCCGGCTACGCGGCGACGCAAAGCCCGCACCGCTCGGCGAAGGCTGGAGCTACCGGATCGACTGGCAGCCCCTGCCGCTGCCGGCCGCCGCCACCAGCCCCGAACCCGCCGTGCTGGCCGACACGGTCCGTGCCACGGCGGCGGCCGCCGCGACGGAACTCGCCACGCCGCCGGAGCTGGGTGCCGGACTGGAGCAGCTGGCGGCGGCCTATGCCGCGGCGGCCGCCCGTGCCGTCGATCCGTCCGAGGTCGACCCGAAGCGCCGCCGCCTGTTCGCCCACCTGCCCGGCATGGCCGTGCACGCACCTCCCGAGACCGACGCGGATAGCCTGCGCACCGCACTCGAAGGCCGCTTCGGCGCCATGCCGGAGATCGAGATCGCGGCGCGCTGCGGCCGGGCCCTGCCGGCGGTGCTGCGCGGCGAGCAGGATCCCCTGGCCGTGCTGTTCGGCGATGGCGACGCCGGCTTCCTGTACGGCGGCGCCGGGTTCGCCCGGCTCCTGAACGGCATGGTGCTGGCTGCGATCGAGGGCGTGATCCAGGCGGCCGACCCGGGCCGTCCGGTGCGCATCCTGGAGATCGGTGCCGGCACGGGTGCCCTGTTCGATGCCCTGCGCGCCCGCGTCCCGACCGAGCGGTTCCGCTACGACTTCACCGACATCTCCCCGGCCTTCCTGGGCCAGGCCGCCCAGCGCTTCGGCGCGGATTCGGCCCGCTTCGTGCCGCTCGACATCGAGCGGGATCCACAAGTGCAGGACTTCGTGCCGGCCAGCTACGACCTGGTGGTGGCCGGAAACGTCCTCCATGCCACCCGCGACCTCACCGCCAGCCTGGCGCATGCAAGGAGCCTGCTGGCGCCGGGCGGCGTCCTGGTGCTGCTGGAGGCCGCGCGCCGCAGCGCCTGGAGCGATCTGGTGTTCGGCCTGACCGATGGCTGGTGGCGCTTCGAGGATATGGCCTTGCGCCCGGACCATCCGCTCCTCGACGCGTCCGGCTGGCGCCGGCTCCTGGCGGAGCACTTCGGCAGTGCCGAGGTGGTGGCATCGCCCGGCAGCGGCGACCAGATCGTCGGGATTGCCCGCAACGCGACCGGCGACCAGCCGGTCCAGGTCCTGCGCCCGCTGCCCGGCGCGTCTGCCCTGGATCTGTCGGCCGAGATTCTCGCCGCTGCCAGGCGGGCCCTGGAATCGCCGCGGCCGCCAGCACTCAGGATCGTCCTGCCCCGCGGACTCGCCCCAATGGATGGTCCGCCCGACCCGGCCATGGCCAGTGCCGCCGGGCTCACCCGGGTACTGACGCTGGAGCATCCCGAGCTGGACTGCCGGATCCTGGACGGCGACGCGGATCTGCCCGAGGCCGAGCTGGCCGCGGGCGACGAGGTGGAGGTCGCCTGGCGCGGCGGCCGACGCTTCGTGCGCCGCGTGATTCCGCTGGCCCTGCCGGCCGATGGCAGCTTCCGCACCACAGGCACGCACCTGGTCACCGGCGGCCTGGGCGGGCTCGGCCGCGGCCTGGCCGACTGGCTGCTCGCCCATGGCGCCCAGCGCGTCCTCCTCCTGGCCCGCCATCCGGCCACGGAGCCACTGCCGCCCGGTGTCGAGCTGCTGCAGGCCGACGTTGCCGACCGCGCCGCCATGACCGCCGCCATCCGCACGGCCGGCCCTGAGCTGCGCGGCGTGTTCCACCTGGCCGGCAGCCTCGACGACGGCGCCTTCCTGCGGCTGGACCGCGACCGGCTGGCGCGGGTCTACCGGGCCAAGATCGAGGGCGCCTGTCTGCTGGACGAACTGACCGCCCATCTGCCGCTCGATGCCTTCGTGCTGTTCGGCAGCACGGCCGGCGTGTTCGGCAATCCCGGCCAGGCGAACCATGCCGGTGCCAATGCCTTTCTGGACGCGCTCGCCTGGTCGCGCCGTGCCCGGGGCCTGCCGGCCCTGGCGATCGACTGGGGTGCGTGGGCCGGGGCAGGGGCGATCGCCCGCGAGGGTGTGGCCGGGCGCTTTGCCGGCGAGGGCGTCGGCCTGATGGATCCGCAGGCCGCCTTCGACCTGATGGGCCGCGCCATCGCCGCCGGCGAGACCCAGATCGTCGGTGCGATGGTGGACTGGCCGGTCTTCCTGCGCCGCTACGGGCAGGGCCGCGTCCCGGCCTTCTTCGACGCGGTCCGGCCGCGCACCCGGCGCAGTCCGGCCGCCGCTTCGCCGGCTGCATCCGGCAGCGCTGCCGCCCGCCCGGCCGATCGCGCCGGCCTGGCCCGGTTCGTTGCCGCGAGCGCTGCCACGGTCATGGGCAGCGCTGCCGGCGAGACGATCCCGGACGATCAGCCGCTCAACGAGCTCGGCCTCGACTCGCTCATGGCCCTGGAGCTGCGCAAGGCGCTGGGCCAGGGGCTGGGCCTGGAGCTGCCGGCCACGCTGCTGTTCAGCTACCCCACCATCCTGGCGCTGACCGAGCATCTGGCCGGCCTGCTGGGCTTGGCCGAGGACCCAGGGGATGCCGGCCAGCTGCCGCCGGAAGTGAAGGTCGACGAGGACCTGGCAGCGGTCCAGGCGATGAGCGAGGCGGAGATGACCGCCATGATCGAGCGGGAGTTCGCACGGGCGATGGCAGATCATGGCTGACAAGACCCTCACACCCCTCCAGCAGGCAGCTTTGGCGCTGCGCCGGATGCGCAGCCGCGTCGACATGCTGGAGGAGGCGGCACGCGCGCCCATCGCGGTGATCGGCCTGGCCTGCCGCTACCCGGGCGGAGCCGACGACGGTGAGGGGCTCTGGCAGAATCTCGTGCATGGCGTGGACGCCACCTGCGAGATCCCTGCCGGTCGCTGGGATGTCGACGCCCATTACGACCCGCGCCCGGGCGTGCCCGGCAAGATGTACACGCGCCGCGGCGGCTTCATCGACCGGGTCGACGAGTTCGACGCCCAGTTCTTCCGGATCGCCCCGCGCGACGCGATCGGCATCGACCCGCAGCAGCGCCTGCTCCTGCAGACCGTCTGGCATGCGCTGGAGGATGCCGGCCTGCCGCCGCCCAGCCTGCAGGGCCGCAAGGTCGGCGTGTTCCTCGGCATCAGCACCAACGACTATTCCAACCTGCTGAGCAAGACCGCGTTCGGCTCGTCCAGCAATGCCGGGGCAGGGGCCGGCAACGCCGCCTCGGTGGCGTCCGGCCGGATCAGCTACACCTTCGACTTCCAGGGCCCCTGCGTCGCGGTCGACACCGCCTGCTCCTCCTCGCTCGTCGCGACCCATCTGGCGGTCCAGGCGCTGCGCAACGGCGAGTGCGAGCTGGCGGTGGTGGCCGGCGTCAACCTGATGCTGGCCCCGGACATCACCGTCAATTTCTGCCAGGCGCGGATGCTGTCGCCGGACGGGCGCTGCAAGACGTTCGATGCCGGTGCGGACGGCTATGCCCGGGCCGAGGGCTGCGGCGTGGTGATCCTGCGCCGGCTGGCCGATGCCGGCAGCGACCGGGTGCGCGCGGTGATCGCCGGCAGCGCCATCAACCAGGACGGCCGTTCCGCCGGCCTGACCGCACCGTCCGGCCCTGCCCAGGAGGCGGTGATCCGTGCCGCCATCGCCAATGCCGGCCTGACTCCCGCGGAGGTCGACGCGATCGAGGCCCACGGCACCGGCACCGGATTGGGCGATCCGATCGAGATGCACGCCCTGGCCGCGGTGTTCGCCAAGCGCGACCGGCCGCTCTGGGTCGGCTCGATCAAGAGCAACATGGGCCATGCCGAGGCCGCGGCCGGGGTGGGCGGGCTGATCAAGGCGGTGCTGATGGCCGAACGCGGCCAGATCGCCCCCTCGCTCCATTTCGACCGGCTGAACCCGCATATCGACCTGAACGGCGTCGACATCCGCATCCCCGTCGAGGCGCAGGCCACCGCGCCCCGTGCGGTGGGGGTGAGCAGCTTCGGCTTCAGCGGCACCAACGCCCATATCGTCGTCACGCCGCCGCCTGCACCGGATCTGCGAAACGAACCCGAGCTTCCTGCCGGCCACGTCCCGCGCCTGCTGATCTCCGCCCGTACCCCCGACGCACTGGCGGAACTGGTCACGGCCTATCGCCGTCTGCTCGACGCCGACCCGTCCAGCTTCTCGGATGTCTGCCACAGTGCCGCCACCGGCCGCGCCCGGCTGCCCTGGTGGATCTGCGTCGAGCGTCCCGAGGACCTGGCCACTGCCGAGCCGCAGCACGGCCGCCACCCTGACCTCGGCCCGCAGCCCGGCCGGCGCGTGCCGCTGCCGCGCTACCCGTTCGAGCGGCAGCGCTACTGGATCGACACGAGCCCGGCACCGGCCGCCGTCGCGGTCGCGGCCTTGCCCAAGGGCAGCCACCCGTTGCTCGGCCGCCGCCTCCAGCTGCCCTTCAGCGAGGAGCGGCGCTTCGAGGCGGCACTGCATGCCACCGACCCGGCCATGCCCTGGCTCGCCGAGCACCGTGTGCTGGACCAGGTCGTGCTGCCGGCAGCGGCCTTGCTGGAGCTCCTGCATGCCGCCGCCCCGGACAAGGAGATCCGGGATCTCGACCTCCTGCTCCCGATCCGCCTGCCCGACCAGCCGGGCCTGCACCTCCAGCTGATCCTGGCCGGCGACGGCAGCGCCCGGATCGTGTCCTGGAACGCCGCGGACGAGGCGGCCAAGCCCGTCCTCCATGCCCGCGCCCGGCTGGCCGATCCGGCGGCACCGCCTGCCGCCCGTCCGCCGGCCGGGGATGGCACGCCCGTACCGCTGGCCGCGTTCTTCACGGAGCTGGAGCGGCGCGGCATCGCCTATGGCCCGGCCTTTCGCGGCCTGCGCGACCTGCGCCGGATCGGCCCCGGCGAGGTCGCGGCATGCCTCGCCCTGCCGGAAGAAGCTGGCACCGCGGATGGCTTCACCCTCCATCCCGCCCTGCTCGATGCCGCCCTGCAGGCAGTCGCCGCCGCCCTGCCGGCGGACGACAGCGGCGCCACGATCATTCCGGCCCGGCTCGCCCGTGCCCGCCTGCTGCGCCGCCCGGGCACCGGCCTCACCGTGCACGCCACCGCCCGGCAGGAAGGCGCCAGCATCCTGGCCGAGCTCGTGCTCATCGACGCCGAAGGCCCGGTCGCCTTCCTGGCCGGGCTCGAGTTCCGTCCGGTCAGCACCATCATGCTGACCGGTACGGGGCATGGCATCGCCGATGCGTTTTACACGATCGAACCCGAGCCCTGCCCGCGCATCGACGGCCTGCTGCCGCCCGATTTCCTGCCTTCCGCACAGGAGCTCTGCGCGGAGCTGGCGCCGCTGTCCGCCGAGGCCGGGCAGCGCTTCGGCATCGAGGTCTATGCCGAGACCGCACCGGCCCTGGACCGGATCACCGCGGCGTTCATCCAGCGCGCACTCGTCGAGCTGGGCCTGACCTGGCAGCCCGGCCGCCTGCTGACCCCCGCGGCCCTTGCCGCCGAGCTGGGCGTGGCCGACCGCCACCGCCGCCTGCTGCGCCGCCTGCTGGCAATCCTGGCCGGTGACGGGATGCTGGAGGCGGTGGGGCCGGCCTGGCGGACCCTGCCGGCCCCGCTCACCGCCGATCCTGCCGCCGAGCTGGATGACCTGATCGCGGCCCATCCGGGCGCTGCCGCCGAATTGGCGCTGGTACGCCGGGCCGGGCCCCGCCTGGCCGACGTCCTGGCGGACCGGGTCGACCCGCTCACCCTGCTGTTCCCGGGCGAAGGTGGTGGAGCCGCCGACCTCTACGCCAGTTCCGCCTATGCCCGGACGGTCAACGCGCTGCTGAGCGAGACGGCCGGGCGGCTGCACCGCAGCCTGCCCGCGGGCCGGGTCCTGCGGGTGCTGGAGATCGGTGCGGGCACGGGCGGAGCCACGGGGGCCGTGCTGGAGGGCCTGCCCGAAGGCAGCGCCCGCTACTGCTTCACCGATCTGTCCCAGCTCTTCCTCGATGCGGCCCAGGCCAGGTTCGCCCGCCGCGATCTCGACGTCCGGCGGCTGGACATCGAGCAGGATCCGCAGGCCCAGGGCTTCGCCCCCGGCAGCCAAGACCTGATCCTCGCCGCCAACGTCCTGCATGCCACGCGCGACATCGCCGAGAGCCTGGCCCATGCTGCCAGCCTGCTCGCACCGGGCGGCCTGCTCGTCCTGGTCGAGACCACCGAGCCGCGCTCCTGGGTCGACATCGTGTTCGGCCTGACCGAGGGCTGGTGGCGCTTTGCCGACCGCAGCCTGCGCAGCGACCACCCGCTCCTGTCGCGCACGCAATGGCTGGAAGTGCTGACGGCGGCAGGGCTCGTTGCCGATGCTCTGCCGGCCGGCGAGATCATCCTGGCCCGCAAGCCCGCCATGCCCGTGGCGGTTCCGCCGGTCCGGCTCCTGGGCGAGCCCGGGAACCTGGCGCTCCCCGACACGATCGGTGCCCCCCAGGCGCTGTACGTGCCCCCGCCGACACCGGCCACCTTCGCCGGCCAGCTCGACCTGTTCGAGGGCCTGCTGGCCAGCATCCGGCGCCTGAACGCGGAGCCCGAGCTGCCGGCGCTGACGATCCTGGCCGACGGCACGCTCGGCCATGCCGGGCTCGCCGGGTTCCTGCGCACCCTGCGCCTGGAGCAGCCGAAGCTGCAGGCCCGCCTGATCGAGGCCCCGCCCAGTGAATGGGCACTGCTCGACGAGCTGACTGGCCCGGATGGCGAGAGCCACCTCCTGTGGCGGGACAACCAGCGCCTGGCACCGCGGCTGCGGCCGACCCCGGCACCCGAGCCATTGGACAAGGTCGAGGGCACTTGGCTCGTCACCGGCGGATCCGGCGAAGTCGGCCGGGTCGCCGCCGCATGGCTCGCCAGGCACGGCGCCAGCCGGATCGTCCTGGTCTCGCGCAGCCGCCCGGAAGCACTGCCGGACCTGCCGGTGCCGGTCGACTGCCATGCCGCCGACGTGGCCGATGCCGACGCCATGGCAGCGATCCTGGCCGGCCTGCCGGACCTGCGCGGCATCATCCATGCGGCTGGCCAGCTCGACGACGCGCCCATCCAGCAGCAGAGCCGGGAGCGCTTTGCCGCCGTGATGCGGGCCAAGATCGAGGGCGCGCTGGTGCTGGACCGGCTCACCCGGGCACGGCCCGAGGTGCGTCTCGTCCTGTTCACCTCGGTGGCCGGCGTGCTGGGCTCCGCCGAGCAGGCCAACCACGCCGCCGCCAGCAGCTTCCTCGATGCGCTGGCTCAGGAGCGCAGCCGTGCCGGCCTGCCGACGGTGGCGGTGGACTGGGGCGTGTGGCGCGAGATCGGCGCTGCCGCCCGGCTGGGCGTGGTCGAGCGCGCCGAGAAGCTGGGCCTGGGCAGCCTGAGCCCGGCTGAGGGCGAGGCCGCGTTCGCCGCCGCGCTGGGCGACGGCGCGCCGGCACAGCTCGTGGTGTTGCCCAACGCCGACTGGCCCCGCTTCCTCGGCCAGTTCCCCGACGGCGAGAAGCCAGCCCTGCTGCAGGGGATCTCGTCCGTACCCCGTCAGGCCGCTGCGGCGGCATCGTCCGGTGAGAGCACCAGCCCGGCGGAACGGCTCTGCCGGATCGTCGCCGAGGTGGTGGGCCTGCCGGCGCCGGCCGATTCCGACACGCCGCTGCCCGATTTCGGCCTGGACTCGCTGATGGCGGTGGAGATCCGCAACCGGGTGCAGCGCGAGCTCGGCATCGAGGTCGGCGTGCGTGAGCTCTTGGAAGGCGCCACCATCGCCGCCATCGCGGGCCGTGCCGGCAGCCAGGAGGCGGCGGCACCGGCCCGGCGGATCGAGCCCGACCCGGCCCGCCGTCACGACCCGTTCCCGCTCACCGAGATCCAGCAGGCCTACTGGATCGGCCGCGGCGATTCGCTCGAGCTCGGCAATGTCGGCTGCTACCTCTACACCGAGGTGGAGCTGCGCGACGTCGACCTGCCACGCCTGGAGCATGCCTGGAACCAGCTGGTCCGGCGCCACGACATGCTGCGTGCCGTGATCCTGCCGGACGGCCGCCAGCAGATCCTCCACGAGGTCCCGCCCTACCTGATCGCCGAGCGCCACCTGGACGGCCAGGACGACGAGGCGGCCCTGCTGGCGATCCGTGAGGAACTGTCCCACCGCCTGCCGGACCCGGCCGTCTGGCCGCTGTTCGACATCCGCGTCACCCATCACCGGGGTGGCCGCCGTCTGCATATCGGCCTGGACCTGCTGGTGCTGGATGCCGCCAGCATCTTCCAGCTGCGCGAGGAATGGGGCCGCCTCTACGAGAACCCGGCGACCCCGCTCCCGCCGATCGGCCTGAGCTTCCGCGACTTCGTGATGGAAGGTCTCGCCTGGCGGCAGACCGAGGCTTGGCAGCGCAGCGCCCGCTACTGGCAGGAGCGTCTGCCGACCCTGCCGGGCGCACCCGACCTGCCGCTCGCCCGGCAGCCCCGGCAGATCGACCGCCCGCGCTTCGTCCGCCACCTGGCGACCCTGCCGGCTAGGCAGTGGTCCGCGCTGCAGGAAGCCGCCCAGGCGAGGGGGCTCACCCCGTCCGCCCTGCTCGCTGCTGCCTATGGCGACATCCTGGCCGCCTTCAGCCGCACCGAGCGCTTCTGCCTGACGCTGACCTCCTTCAACCGTCCGCCACTTCATCCGGACATGGCGGCCCTGATCGGCGACTTCACCTCGACGATCCTGCTGGAGGTGGACAGCACGCCCGCCAGCTTCGCCGAGCGCGCCACCGCCCTGCAGAAGCGGCTGGCAGAGGACCTGGACCATGCCGAGGTGGGCGGGGTCCATGTGCTGCGTGAGCTGGCGCGGACCCGTGGTGCGGCCGCCGCCTCGATCCCGGTCGTGTTCACCAGCGCGCTGGGCTTCCGCGCTCCGGCCGGCGAGCGATCGAGCTGGGACCGCATCAGCGACATGGTGCACAGCGTCGCCCAGACCCCGCAGGTCTGGATCGATCACCAGGCCTCCGAGCATGACGGCGGGCTCCTCTATACCTGGGACGTGGTGGCGGACCTGTTTCCCGCTGGCGTGGTGGGGTCGATGTTCGCGGCCTACCGCCGGCTGCTGGAACGGCTGGCCTCGGGCGAGGGCTGGTCGGGCGGGGTGGATGCGGCGGTGGATGTCCCGCCCCGGCCGGCCCCGGCGGTGGCCTTTGCGCCCGAGCCGCTG
>NZ_DATMFZ010000208.1:0-10317 GCF_035556675.1 Geminicoccus sp. | reverse complement strand
CTTGCAATCGTGTCCACGCCCTTCATCCCCACCCACCCACCGGAAAACACCGATGGGCAGTCTGATCAGCACGATCAGCAGGGTCAGTATTGGACGCCGATCCCCCGCCTCAGGGGGGCAAACTTGCACGCCGAATCACACGTGAGCCGAGAAAATCAACCAGGCGGTAGAATTGTTCTTCCATCTCTGGCGTTTTTAGCCAGCCCAACCTACCTGAATGATTCTTCCATTTCTTATTCTCTTGAAGATTCATTCGGGCGCGACGTTTTATCAGATCTGGATCACGCGCAAGCCCGCGCTCAGGGGCAACAAGCGTAGCTGATGCCTCGGCAAGCAGAAGGGCAAGCTTGGCCACATCTGGAGGTTGCACTGCCGGGACAAGAGTGGAAATTCCCATCTCCCTGGCCCCAGGATCCATCTTTCCCCTCGTGGCAGCGATTTCGACGTGATCTAGCGCGGCTAAAGACACGCGAATCGCCTCGCCAACCTGATCGAGAAGCGACCGCGCCGCCGTCAACGGCTCGATCCAGTCTGGATCTGGTTCCAGGAGACGGTTAGCGAGTTCCCGGGCTTCCGCTTTGGTCAGTCTGCCGACGACATCGGCCTCGGTATCAGGCACGTTTAATCTCCCTCGGCAGAGCCACGTTGCTGTCCATGCCCACGTCAGGCACCCGGCCGGCAATCAGCCCTAGCACATGCCGCGACCAGCGTTCCTGAGCTTGTCGCCGGGACTGCCAAGCATCATCGCGCTGGTAGGCACGCATCAATGGGTCGGCCACGGCATGACCTACCAGAAGCTCGGCAACGGCATCGGGTACACCCAGCCGCGCCAAGCCGGTGCGGTAGGTGCGGCGCAGATCGTGCATGGTCCAGGGGGGTAGCTTGGCGGTCGTGGTTGCCGCGAAGATCGGTCGAAGGCGCTGGGTCCATCCGCTGATCGGCTTGCCGCCGCGTCCAGGGAATACCAGGGCAACGCCCTCGGTGCGCGGCACGGCCCGCAACAGGTCGATCATCTCCTTGGTCAGCGGAACGCGATGCGCGCGGCCCTGCTTGGTGATGTCCGCCGGGATCGTCCACACTGGGTCATTGCCTTCGAGCACCATGTCATGCCAGCACGCCGAAGCTGCCTCGCTCTTGCGCACGCCGGTCAGGATCACGAAGCGGACGAGCGCCGTAAAGATCGGATCATCGCCAGCGCCGGCGGCCTGCCAAAGCACCGGCAACTCGGCATCCTCCAGGGCACGGCCGACCTGACGGACTTTCTCGGCCCGGCTGGAACGCGGCTTCCGCCATCCGGCCAGCGGAGACGCCTGGATCAGCCCCTCGTTCGCAGCCCAGCTCAAGAACACCGATACACGCGCGCGCAAGTCCGTCGCCGCACCCGGCTTCCCCTCCCGTTCGAGCGTGTTGAACCGGTCGACCAGCTTGCGCCGGTCCAGCGTTGCCAGATCGCAGTTGCCGAGAACGTCCAGGAGATGGCGGCGCAAGGTGCTGAGCGTTTGCTTGGTGCGCACCAGCCCGCGACGCTGCAGGCTGCACTCGTAGGCGTCCAGCGCGGGCTGAAGCATAGCCTTCTCCCGCCGCCGCCCCTCGTCACGCTCCCTGGCCGGATCACGGCCAACGGCCAGTTCGCCAAACCGCTTCCTCGCGGCTGCACGGGCATCGCTGAGCGAGATGCTGGGATGGGCGCCCAGAGTCACTCGCCGCGTCGGAGCGGATCGGCCACCTCCATCCGACCGGAACTGGATCAGGAACACCTTGCGGCCGTTCGGATAGACCCGCAGCGCCAGCCCCGGCACGTCGGCATCCCAAAGCATCATCTCGGACCGATTAGGCGGGCACACTGCCGCCTCGATCCGCTGGACCGTCAACCTTGTCCTTGATTGGCCCGGAAGCACCGCGGAAGCACGCATCTGATGGCACCCTATGGCTACCTCGTCCTAGATATGGCAGCAACGCACTGATTTTACAAATTCTTTGTGCTTCCCAAGTGCTCGTGAGGGATTGTGATGGTTATTACCCCACACTTGGTAAGGACGAGGTCGCTGGTTCGATTCCAGTCGACAGCACCATTTTTCCCCATAGATCAGCAAGTTCTGCTGCAGGCGTCCGACGGCCTACTTCCCTGCGTCCTCCGGGCCGCTCGCCGAGGTAGTCTCCGGCCTGATCCCCACGCCCGCGTCATAGATCGTGACCTGCTGCTCGTAGCCCTTGAGAGGACGGGCGCCGAGCGGGGTCAGTGGCAGCCTGCTGCCGATCGCCATCGCCATTGTGCGATCCATCAGGATCTGCCCGTCCCCGGCGGCTTCGCACAGCCTTGCTGCCAGATTCACCACATTGCCGATGGCGGTGTATTCGACGCGGCTGGCCGTCCCGATCTGGCCTACCGTGGCGTGCCCCATGGCAAGGCCGATGCCAAACCCGATCCGGTAGCCTCCGGCGCGCCAGCCGGCGATCAGAGGCTGGATGGCCGCCTGCATGTCGATCGCCATGGCGAGCGCCCGGTAGGCTGGGTCCGGCATCGGCACCGGCGCATTGACCAGCACCATCATCCCGTCGCCGGCGAAGCTGATGAGCGTCGCCTCGTGCCGGGTGACCGCACGGCCCAGCACCGCATAATAGTCGTGCAGGATCGCCATGACCTGCTCAGGCCCTGCCTGTGCCGACAGGGCGGTGAAGCCGCGCAGGTCGCAGAAGACGGCCACCACCAGGGCCCGCTGGCCCGCCAGTACGCTGTCGTCGCCCGCCCGCTCCACGAGTTCCGCCACCTGCGGCGCCAGGAACCGCCGCAGTCGGCCGATCCGCTCCGAGCGCTCCTGCGACAGAGCGAGTTCCTTCGCCATCTGGTTGAAGCGGGACGCGAGGCGCTCGAGTTCGTCGCCCGAGCGGATCTCGATGCGATGGTCGAACTGCCCGGCACCGATCCGCTCCGTGCCCTCCTCCAGCTGCCGGATCGGGCCGGTCATGCGCCGGGCGAGGCCATAGGCCAGCAGGCCAGCAGGCCAGCCAGGAGCGTACCGGCCAGCATCAGCCCGCCGGTCCGCCACAGCGCGGCACGGATCGGCGCCAGTGCCTCGGCGACCGGCTGTTCCACGAACACGGTCCAGTCCACTCCGGCGATCGGGGCCACCGCGGCCAGCACCGCCTCGCCGTCATGGCTCTGCAGTGCCATGGCCCCTCCGGCCGCCGCGACCTTCGCCCGCAACGCGCGCAGGCCCGCTGCCGTCGCATCGTCCGTGCCGCGCAGCACCTGGCTGATGTCGGGATGAGCGACCAGCCGGCCCCACCGGTCCGTCACGAAGGCATGGCCGGTCGTCCCGATCCGGATCCCGGTGATCACGTCCCGGATGAGCTTCAAGTTGACGTCGGCCAGGGCGATGCCGACGGTCGGCCGGTTGCCCGCCACCGCCACCACCATGAACGGCTCGGTGGCTGCGGAGTAGGTGACCGGGCCATACCAGGCCCCGGCGGTGCTGGCGCCCGACACGGCGGGATCCGCGGACCGGTCGATGCCGCTGCCGCTCCTGTTCAGATCGACCCGTGACACGTGCAGCCGCTCGGTCCCCTGCCCATCGACGAGGGTGATGGCGGCCACGGCCGGGGCCTGGCGCAGCACCCGGAAGGCATCGCGGCGATGCTGCTCCTCGCTGCCGGGGCGCCAGTCCAGCTGGACGGTCCAGCCGAGCTGGTCGCGGATGCCGTCGAGGAAGTTGCGGATCTGCCCGGCCGCCGAGGCCGCCTCCAGCTGCAGCAGAGCGTCCAGCATGGCGCGCTGGTCGCGGTAGCCGAACCATGCATTGCCGATGCCGCCGGCCAGCAGGGGTGCGACCACCGCGACGAACAGGACGACGAAGTACTTCCCGAACAGGGACCGGTGCAGGCCCTGCCACGGCTGGCCCACGGTCAGGAGCCGCTGCCGGGTGCCCGGGTCGTGCAGCCTCCCGTCACTCGATCACCTCATCGGCCAGCAGCAGGATGCTCTCGGGCAGCGCGATGCCCAGTGCCTTCGCCGTCGCGAGGTTAACCGTCAGGTAGAAATTGCTCGGCTGCTCGATCGGCAGGTCGCCCGGATCGGCACCTTTCAGGATCCGGTCGACATAGAAGGCCAGGCGGTGCTGCATCACGCCGTAGTCTGCGGAATAGGCCATCAGGCAACCGAGCTGGGCGAACCAGAACCCCCAGGCCATCACCGGCAGCCGGTGGGTGAGTGCCAGGCTCGCGATGCGCTCTGCCTCGGCTGCGAACATGAGGTCGGGCAGCACGAAGACCGCCCGCACGCCTTCCGCTGCCATCTGCCGGTACGCGGCCTCGAACCCGGCCGGCTTCGCCACATGATGGATCTTCAGGTCGATGCCGAACTGCCTGGCCGCCTGCTTCGTATCCTCCTCGAACGGCAGGTAGGCGACGTCCGGGTTGGACAGCACGCCGAGCGGACTCGGCTGCGGGATCGCTTCCCGCAGCAGCTCCAGCCGCTTGGCCGTGAGCTCGGTGGCATAGTAGCTGACCCCGGTCAGGTTGCCGCCCGGCCTCGCCAGACTCTGCGCCAGGCCTGCCGCAACCGGATCGCCGCTCACCACCGAGACGATCGGGATCGTCCTCGTCACCTCGTGCGCCACCTGCCCCGCCGGCTGCGAGGTCGTCACGATCACATCCACCGCGAGCCCTGCCAGCTCGGTTGCCGCCGCCTTGAACTGGTCCTGATCCAGGTCGGCGCTCCGGCAGTCGAACGACAGATCTTGCCCGGCCTGATACCCGAGTTCCTCCAGTCCCTTCATCAGAGGGCCGAATTCACCGGCCCCCTGGGCATAGGCCGCAGGGTCGCAGGGCCAGAAGGCAAGCAGGCCGATGCGTGGCGAGCCGCCCGGCTGGGCCGCCGCCGTCACGGGCAGTGCTGCGGCCAGCACGCCCGCCAAGTGGATCAGGCACCGTACCCAGCCAGGCCTGGGTCTTCCGGCATTTGGGACAGGATCAAGGAATCCGCCCGACCAGGCGCTTGCGACGTGCCGGCGCGCCATGACGACCCTCCGCGGCCATATGAGCTGGCTGCCCGATGATGCCGGCCTGATGATAATCGAAATCGCGCCAGCGCCGTACGCAGGATCGACGCCGGGTCTCCCTTCGACTTCCAGGAGGGGTGACCAGAGCTGGTTCCTCGATACCAGCGTGAAGTCGTCCGCCAGTGACGGGGCGGTGCCGGACCTGCCCCATAGCTGTTGGAGACGGCCGAGCAGCCAGATTCATCTGTAATCGCGAGACATACCGTCTCTGGCGGCCGTTGCCTTGAGCCAGATCAAGGCGGATCCTGCATGAGCGGGGCGATAGTCCGCGCTATGGCGCTTGGGAGGTGCCGCCGCTGCATGAACCCGCGGCGGAAGGCTACGGGTTCACGCTTCGATCAGGAAGGGAGGATCCATGTTCCATCACATTCTCATTCCGACCGACGGCTCCAGCCTGTCGTCGTCCGCCGTGGAGAAGGCCCTGACGTTCGCCCAGGAGGCCGGAGCGCAGGCGACGCTGCTGACGGTGATCGAACCGTTCCAGGTGTTCTCGCTGGCGCCGGACCAGATCAGCAGCACCTCGGCAGACTATCGCGAGCTTGCGACTGCACAGGCCGAACGGATCCTGAGCATGGCGGAGGCCCAGGCCAATTCACTCGGGGTGCCGTGCGAGACCGTCAGCGTCGAGCATGATCAGCCCCATGAGGTGATCGTCGGGACGGCACTGCAGCGGAACTGTGATCTGATCGCCATGGCGTCCCACGGACGACGGGGACTGTCGGCACTCTTCCTGGGCAGCCAGACGGTGAAGGTGCTGACCTCTTCGAAGATTCCGGTGCTCGTGTATCGGTGAGCACCCCGGCCTGATGAATTCGTGCATGCCGACCATGGATCGCGTGGACCAGGTCGCTGCCCACCCTGGTCCGCGCCTGTCTGGAGGATGGGGACGTTCGACTTCGGCCGAGACGGGCATGGACGCGCAGGACTGCATCGATCATCGGTGGCAGCGCCCGACGGGATAGGCCCGAGGGGATCAGGAGGACGTCCGACGATGATCCATGAACTGCGCGTCTATCACTGCGTGCCCGGCCGGCTGCCGGCCCTGCTCAAGCGCTTCGAGACGGTGACGCTCGCCATCTGGGAGCGGTTCGGCATCCGCCAGGCCGGGTTCTGGACGGTCGGCATCGGCGAGTCGAACCAGACGCTCTATTACCTGCTCGAATGGGAATCGCTGGCCGAGCGCGAGCAGAAGTGGAACGCGTTCATGAGCGATCCGGAATGGCTGGCCAAGCGTGCGGAGAGCGAGAAGGACGGGCCGATCCTCGAGCGGGTCAGCAACCAGATCCTGGTGCCGACCAGTTTCTCTTCGGTGCGATAAGTCAAGCGGGTGTTGCGGGAAATCCGCCACTTCCGGTTGACGAGTGGCCTGGCCGTTTGCCACCGATGCCCGGCACCACGACAGGTGCGGCAACCGGCATTGGTGGAGTGAGGATGGCGATCTGGCGGTGGATGAGGACCCTGCTGGCGGGCCGGCCGCGCGAACTGCCGCTGGCCGAGCGCGACCTGCTCATCCACGACCATGTCGACCTCCTGCCGACTCGCTGGACCGGCGCCGATCTCTCCAGTGCTGCCGACTGGCTGGCCGGCCGGGGCCGGGCGGCAGCCGGCCAGCCGGCAGCACCATTGGTACCGGCTGGCCGCCAGGCCTGAGCAGGGGACCGGCCGGCCCGCGCCAAGCCACTTTACCCGCTCCGCCGCTTGCTCTTCCATGCCCCGGTGCAGGGTGGATGCGAGGGTGTCATGGCAGCGGCTCCCATGAACGGCTACATCATGCGACGGCCCACGCTGCATGATTATGCGGCCTGGAGCGGGGCGGGGCTGACCGTCGAGACCTATCGCAGCGACGCGGGCGAGATGCTGGCCCGCTCGCCCCGCCACCGCATCACCCTGAACCGGACCGCGCATCGCCGCTATGCCCACCGCCTGGGCGATGCCGGTGCCGCGGTGCGGCTGGCGCGGCCCCAGGCGACGCTTGGCTTCGAGCCCGCCGGCATGGCGCTCTGGGTCGACGGCGATGCGGCCGACTATGTCTCGATCTTCCAGGAGCCTGCCCTCTACCGGTCGCTGCAGGAGGAGGCCGGCCTGGGCTCGAGCCTTGCCGAGCAGCCGTTCCTGGCTCAGCCGGATGGGACCTGCCGCCATCTGGTCGAGGCGCTGGCGAGCCTCGCGGGAGCCGGGCAGCCGGCCGAGCCGATGCTGGCGGAGCATCTGGGACTGGCGCTGGCCATGTGCGTGCTGCGCCAGGCGGGCCGGGCGGCACCACCGGCCATGGCCGGCAGCCTGTCCGAGGCCCAGCGCCGACGGGTGCTGGCGGTGATCGAGGCACGGCTCGACCAGCGCGGCCTCACCTTGCGGGAGCTGGCGGATGCGGCCGGGCTCAGCCCGTTCCACTTCGCCCGCGCGTTCAAGGCGAGCTTCGGCACGCCGCCGCACCGTTTCCTGGTCGAACAGCGCATCGCGCGCGCCCGGGCCCTGATCCGGGAGGGCCGGCTCGGCCTGGCCGAGATCGCGCTTGCGACGGGTTTTGCCGATCAGGCCCATTTCTGTGCCGTCTTCCGCCGCGAGACCGGGCTGACGCCCGGGCGGTTCCGCCAGCAGGCCTGAGCAAGGGTTCAACAGCCAGAGCAAGGATCGCCTAGACCGGCCGGCCGCGGACGGAGCAGGCTCGCCCGGCCCTCCCACCGCTATCGGCAGGTCCCCTTGGCTGGCTTCGCGCAGACCCACCGCATCACCGACGTCTGCATGCTCGTGGCGGATGTCGAGCGCGCCATCGCCTTTTATGCGGACAAGCTCGGCTTCGTCCTGCGCCGCCGCGCGGAGGGCTTCGCCGACTTCAAGGGGGCCGGGATCACCCTGGCGCTCTGGGAGATCGGGCACATGGCCGAGCATACCGGCGTTTCGCCGAAGCTGGCCCCGCCCGGCGTCCACAAGGCCTGCGTCGCGGTGGAGCTGCCCTCGCCGGCCGAGGTCGACCGGCTCCATGCCGAGCTTGCCGCCAAGGGGGTCGCCTTCGTCCGCCCGCCCGGCGATTATGTCTGGAACGCACGCTGCTGCTACTTCGCCGACCCGGACGACAATCTCTGGGAACTCTATGCTTGGCTGGAAGGGGGTCCGGTCGGCGACGTGGACCAGCCGGAGGCATGAGCATGATCGGGATCTCGCGGCGCAGCCTGCTGCGCCATTCAGGGCTGACCCTGGCCGCGTTCGGCGGGGGCGCTGCCCTGTTCCTGCCGAAGCGCGGCAGTGCCGCCGATGCCGAGGTCGTCGTCCAGTATGACTGGCTGATGAGCAACGGCCAGATCGGCGACGTGGTGGCGCTGCAGCAGGGCTTCTATGCCGAGGAGGGGCTTGCCGCTTCCTTCTCTCCGGGCGGCCCCAATTCCGCGACCGTGCCGCCGGTGGTGACCGGCCAGGCCCAGCTCGGCCAGTTCTCCGACAGCGCCCAGCTGCTGCTGGCCCGCTCGGCCGGCGTGCCGATCCGGATCATCGCCTGCGGCTTCCGCCAGGCACCGTTCGCCTTCTATTCCCTGCCCAAGGCGCCGATCCGCATGGTCGAGGACATGGTCGGCAAGCGGATCGGCATCCAGCCGACCGCGCGCTACGTGCTGGACGCGATCCTGGTGAAGCACGGGATCGACCCGTCCTCGCTGACCATCACCAATATCGGCTTCGACATGACGCCGCTCGTGAGCGGCGACGTGGATGCGGTCACCGGCTGGATCACCAACACCAAGGCGCTCTCCGTCATCGGCCCGGAGCGCATCGACCTGACCATGCAGGCGGCCGGCATGCCGTCCTACGCCAATGTCTACTTTGCCACCGACGACGCGGTGGCAAGCAATGCCGACCTGCTGACCCGCTTCATCCGAGCGACCGCGAAGGGCTGGGCGTGGAGCCACGCCAACCAGAAGGAAGCGGTCGACATTACGGTGGACGCTTACCCACAGCTCGACCGCGAGACCGAGCACGCCACCATGGACCGGATCATGGCGCTGAGCTTCGATGGAACCACGGCCGAGCATGGCTGGGGCTGGTTCGATCCGGCGGCGCTGGCCGAGCAGATCGAGCTCTACGATTCGATCGGCCAGTTCCAGTCCGGCGCGCCTGCCCTCGACGACACCTATACCACCGCCATCCTGGACGCGACCGCCGACGCGCGGCCGAAGATCGGCTGACGCCCTTGGCGCTGGCGATTGCGGCCAAGGGCCTGGCGGTAGGTTACGGGACTCCCGCCGCACCGCTGCCGGTGCTGGAGCGGGTCGATCTCGCCATTCCCGAAGGCGAGTTCCTGGCGATCCTGGGCCCGTCCGGCTGCGGTAAGTCCACGCTGCTGCGGGTGGTGGCCGACCTCCTGCCCCCGCTGGCGGGCGGGATCACCGTGCTCGGCGGCTCGCCGGAGGCAGCCAGGCGCCGACGCGACGTGGCCTTCGTGTTCCAGGACGCGACCCTGCTGCCCTGGCGGACGGTGCGGCAGAACATCGAGCTGCCCCTGCAGGTGGGCCCGGCCGGGCTGCGCCGGCCGGGTCTTGCCAGCACCGACGAGCTGCTGGCGCTGGTGGGCCTCCTGCCGCAGGCGGACCGGCTGCCCCATGAGCTGTCCGGCGGGCAGCGCCAGCGCGTCGCGATCGCCCGCGCCCTGGTCAGCCGGCCGCGCATCCTCCTGATGGACGAGCCGTTCGGCGCGCTCGACGAGATCACCCGCGACCGGCTGAACGACGAGCTGGCGCAGCTCTGGCGGCGCATGGGCATCACCATCCTGTTCGTCACCCACAGTGTCATGGAGGCGGCCTATCTGGGCCAGCGCGTGATGGTGCTGGCGGCCCATCCCGGCCGGGTCCGCGAGATCGTCGACCTGCGCCCGGTCAAGGGCGAGGCAGGCCGCCTGCCGCGCGAGGCGCCGCCTTTGGTCGAGGCGATGGCCCATCTGCGTGCCGTCCTGGCGGATGCGGCATGAATCGGGCCACCACCATCCTCCTGCCGATCCTGGGGGCCGCCTCGATCCTGCTGGTCTGGCAGTTCGTCCTGCCCCTTATGGGCGTGCCGGCCTTCATCGTGCCGACCCCGGCCACGGTGGCGCGCAAGCTCGTGACCGATGCGGGCCTGCTCGCCGCCAACGCCCTGCCGACCGCGCTGGAAAGCGTGCTGGGCTTTTTGATCGGCAATCTGGCTGCCGTGCTGCTGGCGGTCCTGTTCGTCTACAGCCGGCCGATCCGCGCCGCCTACTTCCCGGCGGTGCTGTTCTTCAACACCATCCCGATCC
>NZ_DATMFZ010000207.1:0-11851 GCF_035556675.1 Geminicoccus sp. | reverse complement strand
GGCTGGAGCTGGCCGATCGGGCCCAGCACCTCGGCGGCCCCGGCGAGACCCGCCAGGCCGCCGCTGATCAGAAAGCTGCCCCAGATGACCTTGGCCCGGCTGAACCCGGCATAGGCGGCAGCGGCCGGCGCCTCGCCCGAGAGGCGGAACACGAAGCCCTGGTAGGAGCGCGCCACGAACAGCCAGGCGACCAGTGCCGCCAGGATGGCCAGGGCGAAACCCAGGTGGAGGCGGGTGGTGTCCAGGAGGATCGGCAGGCGGGCTGCGTCGGGGAACATCGGCGATTGCGGGAAGCCGAAGCTCATCGGGTCGCGCATCGGCCCGCGCACCACGTACTGGAGGAGGAAGCCCCCGACATAGACCAGCATCAGGCTGACCAGGATCTCGTTGGCGTTGGCCCTGGTGCGCAGGAGGGCCGGGATGGCGCCCCAGACCATGCCGCCCAGGGCACCGGCCAGGAGCGGCAGGAGCCAGCCGGGCAGGCCGAAGCCGCCATCGCCGATGGCGAGCGCCACCCAGCTCGCGGCGATGGCGCCCACTACGATCTGGCCCTCGGCGCCGATGTTCCAGACCGAGGCGCGAAAGCCGATCGCCAGGCCCACCGCGCACAGGATGAGCGGCGCCACCTTCACGCCCAGCTCGCTCCAGCCGTAGAGGTCCTGGACCGGGCGCCAGAACATCGCGGCGAAGGCATCGGCCGGGTTCTTGCCGAGTGCCACGAACAGGATCGCGGCGACCACCAGGGTCAGGGCCACCGCGACCAGCGGGGCCAGGATCTCCAGGCTGCGCGACGGGTTGGTGCGCCTAGTGAGCCTGAGCAAGGGCGGCCCCTCCCTCGAAGCCGGCCCCGCCCATCAGCAGCCCGACGCTTTCCGGCGTGAGCTGGCGGACGGGGGCGGGCGGGGAGAGCATGCCGTGGAACATCACCGCGATCCGGTCGGACAGGAGGAAGAGTTCGTCCAGCTCCTCGCTGAACAGGAGCACGGAGCCGCCGCGGTCGCGCAGTGCCAGCATCTCCTCGCGGATCAGCGTGGCGGCACCCACGTCGACGCCCCAGGTGGGGTGGGCGGCGATCAGGAGCTTGGGGCCGTCGAAGAGTTCGCGGCCGACGATGAACTTTTGCAGGTTGCCGCCCGACAGGCTGCCGGCCTCAGCCTGGATGCCGGGCGTGCGCACGTCGAAGCGGCGGACGATCTCGGCGGCCCGACGCTCGACGGCACCCTGGCGGATCAGCCCGGCCCTGGTCAGGCTCCGGCGCCTGCCGGTGAGCAGCGCGTTCAGCGTCAGGCTGAGCTTGGGGGCTGCACCCCGGCCCAGGCGCTCCTCGGGCACGAAGGCCAGGCCAAGCGCCCGCCGCCCCCTGGGATCCAGATTGCCCGCCGGCTGGCCCGCCAGCGTGATCGCTCTGGCAGGTGCCCGCGCATCCTCGCCGGACAGGGCGCGCAAAAGCTCGCGCTGGCCGTTGCCCGCCACCCCCGCCACGCCCAGGATCTCGCCGGCGCGCAGGCTGAAGCTGATTCGTTTGAGCGCTGTGCCGTGCGGGTCGGCGGGCGGGAGCGAGAGGTCCGTCACGGAGAGCACCACCGGGCCGTCGCTCTCGGCGGGCCGGTGCTCGATCTCCGGCGGCGCCTTGCCGATCATCAGGGCGGCCAGGCTGCGCGCGGTCTCGCGGGTGGGATCGCAGCGCGCCACCACCTTGCCGGCACGCAGCACGGTGGCGGCATGGCACAGCGCCTGGATCTCCTCGAGCTTGTGGCTGATGTAGAGGACTGCGCAGCCCTCGGACGCCAGCCGGCGCAGCGTGGCGAACAGGCCGTCCGCCTCCTGCGGGGTGAGCACCGAGGTCGGCTCGTCCATGATCAGGAGGCGCGGCGACTGGAGCAGGCAGCGCACGATCTCGACCCGCTGCCGCTCGCCCACCGACAGGGACCAGACCGGTGCCTGCGGGGCCACCGCCAGGCCGTAATGGCGGGACAGCTCGCGGATCCTGTTCTCCAGGTCGCCTCCGGCATCGGCGGGTTCCAGGCCCAGTGCGATGTTCTCGGCGACCGTCAGCGTCTCGAACAGGGTGAAGTGCTGGAACACCATGCCGATGCCGCGCTTGCGGGCCAGCACCGGCGAGTTCTCGACGACCGGCAGGCCCTGCCAGCGGATCTCGCCCTCGTCGGGCCGGACAAGACCGTAGACGATCTTCATGAGCGTCGACTTGCCGGCCCCGTTCTCGCCGAGCAGGGCATGGATCTCGCCCGGCTGGACGGCCAGCGACACGTCCTGGTTGGCGACGATGCCGGGATAGCGCTTGGTGATGCCGGCCAGCTCCAGGAGTGGCGGCATCAGTAGGCCACCTTGTCGGCCTTCGCCATCCAGCGGTCGAAGCCCTCCTTGGCCTCGTCGGGCAGGGTGCAGGTGAAGCGCACCCGCCGCTGCTCCATCGGCACGGCCAGCTCGAGATAAAGGAACTCGTCGTCGAAGCCGATGGCGCCGGCGGCCTTGTGGTCGTTGCCGTAATGGACCGCGTCCAGCCGCGCCCAGTAGATCGCGGCAAAGCACATCGGGCAGGGCTCGCAGGACGTGTAGATCGTGGCCCCTTCGAGCGAGTGGCTGCCGAGCCTGCGGCAGGCTGCGCGGATCGCCTCCATCTCGGCATGGGCGGTGGGGTCGTTCGTGGAGGTGACCCGGTTCCAGCCCTCGGCGATGATCTCGCCGTCCTTCACGATCACCGCGCCGAACGGGCCGCCCTCGCCCGCCTCCATCTTCTCGATGGACAGCCGGATGGCGCGGCGCATGGCAGTCTCGTGGTTCACGCGGACGGCTCCTCGGGCAGGGACAGGAGTTCGGCGGCGACCGAGATGGCGATCGCGGCCGGATGCTTGTCCCGGATGGTCGGCAGGCCCATGGGGCATATCAGGCGGCCGAGCGCGGATGAAGGGTGCCCGCGCGCGATCAGGCGCCGCTCGAACTTGCGGCGCTTGGTCATGGAGCCGATCAGGCCCAGCCAGCGCGCATCGCCGCGGCGCAGGACCAGGTCGACCACGTCCAGGTCCAGGTCGTGGGAATGGGTCGCGACCACGTAGCAGGCGCCGGGTGGTGCCGCCGCCACGGTAGGGCCGGGTTCCGGATCATGGCGGACCACGAGATGCGGCCCGGGCTCCGGCAGCCAGTCGGGCCGCGGGTCGAACACCGTGATCTGCCAGGGCAGGGGTGCCAGGACCCGGAGCAGAGCCTGGCCGATATGGCCGGCACCCAGCAGGACGAGCTGTTGCGCATGGGTCGGGAGAGGTTCGGCGAAGGGCTGGTCGGTCGCCTCGAAGCGGAGCAGGACCCGGCCGCCGCAGCATTGGCGCAGGCTGGGGCCGAGGGTGAACTCCTGCTCGGCTGTGATTGTTCCTTCGTCCAGCATGTCGCGCGCGGCCTTCAGCGCCTGCCATTCGAGCTGGCCGCCGCCGATCGTGCCCTCGATCCGCTCGCGGGTGACCTGCATCACGGCCCCGGCTGCCCGCGGCGTCGAGCCCACGGCACGCACGACGGTGACCCGGATCGCCCGTGTCATTCCGCCGCCCGGGCCAGATCCAGCGCAGCCGCCCGTCTGCGCAGCTCCTTCACCGCGAACAGCACCCGCTCCGGGGTGGCCGGCGCGTCCAGCCGCGGCGAACCCTTGCCGGGTGCTGCCCGGGCGACCGCGTCCTTGATCGCCTGGAAGGCCGCGATCGCCAGCATCAGCGGCGGCTCGCCCACCGCCTTGGAGCGGTGGATGCTGCGCTCCTGGTTGCGGCCACGCTCCCAGATCGCCACGCGGAAGTCACGCGGCAGGTCCGAGGCGCAGGGGATCTTGTAGGTGGAGGGCGCATGGCTGGCGAGCGCCCCCTCCTTCGTCCACCACAGCTCCTCGGTGGTGAGCCAGCCCAGGCCCTGAACGAAGCCGCCCTCGATCTGGCCGCGGTCGATCGCGGGATTGAGCGAGCGGCCGACATCGTGGAGCAGGTCGGCGCGCAGGATCCGGTTCTCGCCGGTCAGCGTGTCGATCACCGCCTCGCAGCAGGCGGCGCCATAGGCGAAGTAGTAGAACGGCCGGCCGCGCGCCTGCTCGCGGTCGTAGTGGATCCCGGGCGTGGCGTAGAAGCCAGTGGCGGAAAGCTGGATGCGGGCCATCCAGGCTTCCTTGGCCAGCTCGCGCAGGCTCATGCGCCGCTCGCCCAGCAGGATGGTGCCGTCCTGGAACACGATCTTGTGGGCCGGCACGCCGTATTTCCCGGCGGCGAAGGCGATGAGCCGCTCCTTCAGCGTGCGCGCCGCCGCCTGGGCGGCCATGCCGTTCATGTCGGTGCCGGACGAGGCGGCGGTGGCGGAGGTGTTGGGCACCTTGCTGGTGTCGGCCGCGGTGATCCGGACCAGGCCGGTCGGGATCTGCAGCTCCTCGGCGACGATCTGCTGGACCTTCACGTAGAGGCCCTGGCCCATCTCGGTGCCGCCATGGTTCAGCAGCACCGAGCCGTCGGTATAGAGCTGGATCAGGGCGCCGGCCTGGTTCAGGTGGCTGGTGGTGAAGCTGATCCCGAACTTGACCGGGGTGAGGGCGATCCCGCGCTTCAGGATCGGGCTGGTCGCGTTCCATGCCTCGATGGCGGCGCGGCGCTCCCGGTAGTTGGAACTCCGCTCCAGCTCGTCCATGAGCTCCGGCAGGACGAAGTCCTCGACCTCCATGTGATAGGGGGTGAGGTGGCGCGGTGCGGGCCCGTAGAAATTGGCGCGGCGCACGTCCAGCGGGTCCCGGTCCAGATGCCGGGCGATCTCGTCGACCACCTCCTCGATGCCGAGCATGCCCTGCGGGCCGCCGAAGCCGCGAAACGCGGTGTTGCTGACCGTATTGGTCTTCAGCCGCCGCGAGCGGATCCGGACATGCGGGAAGAAATAGGCGTTGTCGGCGTGGAACATCGCCCGGTCGGCGATGGCCCCGGTCAGGTCGGCGGAGCAGCCGCCGCGGGCGGCCTGGTCGAACGTGATCGCCTCGATCCGGCCGTCCTCGTCGAAGCCCACCCGGTAGTCGATCCGGAAGTCGTGGCGCTTGCCGGTGAGTGTCATGTCGACGTCGCGATCCAGGCGGAACTTCACCGCCCTTCCGGTCTTACGCGCCAGCACCGCCGCGATGGCCGCGATCTGGTTGGCCTGGGTCTCCTTGCCGCCGAACCCGCCGCCCATCCGCCGGCACTCGACCCGGACCTTGGCGTCGATCTCGCCCAGGCACCGCGCCACCACGTGCTGGACTTCGGTGGGATGCTGGGTGGAGGCATGGACATCCATGCCGCCGTCCTCGCCGGGGATGGCCAGCGCGATCTGGCCTTCCAGGTAGAAATGGTCCTGGCCGCCCAGGCGGAAGCTGCCTTCCAATCGGTGCGCAGAGCGGGTCAGCGCCGATTCCGGGTCGCCGCGGCGCATCTCGTAGGGCGGCAGGAGGTCATGGTTCGCAGCGAGTGCGTCCTCCAGATGGATCGCCGCCGGCAGGTCCTCGTACTCGACCTCGGCGAGCGTGACCGCGCGGCGCGCCAGCTCGTAGCTGGTGGCGGCCACGGCGAAGACGGCCTGGCCATGATAGTCGACGCTGTGCTGGGCGAGTGCGGGCTCGTCGAGCAGGACCGGGCCGATCTGGTTCAGGCCGGGGAAGTCGGCGCCGGTCAGCACCGCGACCACGCCAGGGGCCGCGGCGACCCGGCTCAGGTCCATCCGCACGATCCGGGCATGGGCGCGGGCGGACTGGCCGACCGCGGCATGGAGGCAGCCATGCGGCTCGGGCAGGTCGTCGACATAGCGGGCCCGGCCGGTGACGTGCAGCTCGGCGGAATCGTGGGGCAGGGGGGCGGCTACTGCCTGGAGCCTGGTCATGCGGTGATCTCCAGGTCGAGGATGCGGGGGGCGTCCGCCGGGCTGGTCACCTCATAGAACAGCCGGCGCAGCAGGTTCTGGCCGGCCTCCAGCCGGTAGGCCGCGGTGGCACGGACATCGTCGATCGGCTGGAAGTCCTGGCGGAAGCCGGCACAGGCGGCCTCGATCGCGGCCTCGTCCAGCCTTTGCCCGACCAGGGCCGCCTCGGCAGAGGGGCTGCGCCTGGGGATCGCGGCGAGGCCGCCGAAGGCCAAGCGGGCGTCCTGGACCAGGCCGTCCGCCAGGGTCAGGCGGAATGCGCCCATGACTGCCGAGATGTCCTGGTCGAAGCGCTTGCTGAGCTTCATGGCCTTGAAGACCTGGCCATCTGTCGGCCAGGGCAGGAGGAGTGCCTCGGCGAACTCGCCCTGCTCCAGCGCGGTCTTGCGGTAGGCCAGGAAGAACGAGTCGAGCGGCACGGTCCGGCGCCGGTCGCCCTTGCGCAGCACGAGGCTGGCGCCCAGGGCCAGGAAGGCCGGCGAGCCGTCGCCGATCGGCGAGGCGTTCAGTACGTTGCCGAGCACGGTGCCGGCCTGGCGGATCTGCACGCAGGCGAAGCGGCGCAGGAGTTCGCCGAGCTCCGGCCAGTGCCCGGCCAGTGCCGGGTGGGCGTCGTGGAGCCGCACGGCGGCGCCGATCCTGAGGCCGTCTGGCGTGGCATCGATCCGCTGCAGGTCGGCGCAGGCGCCGAGCCAGACCAGGTCGTCCAGCTCGCGCAGGGCCTTGGTGACCCAGAGGCCGATGTCGGTGCCCCCCGCGAGCAAGGTCGCGTCCGGGGTCTCCTGGAGGCAGGCGGCCAGCTCGTCGCCGGAGCGCGGCATCCGGATGCGGCCGCCGGCCGCCCGATAGTCCGGCATCGCCTCGTCGGGCAGTTCCGGCGGTGGGGCCGGCTCCAGCCCGCCGGGCTCGGCATCGGCCGCGGCGTCCAGGATCGGGCGGTAGCCGGTGCAGCGGCAGAGATTGCCGGCGATGACGTCCTCGGTCGCGAGATGTCCGCCGTTCTCCGGGTCCAGCCGGTGCGCCACCAGGGCCATGACGAAGCCCGGCGTGCAGAAGCCGCACTGGGCGGCATGGTGGTCGACGAAGGCCTGCTGGACCGGGTGGAGCGGCTGGCTCTCGGACGACAGGCCCTCCACCGTGAGCACCGCCTTGCCGTGCAGGGTGGACAGGAACAGGATGCAGGCATTGACCGCGCGCCAGCGCAGCCGCCCGTCCAGCCATTCGCCGACCGCGACCGTGCAGGCCCCGCAGTCGCCCTCGGCGCAGCCTTCCTTGGTGCCGGTCAGGCGGCGGTGGACGCGCAGATACTGGAGCAGGGTCGTGGTCGGGTGGAGGTCCGTCACCTCCACGCCTGCGCCATTCACGGTGAAGCGGATCGGGGCCATGGCCTCAGCTCCCCCGATAGGTCGAGTACGACCAGGGCGAGACCAGCAAGGGTACATGGTAATGGCCGTCCTCGGCGATGCCGAAGCGCAGCGGCACCTCATGGAGGAACGGCGGCTCTGCCAGTGGCGCGCCGAGCCCGGCGAAGTAGCGGCCGACCTGGAACAGGATCTCGTAGCTGCCGGTCATGAAGGCTGCCTCGTCGAGCAAAGGCTGGTCGCAGCGGCCATCCGCGTTGGTCCGGCGCTCGGTCAGGAGCTCGCGGAACCCGTCCGGTCCCAGCCGGTAGAGGGCCAGCGCCATGCCGGCGGCCGGGCGGCCGTGCGCGGTATCGAGAACATGGGTGGTCAGCCGGCCCATCGTGTCTTCCCTTGCCACGCATGAAGGGTCCTGCAAGCTCCCGGGCGTGGTCAAGCGATACCGGAGGAACCGATGCCGACAATGGCCGAGGTCGACGCCATGGACCGGGAGGCGTTCGTCCGGACCTTCGGGTCGATCTACGAGCACAGTCCCTGGGTGGCGGAAGTGGCGTTCGAGAAGGCGCCGTTCCGCACAGCGGCAGCGCTGCAGGAGGCGCTGGCTGCGGCGGTCCGGGCAGCGCCGCCCGAGCGCCGGCTGGCCCTGATCCGGGCGCATCCGGACCTGGCGGGGCGGGCGGCCCTGGCCGGCGAGGTGACCGCCGATTCCGCCAGGGAGCAGGCCTCGGCCGGGCTGGACCGGCTGACGGAAGAGGAACATGCGCGCTTCCATGCGTTGAACGACGCCTACCGGGCGAAGTTCGGCTTCCCGTTCATCATGGCGGTCAAGGGTGCGGGCAAGGCGCAGATCCTGGCCGGCTTCGAGGCCCGGCTGCCGAACGACGTGGCAACCGAGACGGCGACCGCACTCGCGCAGATCGACCGGATCGCCGGCTTCCGGCTGGCCGAGCTGGTGCAGGGCTGAAGCCCTGCCGGCACTGCCGCCGCGGCGGGCAGTTAAGCATCGCGTGGTGCCAAAGCAGCAGGCAGGAGTGGCGATGCGGCGCTTGTCAGCACTCGGTGGCACCGTGTTTGCTGCAACGGCCAACGGGCGCCAAGGGACCGCGACGATGCAGGCACAAGTCCAGACTTCCGGCTCGAGCCAGTCCCAGCCTGGCTGGAGCGGCACGTTCCGTGGCTACGATCCGGGCCCGTTCTATTGCGAGATGCTGCGCTCGGCCGAGCGCTCGGCCGCGATCGCCCGGGTGGCCGGGCGGCTGGACGCCCTGCCGCTGGCGACATTGCGCGCCAGGGCAGGCGATGCCGAGACCGAGCTCTACAATCTGGGGATCACCTTCACCGTCTACAGCGAGAAGGACGCGATCGACCGGATCCTGCCCTTCGACCTGATTCCCAGGATCCTGACCCGTGGCGACTGGGCGACGATCGAGCGGGGCGTGATCCAGCGCGTGCAGACGCTGAACCTGTTCCTGCACGACATCTACCACGACCAGAAATGCATCAAGGACGGGATCATCCCGGGCGACCTGGTGCTGGGCAACCCGAACTACCGCAAGGAGATGGAGGGGCTGGACCTGCCGTTCGGCACCTATGTCCACATCAACGGCACCGACCTGGTGCGCGGCCGCGACGGCACCATGATGGTGCTGGAGGACAATGCCCGCTCGCCCTCCGGCGTCTCCTACGTGGTCGAGAACCGCCACCTGATGCTGCGCGCGTTCGCCGACCTGATGGAGAACGTGCCGATCATGAAGGTGTCGGACTACGGCCAGCGCCTGCACGACCGGCTCTGCGAGGTGGCCTCGCCGGCGATCGAGGAGCCGCAGGTCGTGCTGCTCTCGCCCGGCGTGTTCAATTCCGCCTATTTCGAGCACGTGTTCCTGGCCCGCGAGATGGGCGTGCCGCTGGTGGAGGGCCGTGACCTGTTCGTCGATGACGACCGGGTGTTCATGAAGACGATTGCCGGGCCGATGCCGGTGGACGTGATCTACCGGCGGATCAACGACGACTTCATCGACCCGGAGGCGTTCAACCCGGAATCGATGCTGGGCGTGAAGGGACTGATGCGTGCCTATGCCAAAGGCAATGTCCAGCTCGCGAATGCGCCGGGCACCGGGGTCGCCGACGACAAGGCGATCTATGCCTATGTACCGCGGCTGGTGCGCTACTACCTGGACCAGGACGCGATCCTGCCCAATGTCGAGACGCTGATCTGCCGGGAAAAGCCGGCGCTGCAGCAGGTCCTGGAGCGGCTGGGCGAGATGGTGGTGAAGCCGGTCGGCGAATCCGGCGGCTACGGCATCACCATCGGACCCAAGGCGTCCAAGGCCGAGCTGGACGACCAGCGCGCCAAGCTCCTGGCCGATCCGGCCAACTTCATCGCCCAGCCGATGATCGACCTGTCGGTCTCGCCGACGCTCACCGAGGACGGCATCGAGCCGCGCCATGTCGACCTGCGCCCGTTCGCGGTCACCGGCCGCTCTACCTGGGTGCTGCCGGGGGGACTCAGCCGGGTGGCGCTGCGCAAGGGCTCGCTCGTGGTCAACAGCTCCCAGGGCGGCGGCTCCAAGGATACCTGGGTGCTACGGGAGGACGTGGCATGACCAGGCTGCTCGCCCGCTACGCCGAATGCATCTTCTGGATGGGCCGCTACGTGGAACGCGCCGAGAACCTGGCGCGGATCCTGGACGTGCAGGAGACCTTTTCCCGCGACAGTCGCGGCGCCCATGACTGGGGCGTGGTGTTGGACATCAACGCGGACCGCCGGCGCTTCGAGGAGAAGCACGGTCAGCCCTCCGCCCAGTCGGTGCTGCGCTTCTATGTGCTGGACCGGGAGAACCCGAACTCGCTGGTGAGCGACATCTGGGCGGCGCGGGAGAATGCGCGCACGCTCCGGCCGCTGATCACCACCGAGATGTGGGTCCAGCTCAACATCTTCTACAACCGGGTGCTGACGCTCGGCATCGACGACCTGGCCGAGGAGCGGCTGTCGCGGCTGTGCGCGCAGATCAAGGACGGCTGCGACGCCCATTACGGCATCACCGCCGGCACGCTCTACCGGGACGAGGCCTGGGCCTTCTACGAGCTCGGCCGGGCGATCGAGTGCGCCGACCAGACCACGCGGCTGCTGGACGCCAAACTGCTCGCGGCAGCCCTGCGCGAGGGCGATGACGCGGCCGGCGACGTCAGCTACTGGACGGCGCTGCTGCGCTCGGCCGCCGGCTACCAGGCCTTCCGGCGCCGCCATCCGCGCGAGATCAACCAGGAGAAGGTCACGCTGTTCATGCTGTGCGACCCGTCCTTCCCGCGCTCGGTGGCCCACCATCTGGCCGCCATCGAGGAGCATCTGCACCATCTGCGCCGCCGCTACGGGCTGCGTGCGGCCAGCCGGGCGATCGAGCATCTGGACGGGCTCCGCGACGACCTGGAGCCGGCCAAGGTGACCAGGGTGATCGCCACCGGCTCGGTGCATGCGCTGGACGACTTCATCCAGCAGAGCCTGACCGAGCTCACCGGCATCCTCGGCCGCAGCTTCTTCGGCTGGGCGCCGGAACATGCCCTGGAGGAGCCAGCCGCAACGGCATGAGTATCCGCATCGATGCAACGAACAGCCGGCGCGCCCGCATGCGCGCCCTGACCCCCGACCTGGTGAGCCGGGTCCATCGCGTGGTTCCCGATCCCGGCCATCCCGCGGACCTGGCGCTCCTTAGCGACGAGCAGTACCGGCAGATGACCGAGCGGCTAATCGGCGAGATCCGGCCGGGCGAGCCCTTGTGGGTCTTCGCCTATGGCTCGCTCCTGTGGAACCCGACCTTCGGCCATGCCGAGGCGCGGGTCGGCACCGTCCATGGCTGGCACCGCGCCTACTGCCTCCATCTGACCCGCTGGCGCGGCACGCCCGAGGAGCCTGGCCTGATGCTGGCGCTGGACCGCGGCGGCTCCTGCAAGGGCGTGCTATTCCGCCTGCCCGACGCCGAGGTGGGCAAGGACATCGAGCTGCTGCTGCGCCGGGAACTCGTCTACACCGATTCTGGCAACCGGCCGCACTGGTTCGACGTGCGAACGGCGACGGGCAATGTCCGTGCCCTGGGCTTCGTGGCCAACCGGGCCTGCTCCTACTACCGGCCGGAGCCGGTCCCGGACGAAACGGTCGCGATGCTGGCGAGAGCCTGCGGCCATGGCGGGTCCTGCGCGGAATATCTCTACAAGACCGTGGCGTCGCTCGAGCAGTACGGCATCCATGACCGGCATCTCTGGCGGCTGCAGGAACGGGTGGCGCAGCGCATCCAGGCGGAGACCGGGGCCGGGATCTGACGCGGGTTCGGCTGTCCTGAAATCGCACTAAAGAAATGCTGACGTTGTCGATCCGCGGCGCGGGCGGCTAGATGTCCATCCTCGACTGCGCAGCCTTTGGCTGGCGACTGGGGAACGAAGCCGGCCCGACCGACGTTCGGCGGCTAGACGACCGGATGATGCCGGTCGCCGGAGGCGACGGGATGACGATGGCAGCCGCGACCAAGCACAAGCACCTGACCCTGGTCTCGCCCGAGGCGCAGGGCGACATCTCCGAAACG
>NZ_DATMFZ010000206.1:0-3348 GCF_035556675.1 Geminicoccus sp. | reverse complement strand
GCCTGCAGCTTGCGCATCACGTTGCCCCGGTGGACCTTCACCGTGACCTCCGCAATGCCGAGGCCGAAGGCGATCTGCTTGTTCAGCTGGCCTCTGGCCACCTCCCGGAAGACCTGCCGCTCACGTGGTGTCAGGGTCGCGAAACGCTCCCCACGCTGACGCGCCCTGCGCATCTCCGCACGATCGGCCTGGTCCCGCTCGATCGCGCGCGCGATGGCATCGAGCAGGACCTGATCCCGGGCCGGCTTGGTCAGGAAGTCCACGGCCCCCGCCTTCATGGCCTGCACCGTCATCGGAATGTCCCCGTGCCCGGTCAGGAAGATGATCGGCTTGTGCTGCCCGCCCTGCACCAGGTGCCGCTGGAGGTCGAGGCCGCTGGTGCCGGGCATGCGCACGTCGAGGATCAGGCAGCCCGGCCGGGCCAGTTCTCCCGATGCCAGCAGTTCCTGCGTGGAAGCGAAGCAGGCCGGGGCCAGCCCAACCGACCGGATGAGTTCGCTCAGGCCTTCGCGGACGGCCAAGTCGTCATCCACCACCAGGACGATGGGCTGGCCGGTGAGCTCCGGCGAGGGCAGGGCCGGCCGGGACGATTGCTGCAACATGATCCCTCCCCCGGGTCACTTGACCAGGGTCTTCTCCACTGCAGCCAGCAGGAGCTGGCCATCGATGGGCTTGCGGAACAGTGCGGCCGCCAGGGCGGCCTTGCCCGGCTGATCCGTGATCTCGTGGCGGCCGGTCACCATGAAGACGGGCAGGTCCGGACGCGTCTTGGCAACGACGTCGCGAAGCTGGAAGCCATCCATCTCGGGCATGCCGATATCCGTGATCAGGCAGTCCAGCCCGGTCAGTCCCGCTGCCAGGAAGGTTCTGGGCGAGGAGTAGGTCCGGACCGCGTAGCCTGCCGACTCCAGCAGGTTCTCCAGCGATTCCAGCAGCCGGCTGTCGTCGTCCACGACCGCGATGGTGTGCCTGGGGCTGCTCACGCTTGCTTCTTTCCGCGACGTGAATGCGTGACCGGAACCCCCAGCCGCAGGGCGATTCGCACGAGGTCGGCGAGCGAGGGGGCGCCCATCTTCCGCAGCACGTTGCGCTTGTGCACCTGGAGCGAGACCTCGCTGAGCTTCAGTTCGGCGGCGGCCTGCTTGTTCAGCAGGCCGCTCACGATGAGCGGCAGGACATCGCGCTCACGGGGCGTCAGCGTGCGGTAGCGCGCCTGGAGGCGCTCGAGGTCCGCGCGCTCGGTGCGAATGCGCCGGTCCTGGATGAAGGCGGCCGCGATGGCGGCCATCAGCGCCTCGTCGCTGCACGGCTTGGTCAGAAAGTCCACGGCACCATGCTTGATCGCGCGCACCGAGGATGGGATGTCGCCATGGCCGGTGAGGAACACGATCGGCGGGTGATCGGCATCCGTGAGCTGCGCCTGCAGGTCGAGCCCGTTGATGCCTGGAAGCTCGACGTCGAGGAGCAGGCACGCCGGCACCGCGGGCCTGGCCGCGCGCACGTAATCCTCCGCCGAAGTGTAGACCGCCACGCGCATGCCATGGGCTTCCAGCAGCCCGCAGAGAGCGTCGCGCACGCCTGGGTCGTCATCCACGATCAGCACGATGGGCGCCTCCGCCGTCATGAGGGTTCGGGTGCCTCCATCGGCAGGGTGAAGGCGAAGGTGGCGCCGCCGGCATCGTTGCGATCGACCCACAACCGCCCGCCATGGGACTCGACGATCGACCGGCAGATGGCGAGGCCCATCCCCATGCCGGTCTGCCGCGTCGTGAAGAAGGCGTCGAAGACCTTCTCCGGATGCGGGACCCCCGGTCCGTTGTCGCTCACCTCGACCCGCACGGCCTTGCCATCACGCACGGCACGAATGCCGAGGCGCGGCTCTGCTGTATGCCCCTCCATCGCCTCGATCGCATTGCGCATGAGATTGACCAGCACCTGCTGGAGCTGGACGACGTCGAACGGGATGGCGGGCAGATCGGCAGCGACGTCCGTCTCGACGCCGACCCGCGTCTGCGCCGTCCGGTCCGCGAGCAGCCGCCCGACATCGGCGACCAAGTCCCCGATCGAGGCGCGATGCCGGGGGGCGACCGCCTGCCTGAACAGGGCGCGGATCCGGCTGACGACGTCCGCGGCCGCGTTCGCGTCGCGGATGATCCGCTCGACCGTGGTCCGGGCCCGGTCCAGGTTGGGCGGGCTGGCGGCCAGCCAGCGCTGGCAGGCCTGGGAGTTCCAGACCACTGCCGCCAGGGGCTGGTTCACCTCATGAGCGATGGAGGCGGAAAGCTCGGCGAGGCTCGCTGCCTGGCCCGCGCGTGCCAAGCGCTCCTGCGCCAGCCGGAGGTCCTCCTGCATGCGGATCTCGGCATCGATGTCGAGGCAGATCACGTTCCACTGGACGATGGCGCCGTCGGCGTTGCGCATGGGTGCCGCACGCGTCTCGACCCAGCGATAGGCACCGTCATGGCGTCGCAGGCGGTGGCGGCGCGCATAGGGCTCGCCCGTCTGCAGGCAGCTGGCATAGTCCTTCTTCACGGCGATGAGGTCGTCGGGATGGACGCCTGCATCCAGCGTCTGCATCAAACGCGACCCACCCGTCTCGTTCAGCTCCTCGAGCTCGTAGCCCAGAAACGCACGGAGCTGCTGGCTCCGGTAGACCGGTTCGCCATCCGGTGCCGCGCAATCGATCATGGCCGGCAGGGTTTCCACGAGCTGCCAGAGGAATCGCTCCCGCTCGCGCAAGGCCTCCTGCGCCTGCATCTCCTCCTCGATGTCGATCGAGGCGATGTACCACTGCACGATCTGGCCATCCGCATCGCGCAGGGCCTGCGCGCGGGCCTCGATCCAGCGATAGACGCCATCGCTGCAGCGCCGGCGAAACCGGTTCACGAACGGCTCGCCGGTTCGGAATCCATCCAGTGCCCGGCTAAGCATGACCGGCAGATCGTCCGGGTGAGCGACATCCCGTGCCAGGGCTTCGAAATCCTGGATGCGCCCTGGTGACCCGACCGTGTCGAGGTATCGTCTGCTGGCGTAGGTCAGCCTGCGCGAAGGATCGAAGCTCAGGATGTTGACGGGCACTGCGTCGATCATCTGCTCCAGTTGCTGCTTGCTCTGCCGCAGAGTCTGTTCAGCCAGCATCTGATCGTCGATGTCATGGCAGAGGCCGTACCATTGGGTAATCCGGCCGTCCTGATCCCGCATCGCTTCGGCGCTCGCCGCCATCCAGCGATACACGCCATCGGCCCGGCGCATGCGCCATTTCATGGAGAGACGCTCGCCGCTGGCCAAGGAGCGCTCGAACGCTTCCACGACGCCGGGGCTGTCATCGGGATGGATGATGGCCTCGGT
>NZ_DATMFZ010000205.1:0-3641 GCF_035556675.1 Geminicoccus sp. | reverse complement strand
CGCCCTCGATGGGTCGAACGCTTGTGGGCCAGGCTCAAGGAGGGGCGCGCCATCGCCACCCGCTACGAGAAGACCGCCCGCTCCTTCATGGGCGTCCTCTGCCTCGCCGCCTCCCTCGACTGGCTCAAGAACTAACGGGCCTAGGTCGAACGGATGAACCGCATGATCAAGAACGCGACGGTCAAGCGCTATCACTACGACTGCCACGACCAGTTCCGGGCCCATCTGCAGCTGTGCGTCGATGCCTACGACCATGTCCGCTGGCTCAAGACCCTACGCGGCCTTGCCCTACGAGTTGATCTGCCAAGCCTGAGCCAAAGAACCCAATCGGTTCAGGCTCGACCCGTCACACCACCCTCTGGGACCATACAGCTAGAACCGTCCACCAAGCGGGGACCGCCTGCAGGTAGTCCCTGGGCCTGCAGGACCCGAGACAGCCTCTGAGCAGTCCTGCGCGCCGTCGTGACGGCCTGCAAGAGGCACGCCTCTCTACCGCCTTATGACCGGGCCCAAGCTGGAGGCGTCAGAAGGTGCTGGTCACCTTGGATAGGGTGCGCGGCCGGTCCGGGTCGCGGCCGCGGGCCTGCGCGGCACGGGCGATGGCCGGATAGACCAGCTGTAACGCGGCCAAGGGTGCGTTGACCGGATCGATCGATGGGAGGATCCAGTCATCCCCCGGACGGGTGCCGAGCGTCAGGATGTCGGCACCCTGCTGGGCCAACTCGGCCGAAGCCGCCCGGACATCCGGCTCGCTCGGGCCCGGCAGGGCGATGGCCAGCACCAGGAAGCCCGGGCCCACCACCTCGCGGGGACCGTGGCGCACCTCGGCGGCAGACAGCGCCTCGGCGGATAGCCCGCAGGTCTCCTTCAGCTTCAGGGCGATCTCCAGGCCGGCGGCGAGCCCGGCGCCGCGACCGAGCACGAACGCGTTGTGCGCATGAGCCAGCTTCTCGATCGGCAGGTGGTCCGCCCTGCCCACGGCTCCTGCCAGATCATCCGGCAGGCGCATCAACGCCGAACGGAGGGCTGGTCGACCAGCCAGCGCGGCAGTCAGCGCTTGCACCGCGGCCATGGAGCAGATCACCGACTTGGTCGCCGCGACGCTCTGTTCCGGGCCTGCCTGCTGGTCGAGCACGAACCGGGCAGCCTCGGCCAGGGGCGAGGCCGGATCGTTCACCAGCGCCACGGTGCAGGCGCCAGCCAGCCCTGCCCAGCCCATCACCTCGACCACGTCGGCACCCCGGCCGGACTGGGATACCGCCAACAGCAGCGCGTCCTGCACCCGCAGCGGCGCCGCTTCCCGGGTGATCAGGGACGGAGGCAGCGACATGCAAGGCAGGCCCAGCCAGCGGGCAAAGCTCCAGGCGGCGAAGGTGCAGACATGGTCGGAGCTGCCACGGCCCACCGTCACCGCCAAGCCAGGCGGAGATTCGGCCAGTGCCGCGGCAATCGCCGCGATGGCACCCTCCTCGTCCCGGATCAGCCGGGCGACCCGGTCCGGAGCGCTGGCCGCTTCCGCTGCCATCAGGGTACCATCCGCCATGCCATGTCCTCCGCTTCAGAGGCTCCGGTTGCGCCCGCGCCAGACCGCGGCCAGCCGATCGTTATGCGCGTCCGCTCCGGGCAGTGCCGATGCACGCCAGACCGGTGGTGCAACGCCCTGCTCCCGCAGCAGCACAGCCAGCCGCACCGCCAGGAGCTGCAGGATCATCGCCCCGCCGACACTCGAGAAGGCACCGACGCGCAAATCATCGCCCAACGGCACCACCGCGTCGCCTTCCGGCGCGCCATTGTCCAGCACGTGATCGGCCAGGGCGAACAGGGAAACCCGCTCGGGCCGCGTCCCCGCGCAGGCGGGCGAGCCCAGTGCCACCACCACGAGTCCACGCACTTTTGCCAGCCGCGCCACCTCCACCGTCAGCGGCGTCGTCCCACTCGACGAGATCGCGATCAGCACATCGCCTTCGTGCCAATCGTGCCGCTCGACCAGTGCCGGTGCCAGCGCCGCCTGCCGCTCCAGCGCCGTTTCCATGGCGGCTCCCTCGGCGAACGCCAGGACCGGCGAGGCCATCGGCAAGAAGCAGGCCGGCGTGCCGGCGCGGTGATGCAGTTCCAGGGCGAGGCACTGGCCATGCCCTGTACCCATCAACCAGACCGCTCGATCGCGCAGGACCGCCTGCAGGCAGGCTTCGGCCACCGCCTCCAGCTCCGCCCGCCCCGGCCCCGCCAGCCGCGCCGCATGCGCCGTCACATGACGCAGATAGTCGTCGATCGCATTGCTCATGCCGAACGGCCTACCAGGATCCGGCCGGTCCGTCACGGCTGGCTGTCTTTTCACCGGATTGAGCGCGTGTGGCGGACCCTGCAGGGCCCAGATTGGCAATATGTCCATCGATCCATGGCGCCATCGCTGTCTCACCGGCACGAGCGAGGAGGAGCAGGCGTTGATCCTGCCTGACGCCGTCCAAGGATGCCGGGCAGCGCCGACCTGAACTGCGATCGGTGACGCGTTGCCCCGGGTCGCACCGGCCGGCCCCGTCGCTGCGGCTACGGCCAGGGAACTTTCCTATCGATGTGGAGCATCAATCCTGCGGAGTGGTGTCAGCGGCGCTGATGGAACGCGCGGTCTTCGACCAAGCACTGCGGCGGCTGACAGCAGGCACGTCCGAGGCCATGACGCATGACCTGCGCACCGTGCTGTGGCTGGCCGAGGCATGCTGCTGGGCCAGATGCCACCATCCTCCCCAGCCAGCTGCCTCCGCTCAGCACTTCGAGAGCGGTTGCCGAACAGGCGACGACGGGACCGAGCGGCAGGAGGAATCCGCACCGCATGCCGCAGTCGTCACTCTCGGCCGCCTGCTGGTCCGGCGTGTAACCCTGGCGCCGCGCCGACTGCAACCAGCTCGACCAGATCCTACTGGTCAGGCCCTGGCCATCGACGTACATGGCAGTCACCTCGAAGTCCTCATCATTGCCCAGAGCGGCTTCTTGATGCTGCCGAGCAGAAGGGTCTCGAACGGAGCTTTGCCCGGGATGTGTACTTCCGCCGGTTCACCGCGATCACGAGCAAATATCCGCTGGACGGCGCGGGCCTGCAATCGTCGCTGTCGCCACCCTCATGTTTGCCAGGAGTGCGATCATCTTTGGCTCGATCCCTGACATGCCCTAGGGTCCGTTAGCTCCTGAAGTCCGTCCCCATCTGCTATGCCATGAGCAGCAGTTGGATGGATGGGATGACGGTCGTGCTGACGGATAGACAGTGGGCGGTGCTGGCGCCCTTGATCGAGGCGTGCCGCCCGCACCGCAAGACCCAGCACCATGACCTGCGGCGCACCATCGAGGCGATCATCTGGCGCTGCCAGAATGGCGCCAAGTGGCGCAGCCTGCCGCCTGAGTTCGGGCCTCCGTTCAGGTCTCCTGACCTGAACGCCTGCGGCGATGGATCATCCGCCTGCTGGCGGATCATGGTGGATTGATCTTCCCCCGATTTGGCGGACAGTGGGTTAGCTAGTGTTCCGTTCGGCCTGCTCGGGTGTGATATAGCCGAGAGCCGAGTGGATACGCTTTCGATTGTAGTAGCCCTCGATGTAAGCGAACAGGTCACGGCGGGCTTCATCCCGGGTCGCCCAGCACCGCTGGTG
>NZ_DATMFZ010000204.1:0-18103 GCF_035556675.1 Geminicoccus sp. | reverse complement strand
AGCGCTGAGCGCGGACAGGTCGTAGGGCTTGGCCAACCGTGCCGTTCCCGGCTCGGCCGCTTCTGCCCCGCCGCCATAGCCGCTGGCGATGATGATCGGCAGGCCCGGCCATTGCTCGCGGATCTGCAGGGCCAGGTCCTCGCCCGAGCGGTCGGGCAGGCCGACATCCAGGATCACGAGGTCGATCCGGTCGCGTCCCTCCGTCAGGACCGCCAGCGCCTCGGCGGCGGTGCCGACCCCGACGCCACGATGCCCCAGCGCCTCTACGAAGCCCAGGGTCGAGAGGCGGACGATGGCCTCGTCCTCGACGATCAGGACCACGCCCGGCTGGAAGCTATCCACGCGGACCTGCTCCCGAGCAGGCTCCTCATTGCCCCAGTTGCCGACGGCCAGCAGCGCCTCGCGCAGCTTCCGGGCCAGGTCGTCCTTGCGATACGGCTTGCTCAGGAAGACGATGCCCTCGTCGACCCGGCCGTGGTGGATGATGGCATTCTGCGTGTAGCCGGAGGTATAGGCGATCGCCAGCCGCGGCCGGATCGCTCGCGCCCGGTCCGCCAGTTCGCGCCCGCGCAGCACGCCCGGCAGGACCACGTCGGTGAACATCAGGTCGATCTCGCGCTGGTCGGTCGCCAGTATCGCGAGCGCGCTGTTGCCGTCGCCGGCCTCGATCGTGGCATAGCCCAGATCGTGCAGCATCGCGACGACCGTCCGGCGCACCTGCTCGTCATCCTCCACCACCAGGACGGTGCGGCCGGTTCCGAGTGGCAGGTCGACCGGCGAGCGCTCGGCCTGGGTGACGCTGCGGTTGGTGCGCGGCAGGTAGACCCGGACTGTGGTGCCGTGGCCGACCTCCGAGTAGATCTTGATGTGCCCGCCGCTCTGCTTGACGAAGCCATAGGCCTGGGACAGCCCGAGCCCGGTGCCCTTGCCCTCCGGCTTGGTGGTGAAGAATGGGTCGAAGGCACGGGCGGCCACGTCCGGCGCCATGCCGTGCCCGGTGTCGCTCACGGCGAGCAGCACGTACTGGCCGGCTGGCGCCTCCGGGTTCTCGCGGGCGTACTCGGCATCGAGCACGACATTGGCCAGTTCGATCGTCAGCCGGCCACCCTCGGGCATGGCGTCGCGGGCGTTCAGCGCCAGGTTGATGATCAGGTTCTCGAGCTGGGCCGGGTCCGCCAGCACCGTCCACAGGCCGGCAGCGGTCGCCGCCTCGATCTCGACGGTTTCGCCCAGCGAGCGGCGCAGCAGGGTCGCGGCCTCGGCGACCACGCGCCCCAGATCGAGCGGCTGGGGCTCCAGCGGCTGGCGCCGGGCGAAGGCCAGGAGTTGACGAGTGAGCTGGGCACCGCGCTCGGCGGCACCCAAAGCTGCCCGCAGCTTGGCCGCCAGCTCCGGATCGCGCCCGGCGTTCGGCCTGGCCTTCTGCACGTCGCGGAGCAGCAGGTCAAGATTGCCCACGACCACGGTGAGCAGGTTGTTGAAGTCGTGCGCAACCCCGCCCGTGAGCTGGCCCACCGCCTCCATGCGCTGGGAGGCACGCAGCTGTGCCTCCGTCTTCAGCCGGGCGGTGATGTCGGTATAGGTCACCACGAACCCACCCGTGGACACCGGCGTGCGCCGCATCTCGAACGTCCGTCCGTCCCTGCGCCGCCGCTCGTAGACGATGGGCTCGCCAGGCCGCGCCGCCTCGGGCGGTGCGGCTGCGAGCTGCTCCGGCGTCTCCAGGAAATCGCCTTCCTCATCGACCCAGTCATGCCGGACGAAGCTGGTGTAGGGCGTGCCCACCACCTGATAGGCGGCCGGCACCGAGAAGAGCTCGACGAAGCAGGTGTTCCAGGCGATCAGCCGGTTGTCCGCATCGAACACGCTGATGCCCTGGCTCAAACTGTCCAGCGCCACCCGCAGCTGCTCGGCATTCTCGTCGGCCCGCTGCTCGGCCTGCCGGAATGAGTTCAGCGTCTTGCGCAGCAGGACCCCGGCGGTTGCCAGCACCGCGACGAGCGCGGCCAGAATGGCGATCATGCTGACCAGGGAGAACCTCTCCGCGCGTCTGGCCTCGCTGATCAGTTGTTCGCGCTGCTCATCATTCGCTGCCTCGATCTCGGCCACGACCTGACGGACATTGTCCATCGCGATCTTGCCGCGGTCGCTGCTGGTGAGCGCTTCCGCCGCCCGGGCACGCCCTTCCCGGACCAGGGCCATGTTCTTCTCGAGCTCGGCCAGCCGCTGCTCGGCAAACACCGACAGGCGGCCGATCCGCTCGACCTGAAGCGGATCGGCGGCGCTCAGGCTGGAAAGCCGATGCAGCAGGTCGTGAACCTGCCCGAGTGCGGCTTTGTAGGGCTGGAGATAGGACTCCTGGCTGGTGATCAGGTAGCCGCGCTGACCGGTTTCGGCGTCCTGAATGGCGGACAGGAATTCCTGGGTGGTGGTGATGACCTCATGCGTGTGGCCCACGGCCAGGCGGGCGCTGCGCACGGACTGCACCAGCCACCAGGGCACCGCCACCGCGGTGACCAGGAGTGCGCCCACGATGACGCCGAGCAGCCAGCCGCTGGGAACCTGCCGCTTCATCGACGGCTGGCCGAAGTCTTCTGGTGATCAGGTCGGACGATGACCACGCGGCTCTCCTCCTGCCAGATCGAGAGCGGCGGCATCCATGTACGTCAAGCAGGAACTGTGATTCAGGCCGCGGACCCGTGCCGGTGGAAGAACGGCGACAGCGCGGGATAAAGAGCGCGGTAGTCGGCATAGGCCTGCCGGTAGGCCCCGGCATTGGCCGGGTCCGGCTCGATCAGCCGGCCGTGGCGGCAAAGCGCGGTGATGTCGGCCCAGTCCACCCCGGCCCCGGTGCCGACCGCCGCCACCCAGGCCGCACCGACGCAGGACCCGTGATGGTTCTCAAGCAGCCGGATCGGCTCCTGGAGAATGTCGGCCTGGATCTGCATCCAGATCCGGCTCTTGGCGCCGCCGTCGGAGGCGAAGAAGCGCTTGGGCGCATGGCCGATCTCCCGCAGCACCTCGACATGGTGGAGCTGGGCCAGTGCGAAGCCTTCCAGCGTCGCCCGCCAGATATGGCCGGGCGTATGGTTCAGGCTGAGGCCGATCAGCGTACCGCGCGCCAGCGGGTCGTGGATCGGGGTCTTCTCGCCCAGATAGTAGGGAAGGCAGGTGAGCCCGTCGCTGCCGGGCGGCACCGCTTCGGCCAGCCGGTCGAGCGCCTGATGCGGGGTCTCGCCGTCGAGCCGCTCATGGGCCAGGACCGTCGCCAGCCAGTTCAGGCCCGAGCCGCCCGAGGCCATGCAGCCGTTCGGCGCGTAGAGGCCGGGGATCAGGTGGTAGTCGGTATAGAGCCGCGCATCCGGCATGAGCAGGTCGGTGGCGATGATGATGTCGGCCGAGCCGCCATATTTCAGAAGGACATCGCCGCGGGCGATGATGCCGGCCGCCAGGGTGGAGCACATGTGGTCGGCGGCACCGCCCATCACCTTCAGGCCCTGCGGCAGGCCGGTGGCCCGTGCCACCTCAGGCAGGATCTCGCCCAGGATCTCATGCGGCACCGACTTGTCCGGCACGGCCTCGCGCGGCACATGGGCCAGCGCCACCAGTCGGTCGTCGATCCGGTGGGTGGCGAGATCGATGAAGCCCGCCTCCAGCGCCCAGTTGTGCTCGGCGACCCGCTTGCCGGTGAGCCGCCAGTTGATGAAGTCGTAGGAGCCGAACACGGTCGCGATCTGGGCGAACACGTCCGGCTCGTGCTTCTCGATCCAGCGCAGCTTGGCCGCGACGATCTGCTGGTTCACCCCGTTGCCGGTGGTCTTCAGGAACCAGTCCTCGTCGACCTCACCGGCCAGATCGAGCACTTCCTGGCTGCAGCGCGCATCGCTTTGCTGGATGGCCGGGCGCAGCACCCTGCCTTGGGCATCCAGCAGGATCACCGCCGGCAGCATGCCCGTGACGCACAGGCCCTGTAGTTCCCGCTCGCGGCCCCGCACCAGGCCGGCCAGCTCCTGGAGGATCGAGCAGGCGTTCGCCCACCATTCCTCCGGGTCCTCCTCGGCCCAGCCGGGATGGCGGGCGGAGAAGGTGACCGGCCGGCTGACCACGGCCAGGACGGTCGCCGGCAATTCCACCAGGATGCCGATGGTCGAGGTGGTGCCGATGTCGAGGCCGATGACGAGGCTCATGCGGGCTGCTCAGGCAAAGCTGCGGGCGAGGTCGACCAGCACCTTGGCGGCCGTGGTCACTTCGGCGACCGGGACGAACTCGTCCGCGGTGTGCGCCTGGTCGATCGAGCCGGGCCCGAAGATGATGGTCGGTACCCCCACCGCGGTGAGCTTGGTCGCGTCGGAGCCATAGGGCACGCCCACGATCTCGTCGGACAGGCCATGCTTGCGGCAGGCCGCACGCGCCGCCTCGGTGATCGCCGCGGTGGGCGATACGTCCATGGAGACCGAATCGATGAAGGGCGGATGCATGGTGATCGCCGCCCCTTCCGGCAGGTTCGCGGCGAAGCCGCGCACCGCCGCATCGATCTCCCGCCAAGCGTCCTCGCCGGTCTCGCCCGGCAGGGTGCGGCGATCGAAGGTCATGACGCAGCGGGCCGGCACCGTGTTCGGTCCCTGCCCGCCCTCGATCATGGTGCAGATCAGGCTCGGCGCATCGACCAGCGGATGGCTGCGGACCCGAAGTTCCGGATCGATCGTCAAGCGCAGATGGGCCAAAAGGTCGGTCGCGATCGCAATCGCGTCGATGCCTTCCTGTGGCTGCGAGGTGTGCGCCGCCTTGCCGCGCACCTCGATCGTCCAGCGCACGCAGCCCTTGCAGGCGGTGACCACCTGCAGCGAGGTCGGCTCGCCGGCCACCCCGCCGACCAGCCCGTCCTTGCGGGCCAGATGGTGGAGCACGCCCTTGAACTGGAATTCCTCGTCCACTGCCGCCACGAACTCGACGTCGACCGCCGGCGGATCGGCCACCAGCTCGCGCATGGCCAGCAACATCATGGTGATGCAGGCCTTGTCATCGACCGAGCCACGCCCGTAGAGGCGGCCATCGCGCACCACTGGCGTGAACGGCTCGATGCTCATGCCGGTGACCTGGACCGTGTCCATGTGGCACTCGAACACGATCCGGCGGCCGTCGCCAGCCGTGCCCTTGAGCGTCGCCAGCACGTTGGCGCGGCCGGGCAGGGCCTCGTCCAACTCCGGCTCCAGGCCCATCGCGCTCAGACGGCGGGCCACTTCATGGCCCACCGTCGCCTCGCCGAACCACTCCGGCGGGTCGTTCGGCTGGCGGAAGGCCGGGTTGACCGAGGGAATGCGGACCAGAGCCGAGAGCAGCTCGATGACGTCCTGGTCGGTAATCATGCCCGGCGCAGCTCGTCGGCCATCTTCTCGCCGATCATGATAGTGGTGAGGTTGGTGTTGGCCTGGCAGTCCAGCGGCATGATCGAGGCGTCGACCACGCGCAGGCCGGCAAAGCCGCGCACTCGGCAATGCGGGTCGACCACGCTTTTCCTGTCGTCGAAATCGGCCGAGCCCATCGGGCAGCCGCCGGCACCGTGCTGGGCGTCGTTGGAATGCTCCAGGAGGAAGTCGTCGACCTGGTCGTCGGTCGCGGTCTCCATCCAGGAGAGCGGCAGGTCGGTGTCAGCCAGCAGGATCTTGTCCGAGATGCGCTGGACCGCCTCCTGCTTGGCGATCTCCGCCAGGTGCCGGTAGGCGACGCGCATCCGGGCGAGGTCGCTGGCGTCGTCCAGCATGTTCTCCTCGACGATCGGCTGCACGAACGGGTCGGGCGAGGCGATCTCGACCGTGCCGCGGCTGTTCGCCCACATCAGGATCAGGTTGAGCATCGCCTCGCCGAACTGGGCGCTGTCGCTCTCCACCCCGAAGCCGCCATGGTTCATCGAGATGTAGAGGATGTCCTGCGGCGAGCCGCCCGGCAGGTTGGTGCTCATCTTCACGCAGCAATTGGTGTGCCGCTCGTTCGGGTCGGTCGACTTGAACTCCTTCTTCAGCTTGAGCTCGTAGCGGCAATAGGGATGGTCGAAGAAGCCGGTGCCCACCGGCAGGTCGGCCACGACCTCGATGCCGTGCTTCTTCAGGAGTGCGCCTGGCCCGATGCCGGAGCGCTGCAGGATCGGCGGGGTGGCGATGGCGCCGGCCGACAGGACCACGAGCGGGGCGTGGAACACCTGGCGCTGGCCCTTGACGATGGCACTCACGCCGGTGGCCTTCTTGCCGTCGAGCAGCACCTTGTCGACGTTGGCCTCACCCAGGATGGTCAGGTTCGGGCGGCCGCGTGCCGGCTCCAGATAGGCGTCGTTGGTGGAAACGCGCTTCCCGTTGCGGTTGTTGATCGCATAGGTGCAGACGCCATCGGCGTCCGGCGCGTTGGAATCGTCATGCCAGGGATGGCCCAGCGCCATCGCACCTTCGCGCAGCGCCTTGTCGACATTGCCCCAGCTCTCGACCGGCGCGCGGTAGATCGGGATCGGCCCGCCCTTGCCGTGATGCACGGCCTCGATCGGGTCGTCTTCCAGCCGGTTGAAGAACGGCAGCACGCCCTGCCCGGACCAGCCCTCGCAGCCCATCTCCGCCCAGCGGTCGAAGGCATGCAACACGCCGCGGATCGCGATCTGGCCGTTCACGCTGGTGGAGCCGCCCATGCCCTTGCCGCGCCAGTAGATGCGGTGGTCCTGCTTCTTGGTGCGGCGCGACTTCAGGTCAGCATACATGAACTGCTTCTGGAAGCGCTCCGGCAGCAGCAGGTTGAACGGGTTCGGGCTCTGCATCTCCGGCGGTGCGTCGGCGCTGCGGAAGTCCTGGCCCGCCTCCAGGAGCAGCACGTTGCGCTCCTTGTCCTCGCTCAGGCGGGCGGCCAGCACGGCGCCGGCAGCCCCGGCACCCACGATGATCACGTCGAAGTTCATCTGGAAGACGTCCGCAAAGAAGGGATCAGGCCGCGCGAGCGACCGTTTCGTAGATCCGCGCACCATTCGTGTCGAACAGGAGGCAGCGCGCCGGATCGGGCACGATGCCGAGCTTCTCGCCAACCCTGGCATGCCAGCCCGGCGCCACCAGGGCCCGCACCTTGCTGCCGTGCTCGTCGTCCGCGATCAGCACCGATTCGCGGCCCAGATGCTCCACCGCATAGACGGTGACCGGCAGGGCGCCGGGTGCCGTGGCCTCGGTCACCACCACGTCTTGCGGGCGCACGCCGAGCGTGACCTTGCCACCCGGCCCCTGAACCGGCACGGCGAGCCCTCCGCGCCGGAAGAAGCCGCCTGCGAGATCGCCTTCCAGCAGGTTCATGGGCGGCGAGCCCAAAAAGCCCGCGACGAACACGGTGCTCGGCGAATTGTAGATCTCGTCGGGCGTGCCGATCTGCTCGAGCCGGCCGCTGTTCATGACCGCGATCCGGTCGCCCATGGTCATGGCCTCGACCTGGTCGTGGGTCACGAACACGGTGGTGGTACCCAGGCGCTTTTGCAGATTGACCAGTTCCGAGCGCAGCGACAGGCGCAGCGCGGCGTCGAGTGCCGAGAGCGGCTCGTCCAGCAGGAACACGGACGGTTCGCGCACGATCGCCTTGGCCGTGGCGACGCGCTGGCGCTGGCCGCCGGAGAGCTGGCCCGGCAGCTTGTCCATGAACGGCTCGATCTCGAGCATCTTGGCGGCTTCGGCGATCCGCCGCTTGCGCTCGGCGTCCGAGATGGTGGTGTGCCTGAGGCTGGTCTCGATGTTCCGGCGCACCGAGATGTGCGGGTAGAGCAGCGAGGACTGGAACACCATCGCAACGTTGCGCTCGTGCGGCGGCACGTCGGTGACGTTGACGTTGTCGAACAGGATGTCGCCGGCAGTCGCCGATTCCAGCCCGGCGATCATGTTCAGCGTCGTGGTCTTGCCGCACCCGGACGGGCCCAGCATGATCAGGAATTCGCCGTCGTTGATCTTGAGGTCCAGCCCCTCGACGGCGACATAGGCGCCGAAGGTCTTGCGCAGCTTGACGAGATCGATCTTGGCCATCGGGCTCTCCTGGTCGCCTTATCCGGTCTGTGCGCTCAGCGGACCGGATCGACGAGGCTCATTTCGGTGACGTGACGCTGCAGGAAGTAGGCGAACAGCGCGGGCGGGATGATCGTCACGATCACGGACGCCGCGAGGTTGCCGGGCTCGGGATACTGGCCGAGGAAGCCCGAGATCGCCGTGGGCAGCGTGTTGGCGCTGGTGCCGTTCACCAGCACGAGGGCGTAGGTGTATTCGTTCCAGGAGAACAGGAAGGCGATCACCGCGGCCACCGCGATACCGCTCTTGGCCAGGGGCAGGATCAGCGTCAGCAGGCAGCTGGTCCGGCTGTAGCCGTCGATCCTGGCCAGCCGCTCGATCGGCGGCAGGTTGCGGAAATAGCCGATCAGCATCCAGGCGACGAATGGCACGGTGATGGTCAGGGTGACCACGATCAGGCCGAACCGCGTGCCGTTGAGCCCCAGCTGGACATACATCGAGTAGAACGGGATCAGGGTCGAGACCGGCGGCAGCGCCACGGCGAGCAGCACCGCAAACAGCAGCTTCTCCTTGTGGCGGAACTCCATGCGCGCGAACACGTAGGCGAGCGGCACCACGATGAAGAGCGTGATGACGGTCACGATGCCGCTCATGAACAGGCCGTTGAAGACGCCGCGGATGATCTGGTTCGACTGGCCGGACGCCCCGCTGACAAAGCCGGCCGCGTACTCGTAGTCGTAGCCGAAGATGTTGTAGAGCGTGCCGAGCTCGAACACGTGCGGCACGAAGGGCTGCGGGAACAGGCGGATCTCGTTGGGCGTCAGGAACGCCATCCGGCAGAACCAGTAGATCGGGAAGATCGACCAGACGATCGCGACCGCGATGGCGAGGTAGAGGAAGATCGATCGCTTGGCCATCAGCGCGACACCCTTCGTCCCCAGACGAGGTAGATGAGGAACGTAGCCCCCAGGATGAAGAACAGCAGGTAGAACGACATGGCGGCGCCGTAGCCGAGATTCAGATCTTTGAAGCTGCGCTTGTAGATCTGATAGGTCAGCGTCGCCGAGGCCGTGCCGGGCCCGCCACCGGTCATGATCAGGATCATGTCGAACATCTTCATCGAGAGCACGGTGGTGATCGAGGCGAACACGAACAGCGTGAACTGGAGCGGCGGCAGGGTCACGTAGCGGAAGGTCTCCCAGCGGGTGAGCCGGTCGATCGCCGCCAGGTCATAGAGCCGCTTGGGGATGGTCTTCATGTTAGCGAGCAGGAAGAACGCCACCAGCGGTGACATCAGCCAGGCGTTGGCCACGGCCAAGACCTCGACCACCGTGGCCCGCCCCATCAGGTCGACGCCCTGGGTGCCGCCGAACGCAAAGGAAATGGTGGTGAGGATGCCGGTCTGGCCCCGGAGGAGCTGGCCGAACATCAGGCCCGCCGCATAGGACGAGACGCACCAGGGCAGGAACAGGAGGGTCCGCACCAGGCCCGCCATGCGGATCCGCTGGTTCATGATCGAGGCCAAGCACAGGCCCAGGATCATGGTCAGCACCACGGAGGTGACCGTGAACCGCAGTGTGATCCAGATCGCGTTGATGAAGCTCTTGTCGCTCCAGACGTCGATGAAGTTCTTCAGGCCGACGAAGTTCGCCCGGTAGCCGCCAAAGAACACGATCTGGTGCAGGCTCATGTAGATGGCGTACCCCAGAGGGTACGCCACCACGAGCACCAGGAACACCAGGACGGGCAGGCCGATCAGGAACGCGAAGCGCGTGTCCGACATCTCCCGGCGCGGCTTGCGGCTTGGGGTGGATGCTTGGATCGCCTGGCCGGCGCTGCCCACTGCCATCTGGTCAGATACCGTACTTGCCGTTGAGCTCTTCGATCTTGGCGGTCATCGCCTCCAGAGTCTCGACGATGTCGCCATCGTCGAACAGGAAGGACGACAGCGTCTCCTTGAGGAACGGATTGAACTCCTCCGACCAGACGACGCTCCAGATGCCCTTGGGGAACGGCGTGTTCTGGTAGACCTTCAGGATCGCCTCATAGTCCTCCGGACGGGCGATCGCGGCCTTGATGCGCTCGGCGGTCTCGGGGCTCTCCATCACTGACTTGTAACCGGAGAACAGCATGTTCTCCTTCATCCAGTTCTGGGCGATCGCGATCTTGCCGCTCTGGTCCTTGAAGCCGTACCAGGACACGAACTTCTTCACGTCGTCGGTCAGTGCCTCGGACCGCTCGCGATTGCTCATCACGTAGAGGCCGCTGTCGATGATGCCCCAGGGATGGTCGCCCATCGGCACCAGGCTGCAGCTGCCGGCGATCTGCGAGCGGCCGGGACGGTTGAAGGTCTCGATGTCGTAGATCTGCTGCGGGCTCATCACGTAGCGCCCGGACGCGAACGCGTCGATGTAGCCGCCCTCGTTGAAGGTGAAGACCTCCTGGGCGACCATTCCCGACTGCCAGAGCTTCTTCCAGGCGGCCAGCGTCTTGTAGTACGGGCCGTCCTCGTCGGTGGTGATGGTCGGCTTGTGCGTCTCGGCATCGGCGATGGTGCCGCCGCGGTTGATCACCTCGAGCACGAAGCCCCAGGAGATGCCGAACCACTCGCCGAACCAGTGCGGCAGGAAGGGGGTCTCGATCCCCTTGTCCTTCATCTTGTAGATGAGATCGTAGACCTCATCCCAGTTCTTCGGCAGGTCGGCGTCGGTGAAGCCGTGCTCTTCGAACAGCTTGCGGTTCACCACCATCGTGCCACGGGTGCTGGCGAAGTAGGACAGGCCCAGGAGCTTGCCCTTGTAGGTCCAGGCGTCCTTGAGGTTCGGATAGAGCTCCGCCTCGATCTCGGCATAGTTCGGCAGCTCGTCGGCCGTCAGCACCCAGCCCGCATCGAAATAGCGGCAGGCCGAGGACGGGTTGGCGTAGAACATGTCCAGCTCCGCGCCGGCCATCAGGTTCTGCTCCATCAGCGCCGGGTAATCGCCGGTGACCGTGGCGTAGTCGACCTTGCCTTCCAGCTCCTGGTTGTAGCGGGCGACATTCGCCTGGACCACGTCGGTGCGGAAGTTCCAGCCCCGGAAGTACACGGTCTCGCCACTGGTCGGCTTCAGGTCCGTACCCTGCGCCAGGGCTCGCCCGGCCCCACTCATCAAGGCAAGGCCGGCCGTACCGGCCAGCAATCCGAACTCACGGCGCTTCATCTGTTTCCCCCCTCGGCGGTCAGGCAGGGACCCGCAGGTCTCCGCAACCGGTTACTGGCTGCACGCGTAATCAGTGACCCTCGACAGCACAAGAGTTAATCACTGACCAATTTAGCAGCTGCAAATGAACTCAAGCAATCAAAAGCAAAAGCACCAGGGCGGCTTCATCGACCGGATGAAGCCGTCGAGGACAGGGCCCGAGCGAGCCGTCTCAGCCCGTGTAGACCCCTCCCTCCACATTGATGCCCTGCCCGGTAATGAATCGGGCCGCATCCGACAGGAGAAATGCCACCACTCCGGCGACATCCTCCGGAGTCTCCAGCCGGCCGAGCGGCGTCATGGCGATGTATTCGGCGCGGACCGCATCCGGCGTCATTCCGCGCAGTTCCGCTTCCCAGACCACCTCGCGCTCCTGCATGCCGGTGCGCACGAAGCCCGGGCAGACGCAGTTCACCCGGATGCCGCTGGGCGCCAGTTCGCGGGCCAGTGCCTGGGTCCAGCCGAGCACCGCGAACTTGCTGGCGGAGTAGTGCGCCAGCAGCGGTGCTCCGACCTTGGCGGCGAGCGAGGCAGTGTTGCAGATGACACCCTTGCGGCCGGTCTCGAGGAAGTAGCGCGCGGCGTACTGGTTGGTCAGGAACACGCCTCGGGCGTTGACGTCGAAGTTGAAGTCCCATTCCTCGTCGGTGAGGTCGACCGCGCGGTTCATGGTGGACACGCCGGCATTGGCGACCAGGCAGTCGATCTCGCCCAGCGCGGCACGCGCGGCCGCGAACCCGTCGGCGACGCTGTCCCGGCGGCGCACGTCCATGGCCAGGGCATGATGCCCCTCACCCAGCTCGTCCGCGGCGGCACGGGCGGCATCCAGGTTCAGGTCGGCGATCGCGACGCGCATGTCCTGCGCCACCAGGACCCGGCAGATCGCCAGCCCGATGCCGGTCGCACCACCGGTGACCAGCGCCGTCTTCCCCGCCAGATCGCTGCCGATACCGCTCACCGCCCCCTCCTCAGGATCTTGCTAGGCATGTGCGGCCACGCCTTCTTGGGGAACCGGCGCTCCACGCACTGCCCCCCAGACCAGGGCATGGAGCGCCTCCCCCGCCCGGCGAAGCTATCCGCGTCACGCATCCGGTCAAACATTTTCTAACATGTCGCTTCTGTTCGATTCTGTTCGATCATGTTGCGACACCTTTGGCCAACCGCTATCGTCCCGCCGCCGGCCGCGCTGCCGGCGCGGATTGGCGCGTGAAGTTGGAGCGGCACGGATGGACGGCGAGGCAGAGCCCACAGCCCCGATGCCGCCTGGCGGCGAAGGCCGGCGCGGTGGCGCCGTCCTGGCGGCTGCCCGCCGCCGGGCCCTGCACGGGGCCATCATCGAGCGCGGCGAGATCTCCGTGGCGGAAATCGCCAAGGAGTTCGGCATCTCGGAGATGACGGTGCGGCGCGATTTGGACGCGCTGCAGCAGAGCGGGGCCATCGAACGTTCTCATGGTGGTGCGGTGCTGGCCAAGCCGGCAACGGCGCCGGCTGAGCCATCGTTCGCTGCCAGACGCAATGTTCGTGCCAAGGCCAAGCAGGCGATCGGCCGGGCCGCGGCGGCGCTGATCGCCGACCGTGACGTGGTCGGACTGGACGTGGGCTCCACCGTGGCCTGTCTGGCCGCCGAGATCGGCAGCCGTAGCGGGCTCAGCATCGTCACCAACAGCCTGCAGGCCGTGGCGACCATGACGCGCCGCCCGGTGCTGTCCGACGTCTATGTCGTGGGTGGTTATCTGCGGGCACGCGAGGGCTCGCTGTGCGGGGCGATCACCCAGCGCCAGCTGGCCGACCACTGGCTGAACAAAGCCTTCATCGGTGCCGCGGCGCTGAGCACGGAAGGGATCTTCGACTATTCGGTCGAGGAGGTGCAGGTGAAGATGGGCTTCATCCGGCGTGCCGGCGAGCTGATCCTGCTCTGCGACAGCAGCAAGTTCGGCCGGCGCAGCTTTGCCCGGGTGGCCGGGCTGGAGTCGATCTCGACCCTGGTGACCGACCGACCGCCCGAGGCCGAACTGGCAGAAGCACTGCGGCGCCACGACGTTCAAGTCGTCGTCGCGGACAACGACGAGGAAGAAGGCTGCTGATCCGGCAGCCAGCTAGCGAAAGGTTGTGCGATCGTGTTTGATCTGTTGCAGGAGCGGAAGAAGCTCGTCATCGCCATGGTGCATATCGGCGCCCTGCCGGGCACCTCGCTCTACGACGAGAAGGGCGGCATGGCGAAGCTGGTCGACGGCGTGCTCGCCGACCTCCACGCCCTGCAGGACGGCGGCGTCGACGCGGTCATGTTCGGCAACGAGAACGACCGGCCCTACTCGCTCAAGGCGCCGCTGGCCTCGGCAGTGGCGATGAGCGCCATCATCGCCACCGTGAAGCCGGAAGTGAAAGTGCCGTTCGGCGTGAACTATCTCTGGGACCCGACCGCCAGCGTCGAGATCGCCGTGGCGACCGGAGCGAAGTTCGTGCGCGAGATCTTCACCGGCGTCTATGCCTCGGACATGGGCATCTGGGAGCCCGACTGCAAAAGCGCCTTCCTGGCGCGGCGCAACCTCGGTCGTCCTGACCTGAAGCTGTTCTTCAACATCAATGCCGAGTTCGCCGACTCACTGGACAAGCGGCCGATCGAGCTGCGCGCCAAGAGCGCCGTCTTCTCCTCGCTGGCCGATGCGATCCTGGTCTCGGGCGCCATCACCGGTCAGGCCGCCGAGCACTCGCAGTTGCGCAAGGTGCGCGAAGCCCTGCCCGACACCCCGGTGTTCGCCAATACCGGCGTGCGGATCGACAATGTCGAGGAGACCTTCGAGTTCGCCGACGGCTGCATCATCGGCACGCATTTCAAGGTCGACGGCAACACCTGGAACCCGGTGGACAAGGACCGGGTGCGCCGATTCATGGACAAGGTGGCGACGCTGCGCTGACATGACCTTGCCGGAATTCGCCGCGGTCGTCTGGGACATGGACGGCACGCTCATCGACAGCGAGCCGCTGCACGAGCGGGTCTTCTATGCGACCTGCCGCCGCCACGGCGTCGATGTCTCCGACCTGGACGCCGGCGTGTTCGTCGGCGTGCACCAGTACGACGTGTGGCACGCGGTGGCGCACCGCTTCCCGCCGCACGTCACCATGGACAGCTGGCTGGCCGACCTCGATGCCGAGTATCTGGCCGACCAGGGCAGCCTCACCGCGATGCCCGGCGCGGCAGGGGTGGTGCAGGCCCTGCACGAGGCGGGGCTGCGCCAGGCCTGCGCCTCCAACTCCAGCACCAAGGTGGTGGCCGCCAACCTGGCGGCGCTGGGCATCCTGCCCTTCCTCCAGGCGACCGTGACCCTGGACGACGTGACGGAGGGCAAGCCTGGGCCCGAGCCCTATGCCCGTGCCTGCGCCTTGATCGGCGTGCCGCCGGAGCGGGCAGTCGCCGTCGAAGACAGCATCACCGGCCTGATGTCGGCACGCGCCGCTGGGCTGCGCACGATCGGCTTCGCGTCCAACCGGCATGTGGCCGACAAGCCGGAGTTCCGCACCCTGGCCGACCTGGTGATCGACCGGCTGGACCAGGTGCTGGCCATAGTGAACGTGACGGCCAAGGCCTGAGCCAGTTCCGCCCGGCTGCGGCCGGGCGGGACCCCTTCACGCGGCCTGCAGCAGGTCGATCTCGCGCCGCGCACCGTCGATCGATCGGGTGCGGTGGGCATCGCCCATGGCCACGCCCTCGGCACGCACGAACCGGATGTCGGTGATGCCGAAGAAGCCGAAGATGACCCGCAGATAGGGCTCCTGGTGGTCGATCGCCGCCAGAGCACTGCCTTCGCTGTAGATCCCGCCGCGCGAGGAAGCGACGATGATCCGCTTGTCACCGGCCAAGCCGACCGGCCCGTCCGCAGTATAGCGGAAGGTCTTGCCAGCGACCGCGAGACGGTCGATCCAGGCCTTCAGCTGGCTGCTGATGGTAAAGTTGTACATGGGCGCGCCGATCACCACGATGTCGGCTGCCAGGAACTCCGCCAGGACCTCGCTGCCCAGGGTCAGGTCCTGCTGCAGCGCCGGATCGAGTGCTGCAGGCTCGGCACTCCCAGCCGCCAGATAGCCGCCTGACAGATGCGGTACCGGGTCGGTCCCGAGATCGCGATAGGTGATCTCCAGGCCGGGCATGGCGCGGGCCAGCTGTTCGACGATGCCGGCCGACAGGGTCCGGCTGACCGAGCCGGCGCCCAGGATGCTCGAATCGACATGCAGCAGTTTCATCGTGATGTCCTTCCCGTTCTCGTCCACTTGCTGACATTCGAGGTAACGGCAGGACGATCTTGCGAGTAGCTGGCTGTTCCTGAACATTGCGTTCTACCGATGGAACAGTGAGGCGGATATGCGCGACCTGAACGACATGGCGTGCTTCGCTGCGGTGGTGCGCCACCAGGGCTTCTCGCCCGCCGCCCGGACGCTGCGCCTGCCGAAGTCGCAGCTCAGCCGCCGGGTGGCCCGGCTGGAGGAGCGTCTGGGGCTGCGCCTGCTGGAGCGCTCGACCCGGCGGGTGAGCGTCACCGAGGCCGGCCGGGAATATTACCGCCACTGCCAAGCCATGATCGCCGAGGCCGAGGCCGCCGACGAGGCGGCGGCACGGGTCCAGGCGCAGCCGCAGGGCCTGGTACGGGTCGGCTGCCCGAACGGCCTGTCGCAGCAGCTGGCAGAGACGATGCCGCGCTTCCTGGCCAACTATCCGAAGCTGCGGGTCCAGTTCGTGATGACGAGCCGGCCGCTCGACCTGATCGAGGACCGCATCGATGTCGCGATCCGGGTGCGTCCGCAGCTCGATACCGACCCGAACCTGATCGTGAAGATCCTGGGCACGAGCCGCCTCCTGCTGGTCGCGAGCCCAGGCCTGCTCGGACAGCATGGTACGCCCGCTTCGCCCGGCGACCTCCACGGCCTGCCGACCCTCGGCCATACCGAGCAGCCCGGCGAGACGGTCTGGCAGCTGGAAGGTCCGGATGGCGCCAGGGAGACGTTTGCGCACGAGCCGCGCCTGGCGACCACCGATTTCCAGATCCTCCTGGAAAGCACGCTGGCCGGCGTAGGCATCGCCTGCCTTCCGGAGCAACTGGTCCTCAGCAGCCTGCGCGATGGCCGGCTCGTCCGAATCCTGCCCGACTGGCATGGCGGCGAGGGGTTGCGCCATCTGGTCTTCACCTCGCGCCGCGGCATGGCGCCGGCGGTGCGGGTAGTGATCGACCTCCTGGCAGAACTGCTGACCCCGGACCCGCTGCTGGACCAGCCCGTCACAGGAACCCGATCCAGCGGCCCGCCACCAAGGCGGTGAGCCAGGCGAGCGCGGAAACCATTGCCAGCAGGCGCACGCTCCCATGCAGCGGCGCACCCGCCAATGCTGCGCGGTAGTGCCGGTTGCGGTGCTGGAGCAGGACGTTGCCCAGCGCCAATGCCAGCAGGGCCAGCTTGGCCAGGAAGGCGGTATTGCCCAGGTAGCGGCCGGGCTCGACGGTGAACAGCCAGAGGCCGGTCAGGCTCGCCAGCGCCACGCCGGTGCCAGCGGTCCGCGACAGGAACGGTCCCAGCACGGCGAGCGGTGCCTGGCGGAACAGGCCGATCAGGCGGAGATCCAGCGGCAGGATCGCCCCCAGGATCAGGCCGATCCCCAGGATATGCGCCGCGTTGACGAACAGATAGGCGGTGCCGGAGTTCTGCAGGAGCACGGCACCCGGCCATGAACCGATCCAGGCCCAGAGATCCATCAATGGGCTGCCTGCCGCCGTAACCGGTTCAGTACCGTTGCGGGATGTGGCGCCAGGGATAGTCCGGCTCGACATAGCCTTTCGGCTTCTGCCGGTCCGGCAGTACCACCTTTTCCCGCCGCGTCTCCTCGTAAGGGATCTGCGCAAGGAGGTGGCTGATGCAGTTCAGCCGGGCACGGCGCTTGTCGTCGGACTGAACGACGTGCCATGGGCTCACTTCGGTGTCGGTCGCCTGGAACATCCGGTCACGCGCCCGGCTGTAGTCGTACCAGCGGTGATGGGACTCCAGGTCCATAGGGCTCAGCTTCCAGATCTTGCGCGGGTCCCGAATCCGGTCCTCGAACCGCCTGGTCTGCTCTTCCTGGCTCACCTCGAACCAGTACTTGATGATCTGCAGCCCCCCTGCGATCAGGCTTGCCTCGAACTTGGGCACGCTGCTGAGAAAGCGCTCGTACTGCTCGTCGGTGCAAAAGCCCATCACCCGCTCGACGCCGGCACGGTTGTACCAGGAGCGGTCGAACAGGGCGATCTCGCCGCCGGCCGGGAAGTTCTCCACATAGCGCTGGCCGAAGATCATGGTCTTCTCGCGCTCGCCTGGCGCGGGCAGCGCCACCACGCGGAACACACGCGGGCTGACCCGTTCGGTGATCCGCTTGATCACCCCGCCCTTGCCGGCGGCATCGCGGCCCTCGAACAGCACCACGACCTTGGCCTTGCTCTCGGCCAGCCAGAGCTGGAGCTTGACCAGCTCGCCCTGGAGCCGCGCCAGCTCCTGTTCGTACTGCTTGCGCGGCAGCTTCTCTTTCTGCTGGCCGTTCTCGGCGTCCTTCTTCTTCGACTTGGCCATCGACAGCCTCCCGGAGCAGAACTGTACAATCCTGCTCGCATCCCGAGGTGCTGCGCAAGTCGCCAGAAGTGCCGCTCAGTCCTGGATCCGCTCCGGGTACATGTCGTAGTTCTGGCCGTCGATCGTGATGCGCACCGCCTTCATGTGCATGTCGTCCAGATCCTTGGAGCGATTGCCCAGTACGGTGATCGCGTCGCCGGGCTCGGCAGTGTCGCCGGTGAAGCCGGAACGCTCGGTCTGGCGCGGGTTGCCGAGGTCGACCTGCCAGAC
>NZ_DATMFZ010000203.1:0-2342 GCF_035556675.1 Geminicoccus sp. | reverse complement strand
GGCCGCGTCGGTGGCGAGGAAGGCGGTGGCACGGCCGACATCCTCCACCGCGACCAGCGCCTGCATCGGCGCCTTGGCCTGGGCCTTGGCCAGCAGCTCGTCGAAATCGGTGATCCCCGACGCGGCCCGGGTCTTGAGCGGACCCGGCGAGATCGCATGGACCCGGATGCCCTTCGGCCCCAGCTCCACGGCCATGTAGCGGGTGGCCGCCTCCAGCGCCGCCTTCACCGGCCCCATCAGGTTGTAGTTCTCGACCACCATCTGGGCGCCGTAATAGGTCATGCAGAACAGCGTCCCGCCGCTCGCCATCAAGGGCTCGGCGAGCTTGGCCATGCGGATGAAGGACCAGCAGGACACGTCCATGGCGGCGAGGAAGCCCTCCCTGGAGCAGTCCACCACCCGGCCCTGCAGGTCGTCCTTCGGGGCAAACGCGATCGAATGGAGGACCACGTCGAGTCGGCCCCATTCGGCGGCGATCCGCTCGAACACCGCCTCGAGCTGGCCGGCCACGCGCAGGTCCAGCGGCATCGTGATCGAGGCATCGAGCTGCCGCGCCAGCGGCTCGACATGAGGACGCGCCTTCTCGTTCAGGTAGGTGACCGCCAGCTCGGCGCCGAGGTTGCGCAGGGCTTTCGCGCACCCCCAGGCGATCGAGCTCTCGTTGGCGATCCCGGTCACCAGCGCCTTACGGCCTTCCAGCGAGACGATCGAGAGCGGGTTCATCCGGGTTGCCCTTTCGTCGCCTGGAGGGTCGCCAGCGTGTGCCGGGCGATCATCTGCTCCTCGTCGGTCGGGATGACGAAGGCCGGGATCCGGCTGGCGGGGCCGGTGATCCGCGGCCCATGGGTGGCGTTGCGCTCCGGGTCGAGCACGAGACCCAGCCAGGCGCAGCGCGTGGCGATCTTCTCGCGCATCGGCGCCGAGTTCTCGCCGATCCCGGCGGTGAACACGATCCCGTCGATCCCGCCCATACTGGCGCCCAGCGCCGCGATCGCCTGGCCGGTCCGGTAGGCGAAATAATCCAGCGCCAGCCCGGCCCCTGGCTGCCCGCTCGTCAGGAGCTCGCGCACGTCGTTGCTGATCCCGGACAGGCCCTTCAGGCCGCAGTCATGGTAGAGCAGGTGCTGGATCGCATCGGCGTCCTGGCCCTTCTGCATCAGGTAGAGCACGACGCCGGGGTCGAGCTGGCCCGGGCGGGTGCCCATGGGCAGGCCGTCCAGCGCGGTAAATCCCATGGTGCTGTCCACGCTCCTGCCGTCGACCAGCGCGCAGGCGGAGCAGCCGGAGCCCAGATGCAGCGCCACCACCCGGCCGGCGGCCATCGCCGGTGCCATCTCCGGCAGGCGGCTCGCGACATATTCGTAGGACAGGCCGTGGAAGCCGTAGCGGCGCACCCCCTCCTGGTGCAGCGAGTCGGGAATGGCGAACCGGTCGGCGATCTCGGGATGGCCCCGATGGAAGGCCGTGTCGAAGCAGGCGACCTGCGGCAGGTCCGGCCGCCGCGCCCGGATCGAGCGGATTGGGGCCAGATTGTTCGGCTGGTGCAGGGGCGCCAGGGGCGCGAACTTCGCCAGCCGCTCGATCAGCGCGTCGTCGACCAGCATCGGCATCGCGAAGTCGGGGCCGCCATGCACGACCCGGTGGCCCACCGCCACCGGCACCGCCCCGAGATGTCCGACCAGCCAGCTACCCAGCAGTTCCTGGGCGGCTTCCAGGTCGGCGGTCCGTGCCGGCGGGCAGGCTTCCTGGAAAACCGGGCGGTCGCTCGCATCGGCCACGACCAGGCGCGGGTTCTGGCCGCCGACCCCTTCGACCTGCCCCTTGAGCTGGCGGGCCAGCCGGCCGCTCGGCTCCAGCCCGAACAGCTGGAACTTGATGCTGGAGCTGCCGGCGTTGAGGACCAGGATCGTGTCGCTCATGACGTCACCGGCCGCGTCTGCGCCAGGTGATGGGCGAACAGGGCCGCCACCGCGCAGGATGCCATGCGGGTGCGGACATTGTCGGCCCGGCTGGTCAGGGTGATCGGCACCCTGGCCCCCACCACCACGCCCGCGGCATCCGCCCCGGCCAGGAACGACAGGTTCTTGGCCAGCATGTTGCCCGCCTCCAGGTCCGGCACCACCAGCACCTGGGCCCGGCCGGCCACCGCGCCGCCGATCCCCTTGATGGTTGCCGCCTCCAGGCTGATCGCGTTGTCGAGTGCCAGGGGCCCGTCCAGCAGCCCGCCCAGGATCTGGCCGCGCTCGGCCATCTTGCACAAGGCCGCCGCCTCGATCGTGCTCGGGATCTTGGGGTTGATCGTCTCCACCGCCGAGAGGATCGCCACCCGGGGCGTCCCCAGC
>NZ_DATMFZ010000202.1:0-3579 GCF_035556675.1 Geminicoccus sp. | reverse complement strand
GCGATCGAGCTGCCCACCCTGCCAAGGCCGGCGATCGAGGCGGTGTTGACCACGGAGCCGCCCCGTTCCTTGAGCGTGGCTGCGGCCGCCTTGGTGCAGCGGAATACGCTGACCAGGTTCACGTTCCAGATGGTCGACCAGATCTCCTCGCTCACCTGGTCGAGATCCTTGGGCGGGATCAGCTTGCGGGTGGCGGGCGTGCCGGCATTGTTCACCAGCAGGTCGAGGCCGCCCAGCTCGCGGACCGCGGCTGCCACCATCGCCTCCGCCTCGCCCGGCTTGCCCACGTCGCCGGGTGCCGCCACCACCTTGCCGCCGGCCTCTGCCAGACGAGCCAGCTCCTGCTCGCCGCGCGGATCGCCCGGCAGGTAATTCACCGCGACGGTCGCGCCGAAGCGCAGCAGCATCTCGACCGTGGCGAGGCCGATGCCGGAGGCGCCCCCGGTCACCAGCGCGGTCTTGCCCTGGAGGTCGTAGCTGATCATCGCGGCACCATCGGCTTGATGTCGCGCAGAGCCTTCTTCAGCGCGAGCAGTCGGTTGTCACGGTCCTGGAACAGTTCGGCCGGCGTACGGCCGCCCCAGTCATAGAAGCCCTTGCCCGAGCGCACGCCGGTATTACCGGCCGCCACCGCACGCTCCAGGCTCTCGGAACGGCCGGTCACTTCCGGCGGCTGGTAGGTGGCATTCTTCAGGTTGTCGCGGATCACGCCGAGCCCGGCGAAGTCCGCCTTGCCCATCACGCCCAGGATCGGCATGCGCAGGGCCAGGCCGTGGATCACCGACTGGTCGATCTCCTCGGCTGTCACCACGCCCTCGTCGAGCAGGCGGTAGGTCTCCAGCGCGATCGCCTCCTGGATGCGGTTGGCGACGTATCCTGTGACGAACTTGCGGAACACGACCGGCACCTTGCCCATCGCCTCCAGCATCGCCTTGAGCTCCGCGGTCACCGCCGGATCGGTCTCGGGTGTAGGCACCACGTCGACCAGGTCCACGAGATAGGGCGGCGAGTACCAGTGAGCGATCAGGGAGCGCTTCCAGCGGTGCCGGGGGATCAGCGGGAACACGTCGAGATTGCTCGTGTTGCTGGCGAACACCGCGTCGGGCCCGGCCAGCGCGTCGAGTTCCCGGAACAGGGCGGTCTTGACGTCGGGCAACTCGACCACCGCCTCGATGATCAGCTCCGCCCCCTGCACCGTGTCCGCCAGGGTCTCGTGCCGGGTGATCACCTCGGAGAGCCTGGCCGGCGTCCAGGACGGGTCCGCCTCGCCGGCCGACACCAGGGTGGCGGCGGCCTTCTCGATCAGCGCCATCGAGCCGTCGAGCGTGGTCGGGTTGCTGTCGGTCAGCCGGACGCGATGCCCACCCAGCGCGAAGACCAGCGCCAGTGCATGGCCCATCAGCCCGGCACCGATCACTGCGACCTGCTTCATGACAATGCTCCGGCGGTTCAGGATCCAGGAAGGGAGTGAACGGATCCCGAACCGGCCGTTCCTGCCGGGTAGCGCCGCGATGATCTGAGCTGCTGCCCGCGCGGTCGCATCGGCGGAACGCCTGTATCGTTCATGGCTTGCTGGTACGGCCTCCGCTCGCGGCAGCGAGCTGCCGCACCGGCAGGCGTATTTTCGCCATCCGCCCACGTCAAGGGCAGGAGAGGCGGCTGCGGGTTCAGCAAGGCATGCCGCGGTGGGCCCGGACATGGTCCAGACCCACCTTGGCGAGCACGATCGTCAGGTGATACCGGGCAGCCGAAGGCGGCTGCCCGCGACGGATTCGCTGCTCAGTACGGCTTGGGCGGCTTCGGATTGTCGTAGGTGTCCTGGAAAACGTCACATTCCTTGTCGGCGTTCTTCAACCGGTACAGCGTGACCGGAATGCCGCTCTTGTAGTCGTCGGACTTGATCGTGCATGCCCAACTGCTCGGGATTGCACTGGGCTCAGCCGACGTGCATTCCCAGTCTATCGGGTTCTGCGTACCGTTCGTCGGGCCGATACCGGTGCCGCCGCGAACGAAGTAGGAAGTGCCACCCAGATGGGCACCCTTGGGCTGGCCATAGCCATGCTTGGTCGGCGCTGACGTCACGATCGCGCCATCGAACACTGCCATCACGTTCTTGTTGTTCTCGGTATAGCTGTGTTTGCCGGCGGCGTTCCAGACCTCCTGCTTGCCCGTGAACTTGGTAGTCGGGAGACGGGAGTGGAAGGCGACGTTCAGGACGAGCCTGGTCGGCTCATATTCTTTGGTCTTGTAGCAGACGGGGAAGTCACGCGCCGAAGCCTGTTCGAAGGGAATAGCCGCCATGGCAGCAAATCCCAGCGCCAGAACGCTGGTCCGAACCGCAGCTGCGTACATGGACATGTCCTCCAGAGTAGACATTTTTCTGCGCAAGGACGGGCATGCCACCGAACTGGACGGCAGCATAAACAGAACAAGACTAAAACTTGGCTCCGCTTGAATTTCCGGATAATAATTTTTTCCGGAACGATTAACCCGTCGTCACGAGCAGATATCTAACATGAATTTCTTGGATACTACTTTGAGTATCCTATCGCATTCACGTGAATGTGACTATTTCTGGATACGAAGTATCCCGATAGGCATTGGGCATGCCTATGTCGTGCGCTGCACGCAAAAGACCGGCGGTTGGCACCGGCCTCAGCCTGATCCCAGGCTGATATCCTATACCGCTGCGTGCATCACGGTTTCGTTCCACATGGCCGGATCCTACGTACTTCGTAACCCCAGTTCCAAAGGCCGCTGCCCGTTGTCCCCCAACGCAACGCAGCATTCGCCGACCGACCCAGGGCGTCTCGCCTCCCGCAGCCCAAGGCTTGACGCACCGTGTTCCCGACTCGCAGGTGATCTCCGGCCGCCGCCCGATCCCGCAGCCATCGGAGCGGCAAGTTCGGGCGCAGGCTCATACGTCCGAACCGACCGGCAGCCCGGCGCCGGGACGGCAACCTACTGAAGCGCGAGCAGAACCGACGATGACCGCCAAGCCTCTGACCCTCGCCATCACCGGCGCCAACGGCAATCTCGGCCGCAAGCTGATCGCGGCCTTCGCCCCGCAGGACTGGTGCGGCACGATCCTGGCGATCGACCGGGCCCCGCCCGAACCGGGCTTCGGCACCGACAAGGCCCGGGCTGTCACCGGCGACCTGACCGATCGTGCCGATCCCGCCTGGCGCCAGGCGATCGACCAGGCGGATGCGATCATCCATCTGGCAGCACAGGTCCCCTATCCCGAGGCGACCTGGACCGATTCCGCAGCGTCGTTCGACATGACGATCAATGTGGTGGCCGCGGCCCGGGAGGGCAGGCCGCGCCGGCTGGTGTTCGCCACCTCGAACCATGTCATGGGCCGCTACAAGGACCTGCCCGAGGCGGAGCGCGCCGGCTCGCTGCGGCCGGACACGCCGCCCAAGGTCGGCACGCTCTGGGACAGCGGCAACGGGGTGCAGGATTCGACCGCCTATGCCACCGCCAAGCTGATGGGCGAGCGCCTGTGCGTGATGGAGGCCGAACGCGGCGGCCTCACCGCAGTCGCCCTGCGCATCGGCTGGTGCCAGCCGGGCGAGA
>NZ_DATMFZ010000201.1:0-2196 GCF_035556675.1 Geminicoccus sp. | reverse complement strand
GTGGGGTCATGGCGGGTCGGGGCCGTTGCCGCACGGCACGCGCACGCTGGCCGATCTGGCCCGGCACATGGTCGAGCTGCTGGACCGGCTCGAGATCGGGCGCTGCGTCGTCATCGGATCGTCGGTCGGCGGCATGTGGGGTGCCCACCTTGCCGCGCGTGCGCCGGAACGGGTCGCCGGGCTGGTGCTGATGAACAGCCATCTCGGCGAGGAGCCCTGGGCCACGCGGCTGACCTACACGGCGATGCTCGACCAGATCGAGGCCGCCGGCCGGGTCAGCGAGGAACTGGTCGCGGCGATCACGCCGCTGTTCTTCGCCCCGGACATCGAGCAGCGCCTGCCGGCACTGCCGGACCGGCTGCGCCAGCAGATCCATGGCTTCGATGCGCAAGCCCTGCGCCGGTCGATCGTGCCGCTGGGGCGGATGATCTTCGGCCGCACCGACGCGCTCAGCCTGCTGCCGGACGTCGTGGCGCCAACGCTGGTCATCGCCGGAGAGCATGATCGCGCGCGGCCGCTGGAGGAGAGCCATACGATGGCGGAGATTCTCCAGACCGAGCTGGTCACGATTCCGGGCTGCGGGCATACCGCCACGCTCGAACGACCAGATGCGGTCAATGCGGCGCTGCTGCGATTCCTGGACCGGCTGGGCTGGGGCACGGCGCTCGAAGCCGCCGCGGAGTCCCGGGCGAGGGCCGGTACTTGGTGGTGAAAGCGGTGCTTGCGGCGGCGCAGGCCTGCGTCAGGGGCAGTGCCCGGCTCGGCGACGGACAGCCATGCCGGGTCCGGTGGCGGCAGCACCGCTTCTGCCCCCGGCTGGCCGCTCTGCCCGTCGGAGAGCGTCACGCAGCCGCCGCTCGGCCACGCGCAGGCGGACTTCGGTGGATGCCAGGGCGGCGAGCGCCAGCAGGGCCTGCGCCTCGTGCTCCTGCAGCACCCGGGGCCGGTAGTCCATGACGCACAGGGAGCCCACGGCAAAGCCTTCAATGTCGAGAATCGGCGTGCCGGCATAGAAGCGGAGTCCCGGCTCGCCCGCGACGGCCGGATTGTCGGCAAAGCGCGGATCGCTCGCCAGATCCTCGACCGAGAAGACGCCCTTCTGCAGGATCGTGTAGTTGCAGAAGGCCCAGCTCCGCGGCGTCTCCGGAAGATCCAGCCCGAAGCGCGACTTGAACCACTGCCGCGTGGGCGTGAGCAGCGTGAGCAGCGAGATCGGGGCATCGAGAGTCCGGGCGGCCAGCCAGGTCACCCGATCGAACGCCTCCTCAGGCGCCGTATCCACCAGCCCGGAACGTTCCAGTGCCGCCAGCCTCTGCCCCTCGTTGAGCGCGATCGGGAAGGCGGCACCGGCCGGCACCGCCACCGGCCCGGCATCGGCCAGGAACCGGCGCAGCGAGGCCACCGCCTGTTCCGGCGTAGCGATGCGCATTGCCAAGCCAGACCCGTCCGCCTCTGCGTCCGGCCCGTCGGCGATCGCCAGGATCCGGCCATGGCCCAGCGATGGGTTCGCTTTGACGCTGTGCAGAAGTGCCAGCCGCTCGCCATCCGCATCCGCGAGATCGACGAGCACGGCGCAAGGGTGGATGGCGCCGATCGCGAGCAGCGCTGCATGCGTGTCCCCGAAGATCTCTGCCATGCATTCGCCGACGGCGCTGAACAGCCGTTCGTAGTGGGGCAGCCGATCGGCCGGGGCGACCACCACCACGGTCGCGGATGGCGCGGGCGTGCCGGGCGCGCGACCCTCGATCAATGCCTCGATGTCGGCGCGATAGACGCGGCGATGCCCGCCTGGCGTCTTCCATGACGGAATGGAGCCGCCCTCGATGAGCAGCTGGGCCGTACGCACCGAGACGCCGAGCAGCCTGGCCGTGTCGGCCGTGGTCAGGATGTCCTTCCGTGCTTTCTCCATTGCCTTCCTCCCGCGGCTCACCGGAGCGCCTGGCGCCGGCAGTTGCGGGCCGGCCTGCAGGATAGCGGCCGCTGCAAAAAATGAAAGAGTTGCGAAATTTGATAGAATTGATAGAGCTGCCTTGCCCGGCTGCCGGTGTGCTCCACCGCGCGCCGCCACAGAGGCGCGCATAGGACCATCGATCCGGCTGCATCGTTCGGGCCTCCGACTGAATGATCGACAGTCATGCAAGGAGGAAATTTCAGATGATGAAAGAATTCGCCTCTACGGAGGATCGAGATTTTTTC
>NZ_DATMFZ010000200.1:0-30215 GCF_035556675.1 Geminicoccus sp. | reverse complement strand
CGGATGCGGCTGCCGTCATGGATCAGTTCGGTGCGCAGGCTGTCGGTGAAGCCGCGGATCGCGTGCTTGGCGCCGCAATAGGCCGACTGCAGCGGAATGCCCCGATAGGCCAGGGCGGAGCCGACCTGCACGATCGTGCCGCGGTCGCGCGGCCGCATGTGGCGCAGGGCCGCCATGGTGCCGTGGACGAAGCCCAGATAGGTCACTTCGGTCACCCGGCGGAACTCGTCGGGCGCGAGGTCCCAGAACCGCGAGAACACGGTGACCATCGCGTCGTTGATCCAGACGTCGATGGGGCCCAGCTCCCGCTCGACCCGCTCGGCCGCCGCGTACACCGCACCGGGATCGGCCACGTCCGCCGGCAGGACCAGGCCCTGACCACCCAGATGCCCGACCTCGGCGCGCACGGCCTCCAGGGCCGCTGCATCGCGCGCCAACAGGCCGATCCGCCAGCCATCCCGGGCCAAGCGGTGTGCCACCGCCCGCCCCACCCCCGCCGAGGCGCCCGTCACCACGACCACGCCGTTGGACGGGCGAGCGGAAGTGGCAGGGATCGGCATCGGTGCTTCTCACAGTGGCAGGTCGGGACCTGCCCGACCAACCGCAGCAAGAACACGGAGTTCCGTCTGGCTCAGCGGCCGGTCATGTCCGCCGTGGCGGTGGCCTGGTTGAGCGCGCCCGGCGAGGTGGCGAGGATCACGGCGCGAACCCGGGTCGGGCAGACGCCGCCCGGGATGGTCAGGTTGCGGAAGTCGGCGCGATAGAGGCCCTGCGGCGGGTTCACCGTGTTGTCCGGCACCGCCTGGACGAGGCCGACCGCGGTGAAGCGGTTCGGGTTGTTCGGGGTCGGGTCCGGGATCCGGATCTGCACGGTGGCATTGGCCGGATTGACCGTGCCGCCGCGCACCTCGATCTCGTCGCGCCCGCCGCCGCGGACCCGGCAGTCGGCGCGCATGATGCTGACCTGGGTGGTCTCGGTATTGAACAGCTCGGCGCTGTCGGCTTCCAGCGTGTGGTAATAAAGGGTGTTCTGGTCGCGGATGAAATAGCCCTCGGCGGACACCAGCGTGCCGGGGGTGATGCTGTTGGGCCTGATCCGGAGCCCGAAGCCGTTGATCGGCCGCCCGGCCGGCATGCGCGGGTCGGTCAGGCGGACGATCGCCATGCCGTTGACGGTCATCTTCTTCACACCGCTGCCATCGACATCGACGCGGCCGGTCGCCTCGCCCACCACGACATGCTCGAACATGTCGGTGAACACGTCGCTGGCATAGACGATGCCATCCACGCTCTCGCCGATGACGATCGCGGTGCCGCCGATGAAGCCGCCCTGGGTGCGGCCCGGCATCGGGTCCGACTGGGCGGTGAAACCGCGCAGCAACTCTGTGGCGGTCTCGGTATCGGTGGAGCTCGCGGTGGGGGTGTGCACCAGGGCGCTTGCCAGCACCTTCACCGTGGCGCCCAGCACCTTCATCTCACCGATGACGGAGCGCCCCACTTCGGTCCGCGGTTTGGCATAGACCCTCACCTGCGTCATCGGCCCTTCGAGCTCGACATCAGGCAGCGCCACCTGGGCGCTGGCCGGTGTCCATGCAGCCACGAGCGCCAAAGCCGCGGCACCGAGCAACAGGTTGCGAAGCATGATCTGCCCTCCTCAAGGCGTGTGTATCCTTGCGCCTGGCAGCCAGTGCCGGGCGGGTCGTCCCAGGAATGATCGGATGGGAGCTGGCAGTGCCCCCGGGGCCGGAGCAGATTCAGCCCGGATTGGAATGATCCGGACTGGAGAAACATGCCCTGGCCATGGAACATGGCGCGATTTCTTCCCGATCAGGCGGCTTTACCTGATCGGGAACCGCCCTAGGGCACGATGTTCCAGGTCGCCATCATGCCGTGGTCCTCGTGCAGCGTATTGTGGCAGTGGATCACGTAGCGGCCATTGTCGCTGTTCTTGTTGACATAGTCCGGGTCGGGGAAGTCGCGGAAGCGCATGAACACCTCCATCTCGTCGATCCGCCGCGTGCCGCCCATGCGGTAGATGTCGGTGCGGTAGCGATCCTCCGCCGCGATCTGGCGGCCATTCTCGGAGATGATGATCCCTTCCTCGAAATGGACGTGGATGGGGTGGTCCCAGCCGCCGGACGTGCTGCGGAAGCGCCAGATCTCCGCCGAGTTGCGGCGCACCTTGTCGGGCGGGTTGAGCAGGAACTCCGGGGCATGGTCGATGTCCGGGTCCCAGAGCTTGCCGTTGATGTGCCACATGCCGTTCTTGCGGCCGAACTCCCATTCGCGGACCTTGACCACCTCGTTGAGGTTGACCGAGGGCAGCGGGCGGAACGCGTTCGGCACCCGGCTCGGATCCTCGGCGACCGCCTGGACCCGGAATTCCAGGAGCTGGTTGCTGACCGAATCCGGGTGGGTGGACTTGCCCCGGTCGATGCCGCGGCCGTCCTCCATCATCACCAGGTTGTTGGCGAGATAGACCCGGTCGCCGTTCTTGAACTTCTTGAAGTCGATGATGATGTCGGCGCGCTCGGCCACCCAGAGCTCGAGGCTGGTGATGTCCTTGCGTGTCCGCGGCAAGAGGTTGCCGCTCTCCGAGATCTGGTGGAAAGGCTGGTTGGCGCCGTCCTTGCGCAGGACCAGGCGGTAGAAGCGCGACGGTCCGCCATTCAGGATCCGAAAGCGGTACTTGCGGCGCTTGACCGGCATGAAGGGCTGGACCTTGCCGTTCACCGTCAACTTGTCGCCGAGATAGCCGTCCGGCGCGAACTGGTTGAATACCAGTTCGCCGCTGTCCGGATCGAAGCGCTTGTCGGCCAGGATCAGCGGCACGTCATAATCGCCGCTCGGCAGCTGCCAGCCGGTGGTCTCGTCGCCGGTGTCGTCGTCGTCGAACATCCGGACCATGCAGACCAGGCCCTTGTAGACGTTGGACGCGGTGAACTCGGGCCGGTGGTCGTGCAGGAACAGGGTGGACAGGGTTTCGCGCAGGTCGCCGCCATTGACCGGGTCGACCCATTTGGCCGGGATGCCCTTGGTGGTGGTGAACCCGGCCCGCGCCATGCAGTAGTGGTGGTTGCGGAAGTTCGGCTTGCCCGAGGGGTTCTTCTTGGGCGGGATCCAGTTCCACGGGCCGCCGTCGCTCTCGGACGCGGTGTGGAAGTTGTGCAGGTGCGGTGCGATCTCCGGGTGGCCGAAGCCCTGGTGCTTGTCGGCGGACGGCAGGTCGTTCTCGATATGGAGGCAGAAGGGCTGGCCGTAGCGGGCATCGATGATCGGGCCGCCGAAATTGTCGCCATAGCTCCAGACCGGGCTGCGCAGGTCCTTGGTGAACCGGTGCTTCCGCTCGCGCACCCGCAGATGATACATCTTCTGCATCGGGAAGCGGGACGAGCAGTACTGGTGGTCCGCCTCGTTGTAGGGGTAGCTGCTGTCCTCTTCCGCCGGCTCCGGGATCGGCAGCCGCTCCTCGAACGGCGTGGTGCGCGGGCTGGCCGAGCTGGCGGCCAGTGCCTGACGCAGCGAGGCGCCGCGGAAATAGAAGGCGCTCCCGGCGATCAGGCCGAGCCGGGCGAGATCACGCCGGCTGAGCTTCTCGGCCTGGATCTCCCTGAGCAGTTCGCGTGCGCGTCGGGCTGCACGCTCGGTAGTGGTCAGCATCGAGCAATATCCCTTGGGGAAAATTAGGACAGAGCAGCCGGAAATGCCGGCAGGGACGAGCCCGGCTCAGGCGACATCCGCGATCGACGTCACCGCCTTGACGATCCAGGCGGGCCTGCCGAGGCTGGCGGTGGCCGCCCAGCGGCCGAGCCGGTCATTGCCGTAGCGCAGGATCCCGGTGTGGTTGTCGAGCTGGAGGTCGTATTCCGGGTCCAGGCTGGCAAAGCCCAGGGAACGCCGCAGCCGCTCGATGTCGTCCGACTCGCCGGTCAGGAACTTCCAGCCCGGTTTGACCTCCCAGAGCTCGGCATAGTCCTTGAGGATGTGCGGCCGGTCGAAATGCGGCTGGAGCGTGATCGAGTACATGAAGATGTCCCGATCCATCCGCCCGGCCAGCGCATCCTGCACGGCGCGCAGGTTCTCAGTGACCAGCGGGCAGGTGTCACCGCAGCTCTGGAAGAAGAAATTGATCAGTACCACCCGGTCGCGGATCAGGTCGTCGTAGAACCGGTATTCCCGGCCGTCCTGGTCGAGCACCGCGATGTCGGGGATGCCGTAGGGCTTGCTTGAGCCGGCCGCCTGCGCTCCGGGCAGGGCGGAACCGGCGACCGTTCCGGCAATGGCGCCGCCACCTCCTGTGAAGAATGTTCTCCGATCCATATCCTCGTCCTTGAGAAAGGCGCGGCAAGACGCGCATCTCCCCGGCGGACACGCACTGGCCCAGGGAAGATCATGCATGAGGCCCCGGGCGATCGGCGCCGCCCGAGCATCATCGCAAGCAGGCACCTAGTGGTGCCGCATCAGGATAATTACAAGTAAGTATGGATCTTCACATTCAAGTCAAGTTGTTTTGATTCGAGTTATATATCTGAATACTTTGAAGTTATAGTCGATTATAACTTTGGCTATAATGAGAGCAGCGAGAACATGGCCCCAGAAGCGGGCCAGCGTTGATGATCGCGCACGGCAACAGGCGGCCGGACGCACTGCCCGGCCGCCTTTCAGGCGACGACGTCGATGGGAAGCGGGCTCTGGCCGGGCGGCTGCCCGCTCAGCCCGCCGGCACTGGTGCCGCGTCCGGCAGCACGCCTTCGGCCTTCAGCTCCTGCCAGAACGCTGACGGGATCTGCTGCCGCATCAGCTCGGCATTCTGCCGGACCCGCTCGGCGTTCTTGGTGCCGGGGATCACCGTGGCCACCACCGGATGGGCCGCGCAGAACTGCAGGGCAGCCGCCCGCAGGTCGACGCCATGGCGTTCGGCGATCGCGCGCAGCCGGTCGCGCGCGGCGACCTTGTCCGGCGGTGCTTCGGCATACTCGAAGGTGGTGCCGCCGGCGATCAGCCCGGAATTATAGGGGCCGCCCACCACCACATGGACGCCGCGCTCGGCACAGCGCGGGAAGAACTCGTCCAGCGCCGGCTGGTTCAGGAGGCTGTAGCGGCCGGCCAGCAGGAACACGTCCGGGTCGGCCTGCTCCAGCGCCAGGATGCAGGGCTCGACCAGGTTCACGCCCAAGCCCCAGGCGCGGATCACTCCCTCCTCGCGCAGCCGGGTGAGCGCCACCGCTGCCCCTTCCATCGCGGTCTTGAACGCCTCCTTCCACTGCGGGCCGTGATGGTCCTCCGCACAGTCGTGGATGTAGACGATGTCGATCTGCGCCATGCCCAGGCGCTGCATGCTGTCGTCCAGCGAGCGCCGTACCCCGTCGGCCGTGTAGTCGTAGTCACTGCGGAACGGCATGCAGTTGACGAACGGACCCTGTGGACCGGCCTTACTCGCGTCCGGGCGGAGCAGCCGGCCGACCTTCGTGGACAGCACGAACTGGTCGCGCGGGTAGCGGCGCAGCGTATGGCCGAAGCGGTGCTCGGACACGCCCGAGCCGTAATGGGGGGCCGTGTCGAAATGGCGGATGCCGGCGTCCCAGGCCGCCGTCAGGGTGGCGTCGGCGTCCGCATCGGAGATTTCGGCGAACATGTTGCCGAGCGGTGCCCCGCCGAAGCCGAGCGGTCCCGGCGGAACGAAATGCTTGCCGTTCGACATGACGGATCTCCTCCCTGCGGCGGTAGGGCCATGCGCGGCCCGGTGCGCTCGGCCGCATTCTGATGTGCCCAGCCCGATGCGCCTAGATCGTGCAGCCGCCGGGCCGGAGCAAGTCGGGGCGAGTTGCAGTGCGGCAACCGACTACACGGCGAGACGCCGACGTCTGCCGTCTCCGGTTGCATCGTTGAACGATTCACCTAGGTTCCCCCGGCGCAGGGCAGGCAGCGGCCACGACCGGCACCAAGCCGGTGGCCGGCCACGACATGGCTGCGCCAGATCAGGGACGGTAGGCGAATGAAGGCGATCATCAGGCAGACGGCCATCGCGATGGGCATGGCGACGTCGCTCCTGGGCATGGCGGCACTCGGCACGGCACAGGCCCAGGAACCGGTCACCGTTACGATCGGCTGGGCGCCGCCGGACATTACCGGCGTGTTCAAGACCGCCACCGACTTCTTCGAGAAGTCGGCCCAGGACGCCAAGGCGCATGGCTTCAACGTCGAGGTCATCACCCGCGCCCCCACCAGCCATCTGGCGTTCGCCGATCAGGTCGCCATCATCGAGGACTTCATCCAGCGCCGGGTCGACGTGATCGCGGTCTCGCCCTCGGAAGTGCAGACGGTGCGCTCGGCCCTGGCCGCGGCCGGCGAGGCCGGCATCCCGGTGATCGTGGTGAACCTGCTGGAGCCGATCGAGGGCCTGGATATCGCCGCCTATATCGGCTTCGACAACACCCAGGGCGGCATGGTCAGCGCCTATTCGGTGGCCGACTATTTCGGCGGGCCCGGCGTGCTCGGCACCGGCGACAAGGTCGAGGTGAAGCCCGGCGACTATCTCGACCTGGAGTTCTGGCAGAAGACTTATGCCGACCTGCCCGAGGAGGAGCGGGCCAAGATCAAGGCCAAGGGTGTCATCATCGAGGGTGTCGCCGGCGGCTTCTTCTCCACGGCGCGGCTGAACGGCTTCCATGAGGTCATGAAGCAGTTCCCGAACGTGGAGATCGTGGGCAATCCGTGTGCGGCCGACTGGAACCGCGAGAAGGCCACGCGCTGCACCGAGGACTTCATGCAGAGTGCCGGGCAGGACCTGGACTTCATCTGGGCCGCATCCAACGAGATGGGCCTGGGTGCCATGCTGGCGCTGGGCAACGCCAACCGCCTGCAGCTGGCCAACGAGCCGCATGAATCGGGCTCGGGCAAGGTCGCGGTGTTCACCAATGACGTGACGCCGGAATCGGTCGACCAGATCGCCAACAACCGGCTGATCGCCGAGACCACCCACGGCTTCGCCGACTGGGGCTGGTTCGGCACCAAGTTCGCGGTGCAGCTGGCCTGCCAGGAGGAGACCCCGGCCCAGTTCGACATCCGCCCGCGCACCGTCTACGTGGACAATGCCCGCGAGTTCTATCCGGACCCGCAGCTGCCCGACATCGACTGGGACACGATCCGCGCCAACTGCAAGAAGGCCGGCTGAGCGCCCTTGCGCGGATGATGACGTCGTTCGCTCGTCATGGCCGGGGCTGATCCCGGCCATGACGACGGACAGAATACGGCCCTCCTGGAACAGTCCGTGACCGCGACCGCCCTCCACCCGTCCGCCGCGCCTCCGGCCGGCGCGCCGGTCCTCCTGCGCCTGGAATCGATTGAGAAGACCTTCGTGGGCGTAAAGGCGCTGAAAGGCGTCTCGCTGGAGCTGCTGGCCGGCGAGGTCCAGATGCTGCTGGGCGAGAACGGGGCCGGCAAGTCGACGCTCATGAAGATCCTGGCCGGCGAGTACACGCCCTCCGCCGGACGGATCGTGGTGCGCGGCCACGAGGTGGCGGGCCTCACCCCGGACAGCGCCAAGGCACTGGGGATCGGCCTGATCCACCAGGAGCTGAGCCTGGTGCCGGCCCTTTCCGTCGCCGAGAACATCTGCCTCGGCCGCATGCCGACCAACCGGTTCGGCCAGATCGACTGGAAGCGGGCGCACGAGCTGGCCGCCGAGGCGGTAGGCCGCCTGGGCGTCGCGATCGACCCGGGTGCGGAGGTCGGCCGGCTGCAGATCGCCGAGCAGCAGCTGGTCGAGATCGCCCGGGTGCTGGAATGGAACCCGGAGATCCTGCTCCTGGACGAGCCGACCTCGGCCTTGTCCGATGCCGAGCGCGAGCGCCTGTTCGCCGTGATCCGCCGCCTGAAGGACCGCGGCGTGGGCATGATCTACATCTCGCACCACCTGGCCGAGATCCCGATGATCGCCGACCGGGTCACCGTGCTCCGGGACGGCAGCGTGGTCGGCACGATCCTGCCCGACGAGGCCGACGAGGAACGCTGCATCTCCATGATGGTCGGCCGCTCGCTGGAGGACCAGTTCCCCAAGCCAGCCGTATCTAAGGGTGCTCCGGCCCTGGAGGTGGCGGGCCTGGCAGCCGGCAAGACGCTCCAGGATCTGTCCTTCACCCTGCACCAGGGTGAGATCCTGGGCATCTTTGGCCTGATGGGTGCCGGGCAGGAGGAGGTCGCCGCCGCCCTGTTCGGCCTGCAGAAGAGCCGGGGCCGCATCCGGATCAACGGGCAGGACAGGGCGATCCGCACGCCGGCGGATGCGATCGCACAAGGGCTGGGCCTGCTCACCCGCGACCGGCGCCAGAGCCTCGTGCCGATGCTCACCGTGGGCCCCAACCTGTCGCTGCCCTGGCTCAGCAACCGCTCACCCTGGTCGGCCCTGCAGCACCGGCGGGAAGGCGAGGAGGTCCAGCGCTACATTGCCGACCTGAAGATCCGCCCGGCCACCACCACCACGCCGGTCCGCTTCTACAGCGGCGGCAACCAGCAGAAGGTCATCCTGGCGCGCTGGATGTCGAGCGGGGCCGGCATCCTGGTGTTCGACGAGCCGACCCGCGGCATCGATGTCGGCGCCAAGGCCGACGTGTTCACGCTGATGGGCGATCTCGTGCAGCGCGGCATGTCCGTCCTGATGATCTCGTCGGAGCTCAACGAGCTGATCGGCATGGCCGACCGCGTCCTGGTGATGCGCGGCGGCCGGGTCTCGGCCGAGCTCGGGCGCCACGAACTGAACCAGGAAGCCCTCCTGCGCCACGCGAGCTGAAAGAATCGAGATGGCCTCCCAGCGATCCCTTCCCTCCGCACCCGGCGGTGCCGGCACCCGCTACCGCGATCTTTTGCTGCGCGGCGGGCCGTTCATCGCGCTCGTGATCCTGTGCGTCTTCCTGTCGATGGCCACGCCGCACTTCGCGACCCTCGACAACATGTTCAACATCACCCGCCAGTCGGCGTTCACCGCGATCCTGGCGATCGGGCAGACCTTCGTCATCCTGACCGGCGGTATCGACCTGTCGGTGGCCGCGGTGGCGGCCCTGTCCGCCTGCGTGACCACGGTGCTGCTGACCACCCCGATCACCCTGTTCGGTTACGATTTCGGCATCCTGCCGGCACCACTCGCCATCGCGATCGGGTTGGGCGTCGGCTGCGCCTGCGGGGCGCTCAACGGCTGGATCATCGCCCGCTTCAAGATTCCGGACTTCATCGCCACGCTCGGCACCATGACCGTGCTGCGCGGCGTGGCCCTGATCGTCACCGACGGCCTGCCGGTCCCTTCCTTCCAGTCGATGTCGAGCGGCGCCGCCCTGCCCTCCGCCCTGATCCAGGCCGGCAGCGGGTCCATGCTGGGTATCCCGATCAGCGCCATCATCGCGCTGATCGTGGCCCTCGTCGGCTTCTACATCCTGCGCTACCGGGCGCTGGGCCGCGCGATCTTCGCGGTCGGCGGCAACCGGGAGGCGGCCAGGGTCGCCGGCATCGACATCGGCCGCACCAAGATCATGGCCTACATGATCTCCGGCCTCACCGCCGCCATTGCCGGCCTCATCATGGTCGGCCGGCTGAACTCGGCCAACGCGCTGATGGCGGACGGCGAGGAGCTGCGCGCAATCGCGGCCGTGGTGATCGGCGGGACCAACCTGTTCGGCGGCGAGGGCGGCGTGATCGGCTCGCTGGTGGGTGCCGTCATCATCGGCGTGCTCAACAACGGCCTGAACCTGCTCAATGTCAGCCCGTTCTGGCAGCGGATCGTCCAGGGGCTGGTGATCGTGCTGGTGGTGATCTTCGACCAGTGGCGCCGCCGCAAGACCTCTGGCGGCAATTGACGGCGGGCCGGACGGTCCTCCTCGCGCGGGATTTCGAGCGCACGCTGGATACGCTCGTGGCGAGGCTTGCGGCTGATCCGCCATCGGGGCCGGTCGAGGCCTGGCTGTTCGAGGACCGGGCGGCCAGGGCGCAGGCCGAGGCCCGGCTGGCCGGCCTGGGCATCGCTGCCCGCATCCGTACCGCCTATAAGCCGCTGCTGGCCTTCTTTCGCGAGGAGGCCGACTTGGCCGGGGTCAGCAGTGCCGTCGTCCGCTATCCCCGCCATCCGGCCGCCCACCCGGATCGCTTCCTCCTGGAAACCTACCCGCTCGCCATGCTGCTGCCGGACGTGGCGGTTCGGCTCGAGCCGGGCGGCGCCGGGCTGACCTACGAGGTGGAACTGCACGGGCGGGATGGCGGCTGCCGGCGGCATCTCGTGTTCGCGCCGAATGTGGTCCAGGCCGACAGCTTTGGCCGGCCCGTGCTCGCCACCTCCGGCTGGCTGCGCATCGCGGGCGGCACGGACGGGCCGCTCGACACCGAGTTCGCGACCCTGTTCCGGCAGGCACTGGAGGCGGTGCCGGCCGCCGGCGTGCCGGCGGCACGGCTGGAGATCCAGGCCGACATCGCCGCCCGGGACGAGCCGCTCGGCTGGGGCGACGAGGTCCTGAGCCTGGCGGAAGCCCTGCACGAGGACCTGTTCTTCGCGCTGCGCGAGCGCTTCCAGGCAGGGGGCGGCGGGAACCGGTCGCTGCAGATCCTGCCGGACATCCGCGCCGGTTCGGCGGCGATCAGCCTGCGGATCACGGCTGGCCCGCCCGGTGACCCGGAGGAAGCTGCGGGTCCGCCGCCGGCACCGCTCGCCCTGTCCGAGAGTCCGCTGCCGCTGGCACAGGTGCAGGCCATACTCCGGGCAATGGGCGGCCGGGCGCTCCAGACGCGCTCGGTCCAGGGCCGCCTGGTCCCCTGGCTCTACCGGCCAGGCAGCGCCGCCCCGGTCCTGATCAGCGCCGCCCAGCACGGCAACGAGACCAGCGGCGTGATCGGCGCGCTGCGGGCCGCTACGGTGCTGATGCGGCAGAAACGGGCGCATTTCGCCCTGATCCCGGTCGAGAACGTGGATGGCTACGCGCTGCACCAGCGGCTGATCGCCCGCAACCCGCGCCACATGCACCATGCCGCGCGCTACACCGCGACCGGCGCCGACCTCCCGGCCAGCCGGGACGATGAGCGGCTGGCGCGGCTCTGGGCATTGCGGCGTTCGGGCGCCCGGCTGCACCTCAACCTGCACGGCTATCCCGCCCACGAATGGACCCGGCCCTTGTCCGGCTACCTGCCGGCGGGCTTCGAGCAGTGGACGATCCCCAGGGGCTTCTTTTTGATCGTCACCCACCATCCGGGCTGGGGTCGGCTGGCGTCCCGGCTGATGGCGGCCCTGGCCCGGCGGCTCGGGGCCGACCGGGCGCTGGTCGCAGCCAATGCCCGCCAGATCGACGCCCTGCACCGTCATTCCCAGGTCCAGCCGTTCCGGGTGATCGCCGGCATCCCCTGCTTCCTGACCGAGGGCTGCCATTACGAGGCGCCGCTGACGGTGATTACCGAGGCGCCCGACGAGACCGTGCATGGTGCCGAGTTCCGCCGCCTGCACACCGCGCAGATGCGGGCAGTCCTCCATGCGGTGGCGATCTACCAGGAACTGTGCCGGCCTAGCCGGAAGCGGCACCGCCGCCGGCCTCCAGGGCAGTCGAGGCCCGGTAGGCGACATCGTAGGCCAGGGTCGGCGCACGCTTGCCCTTGAGCTCCAGGGTGAGCGGCCGGGCGGTCAGCTCCGCGCCGGCCGATCCGCCCAGGGCCTCGTAGGTGGCGCTGCTGACCAGGGTCTGGCCGCGGCCGGCCGCCCCGCAGAGCCTGGCTGCGAGGTTCACCGCGTCGCCCAGCACGGTGTAGTCCATGCGGGCATTGCTGCCCATCGCACCCATGATCACCTCGCCTGAGTTGATCCCGATGCCGATCGACAGGTTCCATTCCGGCCGGTTGGCGCTCAGCTGCGCCATCTTCGCCTGCATCGCCAGGGCGCAGGCCACCGCCCGGCGCTCGGCCTCCTCGCCGGTGAACACCGCCAGGATCTCGTCGCCCACGAACTTGTCGATGTCGCCCTGGTACTCCTGGACCAGGCCCGCCAGGTGCTGGAAGTAGAAGTTCAGCACCTCGACCACGAGGGCCGCCTCGTGCTGCTCGGCGAACGCGGTGTAGCCGCGGATGTCGCAGAACAGCATGGTCGCGCGCCGGCGGGTGCCGCCCAGCTCGATCGTATCGTCCCGGGACAGGCGGATCGCCGCCATGGTGCCGCCCGACACGAACCGCTCCAGCTTCAGCCGCTCGGCCAGGCCCACGATCATCTCGTTCATGCGCCGCGCCAGGTCGCCGATCTCGTCCTTGAGATGCACGCCGCGCACCACGCGCACCGACAGGTTGCCGCGGCCGACCTCGGTGGCCACCCGGTCGATCTCCAGGATCGGCCGGCTGATCAGGAAGGACAGCACGACCGCCCCCAGCACCGCGACCGCCAGGCCCACCATGCCCCACCAGAGCAGGCTGCTGGTCATCTTGGCGACCGCCAGATAGGCGTCCCGTTCTGGCCGCTCCACCAGCACCGTCCAGCGGAACGGCCGGGGGAAGGCATAGGCGCCGAGCATCACCTGGCCGTCCGGGCGCGCATAGGGCTCCACGCCCAAAGAGCGCGAGGTCGAGGACAGCAGGCTCAGCGCCTCCGCCACGATCGGGTAGCGGTGCAGGTCGGCACGGTCGGCATGGAGGACCTGGCGCCCCTGGTCGTCGACCACCGTGATGGTGCCGGTCCGGGCGAACGGGTTGCCGGCGATGATCTCGCTCAACCGCCGAAGGTCGACCCGGGCCGACAGGATCGCCCCCTGGCCGGCCAGCGGGTTGTTCAGCGGCAGCACGATGGTGGCCAGCCAATCGTCGGTCTCGGCGACATGGGCCACGTCCGGGGCCACGATGTCGCCCGCCTTCGCGGCGGCCTGGATGGCGGCCCGGGCCACGCGCAGCACGTCCAGGGGCTCCAGCCCGGCATTGGCCAGCCGCTGGGTGATGTCGTCCTTGGTCACCAGGAGCGGCAGGTCGGCCTCGGCCAGCGTGATCTGCAGGGCGGCGATGTCGGGGATCGCGGAAAGGCCCAGGGTCAGGAGCGAGATCTTCTCCTCGACCCCCAGCCGCTCGTCGTCCAGCGCGTTGCGGATCAGCAGCAAGGGCCCGAGCCAGCTGCGCTCGAACATGTCGTTGATCTCGCGGGTCAGCTCGGTGGCCACACCCAGAAGCTGCTCGTTGGCCGAGCTCTTCAGTTCGTCCTGGCCGATCCGGATCATGGTCTGGGCCGCCACCAGGATCGGCAGGACCGCGATCGCCACGGCGAACAGGAGGAGCTTCCAGCGCAGGGTCAGCCGCGGCATCGGCGGTCCTCCGGCCGGTCAGGGGCGGGCCTGGACACGGACCTCGACCTGCTCCACCGCCTGGCCGCAGGCGAGCCCGGTGCCGTCGCTGGCGGTCAGGCGCACCGGATAGACCCCGGGCTCCGCGAACCGGTGCCGCACCCTGTCGCCGGCCAGCACGCTGCCGTCGCCCAGCTCCCAGCGGAAGGTCAAAGGCGCGCCGTCCGGATGGCTGGAGCCGGAAGCATCCAGCAGCAGCCGGTCATGGGCGCCGCCGACGAACCCGGTGCGGTCGCCCGCAATCGCGACCACCGGCGTGGCGTTGACCCGGACCCGGGCGACGCTGGTGGCGGTGGCACAGCTCGAGCCGGAATCGTCGGTCACGGTCAGGCGCACGTCGTAGAGGCCGGGCTCGGTGAAACGGTGGCCGACCTCCGCCCCCTCGGCGGTGGTGCCGTCGCCGAAATCCCAGTGGTGGCGCACCAGCTTTCCGTCCCAGTCGACCGAGCCCCGGCCGTCGAACCGGACATCCTCGTCCGGGCAGACCAGCCGGTCCGGCCCGGCGATCGCGCGCGGCTGGCGGTTGACCCGGAACGGCAGCACCGCCTGGGCCTGCGCGTTCTTCAGGCCGCTGCGGTCGTCCACGGCCAGCGTCACCTCGTAGAGGCCGGGTGCCGCGAAGCTGTGGGTGACGTCACTGCCGGCAGCCGTGGCACCGTCGCCGAAGTTCCAGGCGAACTGGCCGAGCTCGCCGTCGCCATCCTTCGAGCCGCCGCCAAAGCGCAGCGGTTCGCCGGGACAGGCGGCGGCGGGGGCCGCGATCACCGGCTCCGGCTCGTGGTTGACCATGATCTCGGCCGTGTCGCTGGCCTGGCTGTTCGGCAGGCCCATGTCGTCGGTCACGGTCAGGGTGACGAGGTGGCGACCGCCCTTGCGGAAGCTGTGCCGCGCGTTGATCCCGCTGGCCGTGGTGCCGTCGCCGAAGTCCCACTGATAGGCGACGATCCCGCCGTCCGGATCGTGCGAGCCGCCGGCATCGAACAGGATCTCCTCGGCCACCGCGGCGGCCCGGTCCGGGCCGGCGTCGGCCACCGGCGGCGCGTTGACGGTGATCGGGTGGCTGGCGGTGATGGTGCTGCAGGCCTGGATCCCGCCCTCGGTCTCGAGGGTCAGCCGGGCCACGTAGCTGCCGGCCTTGGCGTAGCGATGCTCGACCATCGGGCCGGTGGCGGTCTCCCCGTCGCCGAACGCCCATTGCCAGCCCGTGATGCGGCCGACCGCGGTGGTGGAGGCACTGGCATCGAAGCGCATCGCAGCACCCGCCCCCACCCGGTCGGGTGCCGCGATCCGTGCCGCCGGCGCATCCACCACCCGCACCTTCATCTCGTCGGTATTGGTGCTGGCGCACTGGCCGAGATCGTCGCCGTCGATGGTCAGCATGACCCGGTACTCGCCAGGCTTGCTGAACACATGGACCGGCCGCTCGCCGCCGCCCGTGCTGCCGTCGCCGAAATCCCAGGTGAAGCGGTTGACCACCCCGTCCGCGTCGCGCGACCGGGAGCCGTCGAACACCACTTCCGACCCGGCGCAGGCGAGCTGGTCGGGCCCGGCATCCGCGATCGGCGATTCGGTGACCCGGACCAGCACGCGGTCGGTGTGATGGTTGGCGGCAAAGCCGGAATCGTCGGAGACCGTGAGCGTCACCGGGTAGACCGCACCGGTCAGGTAGGTCTTGGTCGGGTTGACGATGTCGGCACCGGTCCCGTCGCCGAAATCCCACCGGTAGCGGAGCACGCCGCCTTCCGGGTCCTGCGAGCGGCTGGCGTCGAACACCATGATGTCGCCGGCACAGGCCTCGCGGTTGCCCCCCGCATCGGCCACGGGCGGACGGTCGATGGTGATGGTGATTCCCGCCACCGCCCTGGCGTTGCCGAGCCCGGTGCCGTCGTCGACGGTGAGCAGCACCGGATAGACGCCGCCCTCCGCATAGGTATGGGCGACCTGAATGCCGCCCACCGGCGGGGAGCCGTCGCCGAAGTCCCAGAGATAGACCAGGGGGTCGCCATCAGCGTCGGCGGACAGGGAGGCGTCGAACCGGACCGTGTTGTCCGAGGCGAACTGATCCTGGCCGGCATGGGCGACCGGCTGGTGGTTGATCCGGATGACGACCTCGTCCTGGTCGCTGCCGTTGGCGGCGCCACTGCCGTCCGAGACGGTCAGCCGGGCGCCGTAGACGCCGGGCTCGGGGTAGCTGCGGGTCGCCCTCGGCTCGGCCGCCGGCTCCGATGCGTCGCTGAACTCCCAGCGATAGCCCTCGATCCGGCCGTCCGGATCGAAGGAGTTGCCGCCGTCCAGCACGACCGGGTCGCCCGGTGCCGCCAGCACGTCCGGGCCGGCCTTGGCGATCGGCCGGGCATTGATCACGACCTTCGCCTTGTCGAAGTCGATCGCGTCCGGCTGGCCGGTATCGTCCTGGACGAGGAGCTGCACGTCATAGACGCCGGCTGCCATGAAGCGGTGGGTGACTTCCTCCCCTGAGGCAGTACTGCCGTCCTTGAACTCCCAATGATAGGTGGCGATGTCGCCGTCCGGGTCGATCGAGCCGGATCCTGAGAAGCGTAGTTCCTGGCCGGGCGCACCCAGCAGGTCCGGGCCGGCATCGGCGATCGGCGCCTGGTTGACCGTGACCTGCAGCGTGTCGCCGGCACTGCTGCGCAGCGTGCCGGAATCGTCGGTGACGGTGAGCCGGACCGGATAGCGGCCAGGTGCCTGATAGACATGGACCGGCGCCGGCCCCTCGCCGGTGGCACCGTCGCCGAACGCCCAGAGATAGCGGACGATCTGCCCGTCCGGGTCGACCGAGCCGCTGCCGTCGAAGCGGACCTCGCTCGCGGTGATCAGCTGGTCGGGGCCGGCCTCGGCCACGGGCGGGGCATTGACCGTGACGATGAGCCGGTCGCTGGCCTGGCTGGTGGCGCTGGCCGAATCGTCGGTGACGGTGAGCGTCACCTCGTAGGTGCCGGGGCGGTCATAGGCATAGCGCACCACCTGGCCCTGGCCCCTGCCCCCGCCGCCGAAATCCCACTCGTAGCGGACCAGCCGGCCGTCGCGGTCCGTCGAGCCGCTGCCGTCGAAGGTCAGGACCTCGCCGATCGCGGCCCTGCGGCTCTCGCCCGCCACCGCCACCGGCGGGTCGTTGACCAGGATCTGCGTCGTGGCGCTGGTCCGGCTGTTGGCGAGCCCGGCGGCATCCGTCACCGCCAGCGTCACCGTATAGCTGCCGGGCTCGGCATAGTCGTGCTCGACCACCGGCCCGCTGGCCCGGGTGCCGTCGCCCAGGTCCCAGGCCCAGTCCTGCACCTCCCCGTCCACGTCGAACGAGCGGCTGCCGTCCAGCCGGACCAGCTCGCCCGCCGCGACGTGCCGGTCCGGGCCCGGCACCGCCACCGGCGGCGCGTTGACCTGGACCACCAGCTGGTCGGCCGAGCTGTCGCAGGCACCCGGCTGGTCGTCATGGACCGTCAGGGTCACGACATAGGCGCCGGAGCGCTCGAAGACCTGCGATGGCGCAGGTCCTTCCGCCCGACCGCCGTCCTGGAAGTCCCAGTCATAGCCCGCGATCGGGCGGTCGCCCGGCCGGGAGGCCTGGCCGTCGAAGCGCACCTCGGTGCCGGGCGCCACCACCATGTCGGCGCCAGCGTCGGCTGTGGGCGGGCGCTTGACCGTCACCTCGAATGGCAGGGCCGCACCGTTGCCGACCTGGTCCGAGCCGTCCCGCACGCGCAGCACGCCCCGATAGATGCCGGGGCCGGGATAGCGGTGGACGATGGCCTCGCCCGAGGCGGCGGTGCCGTCGCCGAACTCCCAGGCGAAGTCCAGCCTGCCCCCGTCCGGATCGGCGGAGCGCCCGGCATCGAAGGCGATGGCCGAGCAGTCGGCCAGCGGCGCATGGTCCACGGCCGGCAGGGGCCGCTGGTTGGGCAGCGCCGCCCTGGCCGGCAGGTGCAGCGGCAGCGCCCGGCCATCCTGGTCCTGCAGCGACAGGGTCAGGTCGTTGGGCATTTCCTGGCCGCCGGACAGGACCAGGGCCGCCAGGCCGCCCCGCTCCTCCGCGAGCAGCTCGACCGTGTCCGTCTGCCATTCGTCCTGCCCGGACGGTGCCAGCTCGACCGTGCGGTAGGTGCTGGTGAACGCGAGCTGACCTGCCGCCGCGTCGAAATTGCCGATCGTGAGCCGCTCGGCATCGGCCGGGATGGCGAACTCCAGCAGGGTGGCGCGCTCCTGGTCGGGGATACGCACCGTGGGGGCCAGGTCCTCGACCAGCAGCCCTTCGGGCGGTGCCTCGCGCCGGTCGCGCAGGCTGAGCGTCGCCAGAAACCCGTTGCCGTCGTCCCCTGCGAGCCCGGCCACTTCCAGGCGGAACACGTAGCGGCCATCGACATGGTCGCCGGCATCGGCCGCAAAACGCGTGAGCGTCCGCCAGGCATCGTCCGCCGCGGCGTCCTCGCCGAAGATCGCTTCGGCCAGCAGCATGCCGGCAGCGCCCGCCTCGTCGCCCGGTGCGGCAGGTGGTCCGGCAGCACCCTTGCCGCCATAGATCCGGTAGCGGACCTGGGTGTCCCAGCCGGATCCGTAGCGGGTGTCGTGGGCCCCGCCGGCATCGGCGTCATGAACCCGCAGGAACAGAGGCCCGGTGACGCTGTCCGGGACGCTCAGATGGATCACCTCCTGATAGTCCTGATCGCCCTCGGCGGTGCGCGCCGCAGGGCCATAGACCACCGAGAGCGGCTCCGCCGCCGCGGCCGGCCCGGCGAGGCCGGCCGAGAAACAGAAGGGACCCAGGAGGCACAGGGCCAGGGGGCAGGGCCGCAGCTTCGGCCAGCGGGCAGCTTGCTTCATGTCCCCCTCCCCAACGGCCTCAGCGGCCCAGCGAAAACCGCGCCTTGTTGCCGGCGTAATCCTCGATCTCGACTTCCCGCAGCTCGGCCGGCCCGGCCGCGTCCGGCGGCAGCAGCACGGTGGCGGCATAGGTGCCGGGCGTACCGCCGAGCTCCAGGAACCCGCGATGCTCGACACCCGCCACGCGCAGCCGCACCGGCGCCAGCTGGCGCAGCCCCGACTCATCGCGCGCCTGGACCTCCACCTGCACCGGCTGGCCGGCCTCCACCCGTTGCGGGCTCACCCGGTAGCCGACCAGCTCCGGAGCCTGCTGATCGAGCCGGACCTCGAAGTTCGCCACCCGGACATTGCCCACGAGATCGGTGGCCTCCAGCCGGAGCCGGTTGAGCCCGGGCACCAGCGTCACGGTCTGGTCGAAGCCGTCGTCGAGCAGCTGGACCGGCTGGCCGTTCAGGCTCAGCTCGACCGCCCCTTCTGCCCGGCCGCGCAGGGGCAGCCACTTCACCGCGGTGATAGTGGGCGGCGGCAGGTCGAGTTCGATCGATGGCGGGTCGCGGTCGAGGCTGACGGTGATGCCGTCCCGGCTGGTGCGGCCCGAGCGCTGCACCAGCTCGATGTCGTACTCGGTCGTGCCGCCCGTCACCGGCACGTTCAGGGTGAAGCGGCCGTTCCCGTCGGCATAGGTGGCCTCGCGCAGGGGCAGACCTTCCGCCCGCAGCAGCAGCCTGGCGCCGGGCAGGGTGCTGCCCGTGAGGGACACCACGTCCTGGCGGGTGACGAAGTGCCTGGACGAGAGCTGCGGCAGGCCGGCATCGAAACGCAGCATGTCCGCCTCGTCCGGCACGAAGCGGTAGGCGCGCAGGCGCTCGGTGACGTTGCCAGCGGGATCGGTCGCCTGAAGGCGGATCTGGCCGTCGCCCGGTGTCAGCGCGACCTCGGTGGCGAACGTGCCGTCGCCGGCCACCGCCACCGGCTGGCCTGCCACCAGGAGCCGGGCGCCCGGCTCGGTCTGCCCGCGCACCGGCACCGGCGAGCGGGCAAGCGTCGCATGTTCCGTTGGCTCGGTGATCACGAGGAAGGGCGGGGCCTGGTCGACCCGGACATGGAAGCGCCAGGTGGCGCCGCGCTCGCCCGGCAGGCCGAACCTGTCCAGGGCGGCGACCCGCCAGTAATAGGTGCCGACCGGCAGTTCGCCCGTGGCGAAGCCCGTGTCCTTGAGCCCCCAGCGGCTGAGCTGCATCCGCTGGAAGCCCGGGTCGTGCGCCAGCTCCAGCCAGTAGCCGGCCGCGTCCTCGACCGGCGCCCAGCGCAGGCCGACATCGGCGGTGACGGTCTGGCCGTTGTCCGGGGGTGCCAGCAGCTCGGTCGCGGCACGGATCCCGACCTTCTCGCTCGGCCGCTGCCCGGTACGCACCAGGGTCGCCTCGTTGCGGCCTAGCGCCACCTCCCTGCCATTGGCCGCGACGCGCAGCACCCCCTCGTCGTAATTGGTGAACTTGGAGCCGCTGCCGTCGTGGCGGACCCAGAAGCTGCGCGACTGGACGTCGGTCTCCACCTCCGGCACCTGCAATTCGAAGCGCTTGCGCGGGCCCTGGCCGCTCAGCAGGGCATAGAAGTCGCCCTCGACCAAGCTGACCCTGGCCTCCTCGGTGCGGCTGAGCGGGTCGGTGCGCATCCGCCGGATCACCGCCTGCGAGTTGGCGTTCAGGCGCAGCCGGCTGTCGTCGCGGAACGTGATCTGGGCGGACGAGCGCGACAGCGTCCGCACCCTCTCCTCCTCGATCAGGATCGCGTCATGGTCCCGGTCCGACCAGACCAGCTCCTGCGGCGTGCGGCCCTCCACCCTGCCCTCGCGATCGGTCAGCCGCGCCTCGGCCGGGCTGTCGCGCCCGGCCGCCACCAGCTGCATGGCCGCGGAAGCAGCCTGCCTGGCCTCGCCGGCAGCAGCCACAGCGCCGGCCCAGTCACCCGCCTTGCGCCGGGCGACGCCCGCATCATAGCTGGCGATCCCCTGCTCGATCTCATCCGGCGCGAACAGGCGGGCACCTGCGGCCGTGGCCCTCTGGATCGCCGCCAGCGCCTGGCCCAGCGCCCGGTCGGCCGCGGCGATCGCCCCGGCCGGGATCACCAGCTCCATGCCCGGGCGCACGTCGGCGGGCGAGCGCAACTCGTTGGCGCGCAGGATCTCAGTCCAGAGATCGGGATCGCCCAGCTCCGCCTGGGCGATATCGCGCAGGCTCTGCCCGTCCTGCACCCGGACCGTGGTTTCCTGGCCCCCGGTCTCCTGAGCACTGCCCGCCCCCGCGTTCGCCTGCGCGGCCATGACCAGGAAGCCGGTCAGCAGGCAGCACCGCGCGCTAGCCACCTTCCGTCACCGTGGCGGCCACCGTCGCCGGCGGCACCGCTCCCCCGCTGGTAATCCCGATCGTCACGATCTCCCGGCTTTTTCGCTATGCAGTGGCCGGATGGACCGGATCGCCCCCGGCCCAGGGAATAATCAATGATCAATGTGCGATAATCTAGCCGCCATGGCGTATTGCAACAAGAAACTTGCCGCAAGGGCCCCGGTTGGCCGACTTCATCTGCCCATGGACCAGCCGCTCGCTGGAGCTATAATCAGCATCATTATTGCAATATATCCGGCATCTGAAGTGATACTTTTGCAATCGTCATTCCCGATCATGTCGACAGAAAGACGGCCGCGACTGCGGCATCCAACAACCTTCGATAATCCGGCGGACCAGAGCATCGAGTCCCGGCACAAGTTCAGTTCGCTCCACTATTTCCAGTGATCGTGTTGTTGTTTGGGGCCGGATGTTGTCCACAGAGCAGCAGGGCAGCCCCAGGGGATGCGACAAGTCGACCGCCCGACCGATGCTGAAAGTGGTTGCCAATGCACTGGGACGTCCCGCGCCGCAACTCCGGTGCAAGCGCAGCAAACGCTTGAACTTTGCGCTCCAACCCGGTCTCGCCCAAAGTGATTGCGTCAGATAGGTGGCTTGGCTAGCCTCGAAGCGGCGTTACGGACGACTTGCCTAGGACTCGATCCTCCACGCAAGTCATCCAATAGTTCCAAGAACAACCAAGACAAAAAGGAGGCATGGAGGAAACAAGGCACAGCCCCAGGCAAGGTCCCTATCTAACGACTGGGCCCGGCGCGCCGAACACGGTAGTTGTCGCCTTATCAAAAGAAACTACAGGGAAGGCCAGATCTATGCGTCGTTTTACGATCGCGGCACTCGCGGGCGTTGCATCATTCGTAACGGTTGCCGCCAGTGCAAATGAAGAACTCGCCAAGATGGCTGAGAACCCCAAGAACTGGGTCATGCCGACCGGCGACTTCGCCAACACCCGTTATTCGGCTCTCGATCAGATCACGGCGGAAAACGTCGACCGACTGCAGGTGGCCTGGACCTTTTCCACGGGCGTGCTGCGCGGGCACGAAGGTGGGCCGCTCATCATCGACGGCGTCATGTATGTCCACACGCCGTTCCCGAACAATGTCTACGCGCTCGACCTGAACAATGACGGCCGGATCCTGTGGCGCTACGAGCCGCGCCAGGACCCGTCGGTGATCCCGGTCATGTGCTGCGACACGGTCAATCGCGGCGTGGCCTATGGCGATGGCAAGATCATCCTGAACCAGGCCGACACCACGGTGGTGGCGCTCGACGCCAAGACCGGCGAGGTGGTGTGGACCGCCAAGAACGGTGATCCCAGCAAGGGCGAGACCGCCACCGCCGCCCCCTTCGTGGTCAAAGACAAGGTGCTGATCGGCATCTCGGGCGCCGAGTTCGGCGTGCGCGGCCACATGACCGCCTACAACCTGTCCGACGGCAAGATCGCCTGGCGCGCCTACTCGGTGGGTCCCGACGAGGAGATGCTGGTCGACCCGGAGAAGACCACCGAGCTCGGCAAGCCGATCGGCAAGGATTCCAGCCTGAACAGCTGGGAAGGTGACCAGTGGAAGATCGGCGGCGGCACCACCTGGGGCTGGACCTCCTATGACCCCGAGCTGAACCTGATCTATTACGGCACCGGCAATCCCTCGACCTGGAACCCGTCGCAGCGGCCGGGCGACAACAAGTACTCGATGACGATCTTCGCCCGCGACCCCGACACAGGTCAGGCCAAGTGGCTCTATCAGATGACGCCCCACGACGAGTGGGACTATGACGGCGTCAACGAGATGATCCTGGCCGATCTCGACTTCGACGGCGCGCAGCGCAAGGCGCTGGTCCACATGGACCGCAACGGCTTCGGCTACACGCTGGACCGCGAGACCGGTGAGCTCCTGGTCGCCAAGAAGTACGACCCGGTGGTCAACTGGGCGACCGAAGTCGACATGGATAAGAACTCGCCGACCTACGGGCGGCCGAAGGTCGATCCGAAGTACTCGACCCATCAGGCGGGCGAGGACACCAACGTCACCGGCATCTGCCCGGCGGCGCTCGGATCGAAGGACCAGCAGCCGGGCTCCTATTCCCCGGACACCGGCCTGTTCTACATCCCGACCAACCATGTCTGCATGGACTACGAGCCCTACCGGGTGAGCTACACCGCGGGCCAGCCCTATGTCGGTGCCACGCTCTCCATGTACCCGCCCAAGGGCGAGAACCGGATGGGCAACTTCATCGCCTGGGACGCCACCAAGGGTGAGATCGTCTGGTCGGTGCCCGAGCAGTTCTCGGTCTGGTCGGGCGCGCTCTCGACCAAGGGCGGCGTGGTCTTCTACGGGACGCTGGAAGGCTATCTGAAGGCGGTCGACGCCAAGACCGGCAAGGAACTGTACAAGTTCAAGACGCCGTCCGGGATCATCGGCAACGTCACCACCTATGAGCACGACGGCAAACAGTATGTCGCGGTGCTCTCGGGTGTCGGTGGCTGGGCGGGCATCGGCCTGGCGGCCGGCCTGACCGAGCCCACCGCCGGCCTGGGTGCGGTCGGCGGCTATGCCGCGCTCAGCGACTATACGGCACTGGGCGGCCAGCTCACCGTGTTCGGCCTGCCCGACCAGGTGACCTCGGCGAACTGATCCCCACGCAAGATAGCGGGCCGGCTGCCAAGCCGGCCCGTTCCGTTTCGCTCCAAGGAGGAAAACTTTTGGCGATGGCTCACGGTGTAAGGGTCCTCTGCGCGCTGGCGCTCGCCCTGGTGTCTGGCCTGGCGCTGGCCCAGGACGGGCCGGCGAAGAAGGACGGGGCGGGCGATCCGACGGCTGTCAGCGAGGACAGCGGCAAGTGGTTCGACGCCGATGGCAACCCGACCTTCAAGGTCGAGGAAGACGGCACGGTCGACTGGTACACCTATTCCGGATTTCGCCGCTATCACGCCGAGTGCCATGTCTGCCACGGGCCGGCCGGCGACGGTTCGACCTATGCACCGGCGCTGACCAAGTCGCTCCGGGCCATCAGCTATACCGACTTCATGGACGTCGTGGTGAACGGCCGGACCAACGTGTCGTCCGCCCAGGAGAACGTCATGCCGGCGTTCGGCACCAACCCGAACGTGATGTGCTACCTCGACGACATCTACATCTATCTGCGTGCCCGGGCGAACGGGGCGGTGGACCGGGTGCGGCCCCCCAAGCGCGCCGACAAGCCCGACGCGTTCACGGAGGCGGAAGCGGCCTGCATGGGGCACTGATGCGACCTGTCACGATGCATGGCTTGGCCGCGGCACTCCTGGCGGTCCTGCTGCTGGGCTCGCCAACTCTGCCCGCCGCTGCGCAGGACGGCCTGCCGGACAGCGCCGACCTGTCGCTGGAGCTGATCGACCCCGAGTTCCTGCGGGTCTGTGCCGATCCGAACAACCTGCCGTTCTCGAACCAGCAGGGCGAGGGCTTCGAGAACGAGATCGCCGAGCTGCTCGCGGAAAAGCTCGGCAAGCAGGTGGACTATACCTGGTTCCCGCAGGTCACCGGCTTCGTCCGCAACACGCTGGGCGCCCACAAGTGCGATGTGATCATCGGCTACCCGCAAGGCGACGAGATCGTCCAGAACACCAACCCCTACTACCGGACGAGCTATGCCCTGGTCTTCGTGCCCGGCAAGGGCCTGGACGGGATCGAATCCCTGGCCGACCCGCGCCTAGCCGAGGCGAAGATCGGCGTGGTCGCCGGCACCCCGCCGGGTGACCACCTGGTCCGCCACGGCCTGATCGACCAGGTCCGCTCCTACCCGCTCCTGGTGGACACGCGGGTCGATTCGGCGGCCCGCTCGATGGTCCAGGACCTCCAGGCCGGCACGATTGATGTCGGGATCCTCTGGGGCCCGATGGCCGCCCACTATGCCCGGACCGTCGACCCGGAGCTGCGGATGGTGCCGCTCCTCCAGGAGCCGGACCGTCCGCGCCTGATCTACAACATCACCATGGGCGTGCGCGCTTCCGACCAGGAATGGAAACGGGCGCTCAACCGGCTGATCCGCGCCAACCAGAAGGAGATCGACGCGATCCTGCTGGACCACGGCGTGCCGCTCCTGGACCAGCGCAACCGGCCGATCACCGCGCCATGACCGGCGCGGTGCGGCCGGCCCGCCCGCGCTAGCTGGCTGCCTTGACGAACCGGTCGGTGAAGGTCTTGCCCAGGTCGATCTCGGCGCTCGCGAGCTCGGGATCGAACTGCCTGAGCATATTGTAGGCGCTCTCCATGCCCTCGGGCGGGATGATCCCGGTCCGGCTGTAGGTTTCCTTGCTGGCCGCGACCGCGCGCAGATAGAGGTCCTTGTCGCCCAGGTAATAGGCCTCGGGCACCGTTGCCACGACGTCCTCGGGCGTGGCCTTGGCCAGCCAGTCCAGCGCCTGCTTGAACGCGTTCACCAACGCCTGGACCGTGTTCGGATTGGCCTCGATGAAGTCGGTCTTCAGATAGACCACCGCGGCCGGGTTGGAGCCGCCGAAGATCTCCCGAGTGCCGGCCTCGGTGCGCGAATCGGCCAGGATCGTGATGGCGTCGTCGGATTCCAGCTTGGAGATCACCGGGTCCAGGTTGGAGATCGCCTCGATCTCGCCCTGCTGCATCGACGCCACTGCGCTGAGCCCCGCCCCCACCCCGATGAACGCCGCCTGCTGCGGGTCGGCCCCCGCCTTGGCCATCAGGTAGTTGACGAAGAAGTTGGTCGACGAGCCGGGCGCCGTCACCCCGACCTTGCGCCCGGCGAGATCGGCGGGCGACCTGATCTCGCCGGCCAGTTCCTTCTTCACTCCCAGCACGATCCCGGGGAAGCGGCCGAGCTCGATGACCGCCTGGATGGGCTGGCCCTTGGCCTGCATGCGGATGGTATGCTCGTACGCCCCGGTCACCACATCCACCGAGCCGCCGATCAGCGCCTGCAGCGACTTGGCCCCGCCGCCGAAGTCGTTGATCGTGACGTTCAGCCCCTGCTCCTCGAAGAAGCCCTTCTGCTCGGCGATGGTGAGCGGCAGGTAGTAGAGCAGCGGCTTGCCGCCGACGCCCAGCGCGATCGTGGCCTGTTCGGGCGCGGCCGCGCGCGCCGGCGCCAGACGGAAGGCGGCGGCGCCGGCCAGGGCGGCACCCAGTATCGTTCTGCGGGTCGTCATCAGCCTGTTCCCCGATTCTTGGTTGCTGGTCTCGTCAGCTGGTGGCGGTCACCGGTGCGGGCCGCCACACCAGCAGCCGCTTCTCGATTGCTGTGACCACCGCGTCGAGCAGGATCACGAACACGGTCAGCACCAGCATGCCGGAGAACACCCCGGTCACGTCAAACACGCTCTCCGCCTGCTGGATCTTGTAGCCGAGCCCGCCGGCCGAGCCGAGATACTCGCCCACCACGGCACCCACGAGCGCAAAACCCACCGAGGTGTGCAGCGACGAGAACATCCAGGTGAGCGCTGCCGGCCAGTAGACGTGGCGCATCAGCTGGCGCTCGTTCATGCCAAGCATCCGGGCATTGGCCAGCACGGTCGGACTGACCTCGCGCACGCCCTGGTAGACGTTGAAGAACACGATGAAGAACACGAGCGTGAACCCCAGCGCCACCTTCGACCAGATGCCGAGCCCGAACCAGAGCGCGAAGATCGGCGCCAGCACGACCCGCGGCAGCGCGTTGGCCGCCTTGACGTAGGGGTCGAACACCGCGGCCAGCATCGCCCGGCGGGCAAAGGCGAAGCCCAGCAGGATCCCGCCCGTGGCGCCGGTGGCGAACGCCAGCACGGTCTCCAGCAGCGTGATGCCGAGATGGCGCCAGAGTTCGCCGCCCGCCAGGTCCTTCCAGGTGCGCGCCAGCACGTCCAGGGGCGTGGAGAAGAAGAACGGGTCGAGCAGCTTGCGCCCGCCGATCGGCACGGTGGTCAGCACATGCCACAGGACGAGGAAGGCCAGCGCCACCAGGAACTGGAGGGCCAGGAGGACGGCACGGTTCATGGTGCCGCCTCGCCCTGGACATAGGCGCGCTGCACCTCGGCCCGCAGCGAGCCCCAGATCGACCGGTGGATGGCGTGGAATTCAGGGTCGAGCCGGATCTCGGCGATGTCGCGCGGCCTAGCCAGCGGCACCGGATAATCGCCCACCAGGCCGGCCGCCGGCCCGGCGGACATCACGATCACCCGGTCGGCGAGCGCGATCGCCTCCTCCAGGTCGTGGGTCACGAACAGCACGGCCTTGCGGTCGGCCGCCCACAGGTCGAGCAGGAGGTTGCCCATGATCTGCCGGGTCTGGGCATCGAGCGGCCCGAACGGCTCGTCCATCAAGAGGATCTCCGGGTCGCGGATCAGCATCTGGGCGAGGGCCACGCGCTTGCGCTGCCCGCCGGAGAGCATGTGCGGATAGCGGTCGGCAAAGCCGCGCAGCCCCACCCGGCCGAGCCAGTCCCGGGCGCGCGTTCTGGCCTCGCCGCGCCCGACCCCGGCCGGCTCCAGCGCCACCGCGACATTGTCCAGCGCGGTCTTCCACGGCATCAGCGCGTCCTGCTGGAACAGGTAGCCCGCCCGGCGATTGAGGCCCGCGAGCTGCGTGCCGAAGATCCGCACCGCGCCGGCCGAGGGCTGGAGCAGGCCGGCCGCGGCATTGAGCAGGGTCGACTTGCCGCAGCCGGTGGGCCCGACGATCGCGACGAACTCGCCCGGCGCCACCTGCAGGTCGATGCCCTGCACCGCCCGATAGGTCGACCGGTCGCTCAGGGTGAAGGCGATCGCGATGCCTGCCAGCTCGACCGCTGGCGCGCCTGCGTCCCGAGAACCCGTCATGCGCCTCCCCGTGGCTGGAGTCCTGGTTATGCCGGGGCGGCCGGGGCGCGCAAGCCCGGCCCCTGGGAACGACGGGCCAGGCCCGGTACTTCGGACCAGGGCGGCCCATGCCGCAGGGAGGCGGTCGAGTGGTGCAGAACGCGCTGGCGGATCATGCCTGGTGGCAGCACGGGGTCGTCTACCAGATCTATCCGCGCTCGTTCCAGGATGGGAACGGCGACGGGATCGGCGACCTCCCGGGCATCGTCCGGCGGCTGGACCATCTGGAGGCGCTGGGGGTCGACGCCATCTGGCTCTCGCCGATCTACCCCTCGCCCATGGCGGACTTCGGCTATGACGTGACCGACCATTGCGCGATCGACCCCGTGTTCGGCACGCTGGAGGATTTCGACCGGCTGGTCGAGGCGGTGCATGCGCGGGGCCTGCGCCTGATCCTCGACTATGTCCCGAACCACACCTCCGACCGCCATCCCTGGTTCGTGGCGAGCCGGGCATCGCGCCGCTCGGATCGGCGCGACTGGTATGTCTGGCACGATCCCGCACCGGATGGCGGGCCGCCCAACAACTGGCAGAGCGAGTTCGGCGGCCCGGCCTGGAGCCTCGATCCGGCCACCGGCCAGTACTACTACCACGCCTACCTGCCCGAGCAGCCCGACCTGAACTGGCGCCACCCCGGCGTGCGCGACGCGATGCTGGACGTGCTGCGCTTCTGGTTCGAGCGCGGGGTGGACGGGTTCCGGGTGGATGCGATCCACCACCTGATCGAGGACGAGGAACTGCGGGACAACCCGCCCAACCCCGACTGGCGTCCGGGCATGTCGCCGGCCAGGCGGGTGCTGCGCACCCACACCATGGACCAGCCCGAGGTGCACGAGGCGATCATGGCGATGCGCCGGGTGGCGGACGCTTTCGGCGACCGGGTGATGATCGGCGAGGCCTACCTGTCGATCGACCGGCTGATGGCCTATTACGGCAGCGACCTGTCCGGCTTCCAGCTCCCCTTCAACTTCCACCTGATCGCCACCCCCTGGTAGCCCACCGCGATCGCCACGCTGATCGATGCCTACGAGGCGGCCCTGCCGAAGGGCGGCTGGCCGAATTGGGTGCTGGGCAACCATGACCGCTCGCGGCTGGCGAGCCGGCTGGGCCGGGACCAGGTGCGGATCGCCGCCATGCTGCTGCTGACCCTGCGCGGCACGCCCACGATCTACCAGGGCGAGGAGATCGGCATGAGCGACGTGCCGATCCCGCCCGAGCAGGTGCAGGACCCGTGGGAGCGCAACGTGCCGGGCCTGGGGCTGGGGCGCGACCCGGTGCGCACGCCGATGCAATGGGACGGCTCGGCCCATGCCGGCTTCTCCCCTGCCCCGCCATGGCTGCCGGTGGCCCACGACCATGCCACGGTGAACGTGGCGAGCCAGGCGGCCGATCCCCGCTCGGTGCTGGCGCTCTACCAGGCACTCTTGAGCCTGCGCCGCGCCCGGCCGGCCCTGTCGATCGGCAGCTATCAGCCGTTCGCCGCCGACATGGCAGTGCTGGCCTATGCGCGGCGCTACGGAAACGAGCAGTTGCTCGTGGCGCTGAACTTCGGCGGCACGGTGGCGACGCTGCGCCATGTCCGGCCAGGGCGGCTGCTGCTCTCCACCGGGCTCGACCGCGGCGGCCAGACGATCCGTGACAGGCTGGAACTGCGCCCGAACGAGGGCTGCATCCTCGAGATCGGGAGCCTGGCCTAGAAGCAGCGCACCTCGGCCTCGGCCTGGGCACGGCGCAAGGCGTCGATCGCGGCCTGGGCCTGCTCGTTTGAGCGGAACACTGCCGCCCGCTCGCCGGTCACCTGCGCCATGCTCATGAAGGTCTCGGCCGTGACGTAGCGCTCGTAGGGCAAGAGCGTCGCGATCACGTCGATCGAGCAGGAGCAGCGGTCCAGGCTGTCCCGGGTCTCGCCGTTCGCCTTCATGCAGCCGAACACGTAGTCGACGCGGGTGTTGGTCGGGTAGTCCTCGCCGCTGTCGGTCTGCCCGGGCATGGCCGGCCAGATCGCGAGCAGGGCGAGCAGGCCGGCCGCCCGGACCCGATGGATCATCGTCATGGTGGCTCCTCCGATGCTCACGGCAGAGGGCTGGCCTCTGCCCCGTCCGGTCAAGTCCCGACCGATGCAGTCAGCTTGTGATGATCGACAATAGGTACGATCTTTGGCAAGACAGTTCACTGACCACAGCGCGCCAATCCGGCGACGACCCAGAAGAAACAGGAGCTGCGGTCAGGGAGAAGGCTCATGGCTTCGATCTCGCTCCATCCTGCCATCGACCAGGGGATCCGACAGGGCACCCCGAATTTCGCCGGCGGCACACTGGTCTGCGCCTGCACCGACCGGCCGGTCACCGTCCGGATCAACTCCCAGGTCCTGCACAACCATGCCTGCGGCTGCACCAAGTGCTGGAAGCCGGCGGGCGCCATGTTCTCCATCGTGGGCGTCGTCCCGGAGGACAAGGTCGAGGTCACCGCGAACGGCGACAAGCTCAAGGTGGTCGACCCCTCGGCGCTGATCCAGCGCCATGCCTGCACCTCCTGCGGCGTGCACATGTACGGGCCGATCGAGAAGGAGCATGCCTTCAAGGGCCTGGCCTTCATCCATACCGAGCGCTCCAGGGACCAGGGCTGGGCGGCTCCCGAGTTCGCCGCGTTCGTTTCCTCCGTGATCGAAGCGGGCACCAAGCCGAGCGACATGCCGGCGGTGCGCGCCCGGCTGAAGGAACTGGGCCTGGAGCCCTATGACTGCCTGTCACCGCCGCTGATGGATGCGCTGGCGATCTATGCGGCCCGCAAGGCCGGCAC
>NZ_DATMFZ010000199.1:0-2419 GCF_035556675.1 Geminicoccus sp. | reverse complement strand
GGCGCTCGCCGCCATCCAGCGATACACGCCATCGGCCCGGCGCATGCGCCATTTCATGGAGAGACGCTCGCCGCTGGCCAAGGAGCGCTCGAACGCTTCCACGACGCCGGGGCTGTCATCGGGATGGATGATGGCCTCGGTGAGGGCGGCCAGCCGGCTCTTGCCCGGCCGGTCCGCACCCCAGACGTCCAGCCCCAGGAAGTCGACGAGCCGCTTGTTGAAGAATACCGGCATGCCATCGGCGGTGATTCGCCACAGATAGCTCGGGACCATGTCCACGAGCTGCGACAGCTCGCGTTCTCGCTCGCGCACTGCCGCTTCCGCGCGCTTGCGTTCGGTCAGGTCGAGAATGTAGGCGACGCCTTGCCGGGACTGGCCATCGAAGCAGGCCGCCCCGATCAGCACCGGCACCCGGCTGCCGTCCTTCCTGAAATACTCCTTCTCGCGGGCCTGCATCTTGCCGGTCGCCGCAAGCTCCTTGGCCTCCTCGCGGGCATGCACTTCCTGCCATTCCGGCGGGGTGATGTCGAACCAGCGGATGCCGGCCATCACGTCCTCCCGGTCGTACTGGACCATGCGGAGAAACGCGTCGTTGGCGTCGATCAGCCTGCCGTCCAGATCCCAGATGACGATCCCGATGATGTCCGAATCGACCAGTCGCCGGATCCTGGCCTCCCGCTCCGCGATGTCGGCGTACAGGCGCATCTGGTCGTCGATGTCGTGGCTGAGGCCGAACCACTGGACGATGCGCCCGTACTCGTCCCGCAACGGCTCGGCGCGGCCCGACATCCACCGGTAGTCGCCATCGGCACGGCGCAGCCGATACTGCATGGCAAAGGCTTCGCCCGCGGCGAGGCTATGGTGCAGGGCCGCCTCGAACCGCGCCGCGTCGTCCGGATGGATGGCCCGGGCTACGGCCTCGAGCCGGCCCGGGCCCGACCGGTCCGTGTCCGCGACCTGCAGTTCGAGGAAATCGACCATCCGCTTGTTGAAGAAGATCGGCTCGCCTTTCGTGCTGAGCCGCCAGATCTGGCTCGGCACCATGTCGACGAGCTGCGAGAGTTCCCGCTCCCGACCGCGCAGCTCGTCCTGGGCACGCATGAGCTCCTCGATGTCGATGAGCACGCCGTACCACTGCATGATGTTGCCGGTCTCATCGCGCAGGGCTTGGGCGCGTCCCTCCATCCACCGGAATGCGCCATCATGGCGGCGGACCCGGCATTTGCACATGAACGGGTCGCCGGTGCGCACGCAGCGCGCCAGCTCCGCGTGAACGTCCTGGCTGTCGTCTGGATGCACCAGCAGGGCTGCCGCCCGGGCGAGGCGCGTCGTCCCGGGATCGTCGAGATCCTCGACGCTGACCCCCAGCCAGCGGACCAGCTGCTCGCTGTAATAGGAGGGCTGGCCATCGGGCGAGAGGCACCAGATCATTGCGGGCACCGCGTCGACCAGCCGCTCGAGTTCCTGCTCGCGGCGTCGCAGCGCCTCTTCCGCCAGAACCTGGTCGTCGATGTCGTGACAGACCCCGTACCACTGCAGGATCTGCCCCGCATGGTCCCGCAGCGGCTCGGCCCGGCTCGACATCCACCGATACGCGCCGTCGACACGGCGCAGCCGGTAGCGGCACGCGAACGGCTCGCCGGTCGCCAGGCTGTGCCGGAGTGTCGTGCGGAACGCGGGCGCGTCGTCGGGGTGGACGGCGGCGAGCAGGGCCTCCAGTCCGCCGAACGATTTGCTCGTGATGTCCGGCCCCAGATAGTCGGCCATGCGCTTATTGAAGAATGCCGGCTCGCCGTCCCGGGTCAGGCGCCACACATGGCTCGGCGCCATGTCGACCAGTTGCGCAAGCTCCTGCTCGCGATCGTGCAGCGCCTCCCGCTCCAGGAACGACCCGTACCACCCGACGATGCGGGCCTCGGCGTCGCGCACCGGCCGGCCTGAGCAACGTCGCCACCGATAGGTTCCGTCCGCGGCACGCAGGCGATGGGTAACGTCATAGGCATGCCCGGTCTCCAGGCACTGCCGCCAGGACATGGCCGCCGCCTCGTAGTCTTCCGGATGCAGCAGCGACGTCCAGCCGGACGCCGGTTCGTCCGAATCCGTATCCTGTGCCTCTAGCCCGGTGACCGGCAGGCCCAGCACGCCCGGGGTGGCGTAGAGGAACCGGCCGGCGGCATCCGTCGCCCAGGCATTGCCGACTACCTCTTCCACCAGCCTCGCCGCCCGCGCGGGCTGGTTATTGATCGCGTCGGTTGCGCCGGACAGCATGCGCCACGTCCTCCTGTGGAGGTCGCGCCCCCCAAGGCTGCGACCTCCGCCAGACTAGCACCCATGCTGGCCTGGGCACCTAGTCGGACGGCAGGGTAGAGCCGCAGCGAGCCGCGGGCACCCTATGGAAACCGATAGTCTGCCTGGGGCA
>NZ_DATMFZ010000198.1:0-24809 GCF_035556675.1 Geminicoccus sp. | reverse complement strand
GCGTTGCCCGGGGCGAACGAGCCGTAGCCGAGCGTCGCATAATAGCGGGCGGCCTTGGCGACACTCGCCTCCAGCTCCTGGCCGAGCTCCGGGGTGATCGCGCGCGCCGCCATGATGTGCTCGCAGCCGATCAGCTCGCCGGTTTCCTCGAAGATGCAGGTGGCACCGGCCTCGACCAGCCGGTCGAAGGCACGGCCCGCCGCCGGGTTGCCGGTGATCCCGCTGGTCCCGTCCGAGCCGCCGCAGACCGTGCCGACCACCAGCTCCTCGACGGCCATCGGCACGGTCGGTGCGGCCGCCAGGAGCCCGGCCTGCTCGGCCACCCAGGCGCGGCCCTCGGCGATCGAGGCGCGCGTCCCGCCGGTGGCCTGGATGGTGAGCGTGCGGACCGGCCGGCCGGAATCACGGACCACCTGCTCCAGCCGGTACTTGTTGAAGCTCTCGCAGCCCAGCGACACTAGCAGCACCGCGCCCACGTTCGGATGGGTGCACAGGGCCTCCATCATCCGCTGGGCATAGGCATTGGGAAAGCAGCCGGGAAAGCCGATCACGTGGACGCCCTGCTCACGCAAGGGCCAGGCGATCTCGCGGCAGACATGGTGGGCGCACTCGACCAGGTAGGCCACCGCGACCGTGTTGCGGATGCCCTTGCGCCCATCCTGGCGCAGCCAGCCGCGCATGGCAGGAGCGGGCGTGCGCGTCTCGGTCATCAGGCGTCTCCGGAGCGGGGCTTGGCGTCGTCCAGCGTATGGGTCGCGGTATAGTTGCTGGCGATGTTGTGGACATGGACATGGGCGCCGAGCGGGATCGGACGGGTGACCCGGCCGATCGCGACACCGTACTTGCGCACCGGCATGCCCGGCTCCAGCTCGTGGCGCGCCACCTTGTGGCCGAGTGCGATGTCGGCGTCGGCCGACACCTCCTGCCCTTCCACCACGATCGGCTCGCCGCGGCGGATCCGGCCGATCGCGACCAGGATGTCGTCCTGAGGGTCGAGCAGCAGCAGTCGTGGATCGCTGGTCATGAGGCCTCCTGATTGGCGGCAGGTGCCGCCACCCGCCCGCCATCGTCAACCGAGAAAATAGAAAATTTTATATTTGACCGGCTCGCCGCCCTTGTGCTGGTTGCCGGGCGCTTGAGCAGGGGCAGGGCAAGGACGTGGAACGACTGACGCTGGCGCGACAGGCCTATGCAGAGATCCAGCGCAGGATCCTGTCGGGCGAACTCGCCGCGGGCCAGCGCCTCCTGCCCGATGCGCTCGCCAATGCGCTCGCGATCAGCCAGACCCCGGTCAAGGAAGCGCTGGCTCTGCTGGAGCGCGACGGGCTGGTCACCGGCGTCGACCGGCGGGCGTCGCTGGTGCGCCGCTTCACCCCGACCGACATCCTGGAGATCTACGAGGCGCGCATCCTGCTGGAGCTGAACGCGCTCGCCACGGGCTTTCATGCCGGCCGGCTCGATGCCGATTTCATCGCTGCCGTCGAGCGGAACCTGGCGGCGCAGGCGGTGCAGTACGGTGTCGGCACCAGGGAAAGCCTCGCCGAGATCATCGCGCTGGACCGCAGCCTGCACGCGATGATCCTGGAGGCCGGCGGGAACAAGGTGCTGGCCGGCTGGCACCACGGCATCCAGCTCCAGCTCCAGACCGCCCAGACCTATTCCATCGCCAATTACGACATCGGGCGCTCGCGCGACGAGCACCAGCGGATCCTGGCGGCCCTGCGCACCGGCAGGCTGGAGCCCATGCAGGCGGCCCTGCGCGACCATCTCGAGGCCAGCCGGGACGATCTGATCCGGCGGCATCCGGACGACCTGCCGCTGCGGCGCCAGCTGGCATGACGACACCCGCAGCCCTCCCCTCCCCTCCAGCCATGGCGGCCCGATGAAAGCCCTCCTGATCGAATCGCTTCGCCGGACCCGGCTCGCGGATGTCCCGGAGACCCAGCCGGGGCCGGGCGAGGTGCTGATCGGGGTGCGCCATGTCGGCCTGTGCGGCAGCGACCTCAACACGTTCGGCGGCCTCAACCCGCTGGTCGAGCTGCCGCGGATCCCCGGCCATGAGATCGGCGGGGTGATCCTCCAGTGCGGCGAGGGCGTGCCCGGGCACCTCAAGGCCGGCGCCGCGGTGACCGTGCTGCCCTACACGAGCTGCGGCCAGTGCTCGTCCTGCCGCAAGGGCCGCACCAATGCCTGCCGCTACAATCGGACGTTGGGGGTGCAGCAGGATGGCGGGCTGAAGGAACGGCTGGTCGTCCCGTACGAGAAGGTGATCCCGGTGGAGGGCATGGCGGAGCGCCATCTCGCCCTGATCGAGCCGCTTTCCGTGGGCTTCCATGCGGTGGAGCGCGGCCGGGTGGCGGCGGGTGACCGGGTGCTGGTGCTGGGTGCCGGCATGATCGGGGTCGGCGCGGTGCTGGGTGCCCTGCGCAAGGGCGCCGAGGTGACCGTGCTGGACATCGCGTCCGACAAGCTGCTCCTGGCACAGGAACTGGGTGCCGCGCACGTGATCGACCCGGGCAAGGAGGATGCCCAAGCCAGGGTGGACGAGCTCACCGGGGGCGACGGCTACGACGTGGTGATCGAGGCGGTGGGCGTGCCCGCGACCTTCGTCCAGGCGGTGGACTTCGCCTGTTTTGCCGGTCGGGTCGTCTATATCGGCTACTGCAAGACCGAGGTCAGCTACCGCACCCAGATCTTCAACCTGAAGGAACTGGACATCATGGGCTCGCGCAATGCGACGATGGCGGACTTCCAGGCGGTGATCGACTGCCTCCGGGCGATGGGCGCCCAGGCCGACCGGCTGATCACCACCACCTTCCCGCTGGCCGAAGCGGACCGGGCGCTGCCCTACTGGGACGAGCACCGCGCCACGACGCTGAAGATCATGGTGGAGCTGCCATGACGACCGTCCCTGTCCCGGGCTTTCCCGGAGCCTTCGGCTTGGCGGGCCGCACCGCGCTGGTGACGGGCGGCGGCTCCGGGATCGGGCTTGCCATCGCGCGCTGCCTGGCCGCGGCCGGGGCGCGGGTGATCATCGCCGGCCGGCGCGCCGACGTGCTGGAGGAAGCGCAGGCGGGAATGGAGGGCGAGGTCCATGCCAGGAAAGTCGACCTCAGCCGGCCGGAGACGCTGCAAGGTTTCGTCGAGGAGCTGAGCGCGGAGTTCGGCACGATCGACATCCTGGTCAACAATGCCGGCAATACCGTCAAGAAGCCGTTCGAGGAATCCACGCTCGCGGATTTCGATGCGGTGTTCGACGTCCATGTCCGCGGCGCGGTGGAGCTCACCCGCCATGTGCTGAAGGGCCAGGTGGCGAAGGGCGACGGCGTGGTCCTGTTCATCGCGTCGATGACCTCGTTCATCGGCCAGCCGCTGGTGCTGGGCTATACCGCCGCCAAGACCGCGATCACCGGGATCGTGCGCGGCCTGTCCGCCGAGTTCGCCGGCCGGGGCGTGCGGATCAACGCGATCGCACCCGGCTGGATCGACACGCCGCTCTACCGCAAGGCCACGGCGAACGATCCCGCGCGCCAGGCCAAGATCCTGGGCCGCATCCAGATGAACCGGCTGGGCACGCCGGAGGACATCGGCTGGACGGCCGTGTTCCTCGCCTCGCCGGCCGCCGCCTACGTCACCGGGCAGACCCTGGTGGTCGATGGCGGCGGCGTGATCGGCTTCTGATTCGAAATCCTACAAGACCAACGGGAAGAGACGTCATGACAAGGCCTGTCGCCACGATGCTCCGCCGCACGGCCCTGCTCGCCACCGCCGCCATCGCGATGCTCGGTGCGGTTGCCGGCAGCGCCCATGCCGATCCGGTCGCCATCAAGGTCGCCTACGAGAACAACCCCGGCGAGCCCGTGGACCAGGTCATGCACTACTGGCAGGACCTGATCGCCGAGCGCAGCAACGGCGAGATCACGCTCGAGCTGTATCCCAGCTCGCAGCTCGGCTCGAAGAAGGATGTGACCGAGCAGGCCATCATGGGCATGAACGTGATCACGATCACGGATGCCGGCTTCCTCGCCGACTACGATCCCGACCTCAGCGTGCTGTTCGGCCCCTTCCTCAGCGACGACCCGGCCAAGATCCTCGAGATCTACGAGAGCGACTGGTTCAAGGAGAAGGCGGAGGGGCTGCGCGAGAAGGGCATCCGGATCGTCCTGCCGAACTATCTCTATGGCGTGCGCCACCTGATCGCGAACAAGCCGGTGCGCACCCCGGCGGACCTGGCGGGCATGAAGATCCGGGTCCCGAACAATACCATGCAGATCAAGGCCTTCGAGGCGATGGGCGCCACCCCCACCCCGATGCCGCTGGGCGAGACCTTCACCGCCCTGTCGCAGGGCGTGATCGAGGGCGTGGAGAACCCGCTCTCGGTGCTCTACGGCCAGCGTTTCCATGAGGAGGCCAAGTATCTGAGCCTGATCGGCTACCTGACCAACGTGGCGGTGTTCGTGGGCGGCGAGGCGTTCTTCTCGACCCTGCCCGAGGAGCAGATGAAGATCATCGAGGAGACCGCCTACGAGGCCGGCCTCCACAGCCAGAAGATCACGGAGCAGGAAGACGCCGCGGTCATCCAGAAGATGAAGGAGGCCGGGGTCGAGGTGATCGAGGTCGACAAGGCGCCGTTCCGCGAAGCGACGCTCACGGTCTACGAGCAGTTCCCGGAATGGTCGGAAGGCCTTTACGAGCAGATCCAGGAGCAGATTCAGTAAGAGATCAGTACCGGACTTCACTGCCAGCCGCCGGCGCACCGACGCCGGCGGCTTTCGTCATCCAAGAGGCCACCGCGCCATGAAGCGTCTTTCGAGCACCGCCGTGTGGATCGCTTCCATCCTGCTGGCGGTTTTGATCGTCCTGTTCAACGCCGCCGTCCTGATGCGCTACGTCTTCCATCAGCCGATCCATTTCACCGAGGAGCTCTCGGCGCTGCTCCTGATCTGGATCGTGATGGTGGGCGCGATCGCGGCCGAATACGAGAATCAGCATCTCTCCATCACCGTCCTGACCGACCTGATGCGCGAGCGACCGCGGCAGATGCTGGGCCTGGTCACCGACATCCTTTCGGTCGTGGTGCTCCTGTTCGTGGCCTGGCTCGGCTGGCGCCTCGCCAACACCGTCCAGTTCAAGATCACCAGCATCCTGCGGATCTCCTGGTTCTGGATCGACCTGGCGGTGCCGGTCGGAGCAGCGGGGGCCGCGGTCATCATGGCGGGCCGGGCGGCCTGCACCTTCAAGCGCCTGCGGATGCGAGACGCCGGATGAGCCTCATCGTCATCTCCCTCATCATGCTCCTGGCCTTCGCCCTGGGCATGCGGCTCTATATCGGCATCCTGATCGCCGTCCTCGCCTACTTCCTGCTGTTCGGCTCGGTGCCACTGGTGATCGCCGTCCAGCGCGTGGTGGGACCGACCGAGAACACCTCGCTGCTCGCGATCCCGTTCTTCATCATGCTCGGCACGCTGATGTCGCATACCGGGATCGCCGAGCGGATGCTGCGGCTGGCGGACCTGCTGGTCGGCCGGATCCGCGGCGGGATGGGGCTGGCGAACATCCTGCTCTCCACCCTGATGGGGGGCATCAGCGCCTCCAACCTGGCCGATGCGGCGATGCTGAGCCGCATGATGGTGCCCGAGATGGAGCGCCAGGGCTATGACCGGGCGTTCGCCAGCGCCGTCACCGCGGCGGGCTCGCTGGTCACCCCGATCATCCCGCCCGGGATCGCGCTCATCATCTACGCGCTGCTCGCCGACGTGTCGGTCGGGCAGATGTTCATGGCCGGCATCCTGCCGGGTCTGATCTGCGCCTTCCTTCTGATGGTCGCGACCTACATCACCGCGGTGCGCCGCGGCTACCGGCCGGCACGGCAGTCCTGGCCGACCGCGAAGGAGGCCGGCTCGACCCTGGTCGCGACCTGGCCGGCGCTGCTCCTGATCGTCGCGATCATCGGCGGCATCCGTGCCAACGTCTTCACCCCCACCGAGGCCGGGGCGGTGGCGATCGTGCTGGTCCTGATCATCGGCTTCGTGATCTACCGCCAGATGCGGCTGGCCGATGTCGGGGCAGCCCTCGCCGAGACCGCCAAGTCCACTGCCTCGATCTTCCTGGTGATCATGGCCAGTTCCGCGCTCGCCTGGATCTTCTCCCTGGAGCAGGCGGGCGTCGGCCTGTCCCAGTTCATCACCGGCCACACCGACAGCCCGTTCGCCTTTTTGATCGTGGTGAACGTCGTCCTGCTGATCGCCGGGATGTTCATGGAGGGCACGGCGCTGATGATCGTGCTGGTGCCGCTGCTGATGCCGACCGTGCGCAGCCTGGGCATCGACCCGATCCATTTCGGCATCGTGATCATCTTCAACCTGTCGATCGGCACCCTGACCCCGCCGGTCGGCACGGTGATGCTCCTGGTCTGCAACATCACGAAGGTCAGCGTGGCCGCCTTCACCAAACAGGCGCTGCTGCTCTATGCGGCGCTGTTCGTCACGCTGGGCCTGCTCACCTACATCCCGCAGATCTCGCTGCTCCTGACCCGCTGAGACGCTCCACCGGCACTGGCAGATCGCCGGTGCCGGTCACGGCGGGGACCGTGCCAGATGTCGCAGGTGCGGCGGGTACCATGCCGGCCCGCGCTGGCCCGCTGGTCAGGTCCAGTCCGGATCCGGGAGACGGGCAGCCGGGCGGTCCATTCACAGTCGCGGGCAACCCGTCAGAAGATCAGGGCAAGCAGGCCAATCACTACCAGCAGACCGATCAGAAAGATTATGCCGATAGTTCCGCCGATGAACTTGAGCATTGAAGTCGTCCTCTGGATCTGACACTGAGGATATGCTCTCGTTTCAACGGCTGTATCGGCCTGCCGGTTCCAGAACAGAAGAGGTCAAGCCCCTTGCGCTGTGCCGACGCGGATTAGGACCACGATCCGGCGTCGCACCCTCCGCCAAGCGCCAAGCCAATGAAGATCCAGCCTCAGGCAGCCTCGCGCATGCGACCGGCGCGCACGCCAGTGCGTGACGAAATGGCGACCATGCAGTGGCAACCTTTGACGACCGAGGCTATATGTTGATGGTGGAGACCACCTTTGGGAAGGAGCTCACGCATGTCGTTGCTGGAGCATGTCGGTAGCTTGCGCGTGAAAAAGTCCCAGATAGAGGACCTCATCGAACAAGAACAGCACCGACCCCTCCCAGACCAGAGTATCCTGACCCGCCTGAAGCGGGAGAAACTCAAAATAAAAGAACAGATCAACAAGCTCGATGCTCACATGAGCACGACCAGCGGGACAGCCCGCGTCCTCCAGTAGTCCTTTCACCGGCTGCGGTTCACGGCCCTCCCGCCGTACAGCGCACGGCATCAGGAAGGCAGTGACTTCTGGCTGGCTCTGGCTGCAGGCGGCAGGCCCTGATGGTACCTGCACCTCGTGGCGCCGCCCCGCCTGCGGTCTTGTGATCTCCCCTCGGCCAGGGACCAAACGCTCCCGGTCGAGCGGTAGCGGGAAGCGCAACATCCATGCGACGATCTTGCGCGCCGCTTAAAAATAGGATCATTCTTCCGCCCGAGATGGTGAATGCCTGACCCCGCTCCTGGCGGCGGGGTCGCATGGCTTCGATAAGGCCACTCGGGGAGGCGAGAGATGACGAGCATGGTGCGCCGTACGGCGCTTGCCGCGGCTGCAGCAATGGCGTTGCTGGTGGGGGCGCAGGGCGCCTACGCGGCTGGACCGGAGATCGTGGAGGGTCCGGGCTATCTGCCCGAATGCTTCGCTCCCTGGAACGCCGACACCAAGTTCTTCCAGTGGGAAAAGAAGGAAGGTCCCTACCGGATCGCCCTGGTCAACGGCTTCGTCGGCAATACCTGGCGAATCCAGATGATCCAGACCGCCAAGGCCTATGCCGAGAGCCCCGGGATCAAGGACAAGATCAAGGAGTTCAAGGTCGTCTCGGTCGGTACCGACGCGGCCGCCCAGCTCGGCGCCATCGAGGACTTCATCAACCAGGGCTTCGACGCGATCGTGACCATCGCGGTGAGCCCGGAAGGCTTCGACCGCGTCATCCGCCTGGCCGACCGCAACGGCGTGGTGATCGTGCCCTTCGACAACACGCTCGACACCGACAAGGTGATGCAGGTCAACGAAGACCAGTATCAGATGGGCAAGATGTCGGGCGAGTTCCTGGTCAAGGAGATGGGCAAGACGTCCGGAAAGGTCCTGGAGGTCCGCGGCGTGCCCGGTAACTCCGTCGACCGTGACCGCCACCAGGGTCTGCACGACGCGCTGAACGCCGCCGGCAAGTTCGAGGTGGTCGAGATCGTCGGCAACTGGGACACCGGCACCTCGCAGAAGGCCACCGCAGACGCGCTGGCGGTGCATGGCCATTTCGACGCCATCTTCACCCAAGGCGGCTCGGACGGCACCGTGCGCGCGCTGATGGATGCCGGCCATCCGTTCGTGCCGATGGCGGGCGAGGGCGAGAACGGCTTCCGCAAGCAGATCGCGCAGTATTCCAAGGAGGGGCTGAAGGGCCTGTCCTACGGCCAGTCGCCGGGTCTGGTGGCGATCTCGACCAAGGCGGCGATCGCGGCGCTGGAAGGCAACACGATGCCCCAGATGATCTCGGTGCCGATCCCTGTGGCCGACTACACCACCCTGAAGGACGGCGAGAACTACTGGTCGGATCTCACCGATGCCTTCTTCACGCCGAACGAGTTCCCGCCCTGTGACGTGAACATCAAGGCGGTCGACATCATGGCGAAGACTGCCGAGAACGTGGAGTGACCTTCCGGCCGTGGCCCTCCTGGCCACGGCCCCTCCCGTTTCCTCATCACTTCACGAGCAGCGCCCGATGACGCCAGACAACTCGCCGTTCCTGGAACTCTCCGGCGTGAGCAAGCGCTATGGCGGCGTCCGTGCGCTGGAAGGCGTCGACTTCGCCTGTCGGCGGGGCTCGATCCATGCCGTGCTGGGCGAGAACGGAGCCGGCAAGTCGACGCTGATCAAGATCATCGCCGGCGTGGTCCAGCCCGACGAGGGCACCATGCGCCTGGCCGGCCAGCCGGTGCGCTTCCGCGACCCGCTCGCAGCGAACGCCGCCGGCGTCGTCTGCATCTTTCAGGAACTGTCGCTGATGCCCGACCTGTCGGTCGCGGACAATATCGGCATTTCCAATCCGCCGCGCACCCGGCTGGGCCTGATCGACCGGCGCGCCCAGCGCCGGCGCACCGAGGAACTCCTGGCAAGAGTCGGCTGCGAGGACGTCAATCCGCTCGAGCAGGTCAAGAACCTGCCCTTGTCGCGCCGGCAGATGGTCGAGATCGCCAAGGCGCTGGGCCGTGGCCCCAGGCTCCTGATCCTGGACGAGGCCACCTCGGCGCTCACCAGCTCCGACGTGCTGAAGGTCTACGACATCCTGAAGAAGCTGCGCGAGGAAGGCCTGAGCCTCCTCTATATCAGCCACCGGATGCACGAGATCGAGGAGCTGGCCGACACCTGCTCGGTGTTCCGCAACGGCCGCCACATCGAGACCTTCCCGGCCGGGACGCACAGCCCCGACGAGATCGTCCAGCTCATGATCGGCCGCGAGATGGCCCATGTCTATCCACCGAAACCTGCGGGTCGGGGGGCTGCACCGCCGGTCCTGGAGGTGCAGGACCTGCGCTGGGGCGACCGCCTGAACGGCGTCTCCCTCAAGGTAGGCAAGGGCGAGATCGTGGGGCTGGGCGGGCTGGACGGCCAGGGCCAGCGCGAGCTGCAGCTGGCCCTGTTCGGGGTGCTGAGCGGCCTGTCCGGACAGGTCCTGGTCGACGGCAGGCCGGTCACGCTGGCCAGCCCGGCCCAGGCCAAGCACCGCTCGATCGGCATGGCGCTCATCCCCGAGGACCGCAAGACCGAAGGGCTGATGCTGCCCATGTCGATCGCGGACAATCTCGGCATGGCGGCGATGGACAGCCTGACCACCGGCGTGTTCGTCGATCCGGCCAAGGAGCGCGCCGCGATCCAGCGCATGGTCGAGAAGCTGAAGATCAAGGTCGGCGATGTCGGCAATCCGGTCGCGACCCTGTCCGGCGGCAACCAGCAGAAGGTGGTGATCGCCAAGTGGCTGCTGACCGAGCCGCGCATCATCCTGCTGAACGACCCCACCCGCGGCATCGACGTCGGCACCAAGCAGGAACTCTACCAGCTCCTGCGCGACCTCGCCGACGCGGGCGCGTCGATCCTGTTCTACACCACCGACTACGACGAGCTGATCGGCTGCTGTGACCGCGTGCTGATCCTCTATGACGGGCGGATCGTCCGCGAGCTGCAGGGCGACGAGATCGACGAGAAGGCGATCGTCGCCGCTTCGCTCAACCTGGGCGCCGATGCCAAGACGGCGCCTGCCAGCCATTCCGGGATCAGCCCGTGAACGATCTCCGCCTGCGCCTTAGCCAGAATCTCGGCCTCCTCCTCGCGATCGGCCTCTTTCTCCTGTTCTGGCTGGTCTATAACGGCCTGCACCCCAAGGGCTTCTCCACGGCGGTGCTGATCCAGAACGCCAACGAGAGCTTCGTGATCGGGGCGGTCGCCATGGCGCAGACCGTGCCGGTCCTGGCCGGTGGCCTGGATCTCTCCGTGGGTGCCGTGATGACCCTGGTCAACTGCCTGGCCAGCGTGCTGGTCAACGGCTCGGGCTGGCAGATGGTGCTGGGCATGGTCGTCTGCCTGGCGGCGGGTGCCCTGGCCGGCTGGGTCAACGGCGTGGTCGTGGTCTATGGCCGGATCCAACCGATCATCGCGACGCTCGCCACTGGTGCGGTCTATATCGGCATCGCCCTGTTCATCCGGCCCACGCCGGGCGGTGATGTCGACGGCGACCTGTCCTGGGCGCTCACCAACGACATCTACGAGTTCTGCGCCACCTACGGCCTGTTCGACGACGGCGAGGCGGCCTGGCTGGCGCCATTCGCCTGGATCCCGATGCCGCTGGCGATCATGCTGCTGGTGATCTTCCTGGTCTGGATCCCGTTCCGCAACTCGGTGACCGGCCGTGGCGTCTATGCGATCGGCTCGTCGGAGGGTGCCGCCTACATGTCCGGCGTGCGCATCGACCGCTGCAAGATCGCGGCCTTCACGCTCGCTGGGTTCTTCGCCGGTCTCGGCGGCCTCTACCTGGCGCTGCAGACCAGTTCCGGCAATGCCGACGTGCCCCAGGCCGGCGCCTACACACTGAACTCGATCGCCGCGGTGGTGATCGGCGGCACCTCGCTGATGGGCGGCTCCGGCGGGGCGATCTGCTCGCTGATCGGTGCGATGGTGATCCGCGCCATCTCGTTCAACTTCCGGATCTTCGACATCGCCCCGCTCCTGCAGCCTCTGTTCGAGGGGATCGTGCTGCTGGGCGCCGTCTCGATCGGCGCCGCCCGGGTATTCCGCGTCAAGAACCGCCTCGAACTACTGGGCTGAACCGACCATGGCCACCGGCTCCCTTCCCAAGCCCGCCTCCGGCTGGTCCCTGTCCCCGGAGGACAAGCCGATCCTGATCGCCGGCGCGTTCATCCTGGTGATCCTGGCGATCGGCACCGCCTACACGCTGGCGACCCAGGGCACGGCCAGCTTCCTGAGCCCGGTCTACCTGCTCCAGCAGCTCCAGGTCGGCGCGTTCCTGGGCATCGTCGCCGCGGGTGCCATGCTGGTGATCCTGCTGGGCCATATCGACCTGTCGATCCCCTGGACGCTGACCGCCGGTGCGATGCTCGGCAGTGCGATCGGCGGTCCTTATGCCATCCCGGTGGGGCTGGCGGTCGGCATGGTGGTGGGCCTGGTGAACGGGCTGGGCGTGGCCTATCTGCGCGTGCCGTCCATGATCTTCACCCTCGGCGTGAACGCGGTGATGCGCGGCTTCATGGTGATGCTCACCGGCGGCTACGCCCCGCAGAGCACCGCCACCCCGCTCATGAGCTACCTCGCCACCGGCCACGTGCTGGGCATCCCGATGCCGCTGATCGTTTGGGCGGTCCTCTCGGTCCTGGTGGTCCTCCTCCTGCAGCGCACCTCGCTCGGCCGCTACATCTACGCGATCGGCAACCGCGAGCGGGCGGCCTACCTGTCCGGCATCAACACCCGCATGGTCATCATCCTGGCCTTCGTCGTGTCCGGCGCCTGCTCCGCGCTGGCAGGCGTCCTGCTCGCCGGCTATTCGTCCAAGGCCTACCAGGGCATGGGCGACCCCTACCTGCTGCCGGCCATCGCCGCCGTGGTGATCGGCGGGACCAACATCCTGGGCGGGCGTGGCCGCTATCTCGGCACGGTGGTCGGCACCATCCTGATCGTGCTGCTGACCTCGGTGCTCTCGGTCATGCAGATGCCGGAAGCCGGGCGGCAGATCATCTACGGCCTGGTGATCATCCTGATGCTGCTGGTCTATGGCCGCCAGCGCGGTGTGATCGCCTGAGGCCCGCCTGCCACAACTTCCGGCAACAACCCGGTATCGGCCTGCAATCGTCCATGCCGCATTCCAGACGGCTGGAAGTTCTGCTCTTGAGATGGCAGGCGGTTTCCAACATCGGGTGAACATGTCCGGCTTTTTCGCGGCCCTGCGCCTTTCGCTGCTGCTGGCAGCAGCTTTGGTCCTGCTGCACATGCCGGCCGCGCGCGCCGACACCGACTGGGGGCTGCGGATCGCCGAGGCCGCGCTCACCAATCGCCAGGGTGCGCCGGTTTCCGGCAGCGCCCGGGCCTGGCAGTACCAGCAGGCCCTCTATCTGTACGGGCTGAAGCTCGTCTACGACCGGACCGGCGACCGCCGCCTGCTGGAGCATGTGAAGCAGTGGGGCTACCGGCATGTCGAGCCGGACGGGCGGATCGTGGCGGCACCAGGCGGGGCGGCGATCGAGCTCGATACGCTGGACAGCCTGATGCCCGGCCTGCTCGTGCTGCAGCTCTGGCAGGCCACTGGCGACCAGCGGTTCCGGCTGGCAGCCGACACCATCCGCCAGCGCCTGCGCGACTGGCCGCGCACCAGCAGCGGTGCCTTCTGGCACCGGGACGCACCGTCCAGCCGGTTCTCGTCCAACGTGATCTGGGCGGACGGCAGCTTCATGTTCACGCCGTTCCTGGTGGAGTACAGCCGGCTGGTGCCGGGCGACGGCCGCACCGGGCTGGACGAGGCCGCGCGCCAGCTCGACGTCTATGGCCGGCATTTGCAGGACCCGGACACCGGGCTGCTCTGGCATGCCTATGACCAGGACCGCGACTTCATGTGGGCGCGGCTGCCCAGGCCGCAGCATGCCCCGGTGATCTGGTGCCGGGCGGTCGGCTGGTACGGGATCAGCCTGGTCACCGTGCTGGACGCCTTGCCCGAGGGCCATGCCTACCGGCCAGCCCTGATGGCGCGACTGGCCAAGCTGGTGGAGGGCTACCGTTCTACCTTCGTGGCCGACCCGGGCGGCTGGCGGCAGGTCATGGCCGGCCCCGCCGTCATCCAGACGGAGAACGGCCCCACCCAGAACTTCGTCGAGACCTCCTGCTCGTCCATGCACGGCTACGTCATTTCCAAGGCGGTGACGCGGCGCTGGCTGCCGCTCGCGGACCATGCGCTGGCGGCGCGTGCCTTGCAGGGCATGATCGACCGGGTCTCCCTGGAGAATGGCCGCGCCAGCCTCGTCGGCGCGGTGCGCGGCACCGGGATCGGCGAGAAGGCGGCCGACTATCTGGACCTGACGCGGGTCGTGGTCGACGATCCGCATGGCCTGGGCGCCTTCCTGCTCCTGCACGAGACGCCCCTGCGCCGTCTGCCGCCGGGCACGGTCCTGGTGCGGCAGGAAGCGGAATCGGGGCTGGCACGCCGGCCGATGAGCCCCTGGCAGTATCCCGGCGCCAGCGGCGGCCGGCTCGTGCTGATGACCGATGCGACGGGTGGGCCTGCCGAAGGACCAGTCGGCCGCGCCCTGGTGCGGGTCGACCTGCCCCGCCCGGGCAACTACCGGCTCTGGGGGCGGTTCCGGGCACCGGACGAGGCCAGCAACGGCTTCTGGCTGCGGGTGGACGGCGGTGACTGGATCTGGTGGCAGGTCGAGCCGCACCGCTCCCGCCTGCGCTGGACGGACCTGTCCCGAGGCAATGGCGAGCCGGTGCTCCTGCCGCTCATGGCCGGATCGCACTTCATCGAGATCGCCCACGGCAAGCCCGGCACGGCCATCGACGCGCTGGTGCTCACCACCGGGCAGATCTACGTGCCGGTCGACGAGGCGACCGCGGAAGCCCGCTGAGCCCGTCTCGCCGCCAGCCCAGAGGTCAGTGCGGCGACCACATGACCCCGCCATCCGCCACCAGCGTATGGCCGGTGACATAGGAGGCCTCGTCGGACAGGAGGAAGGCCGCCACCGCGGCCATCTCCTCGGGCTGGGCGGCCCGGCCGAGCGGCACCTTCTCCTCGAAGCCGGCGAGCACTTCCGAGCCGGGCGTCCAGGTCGGGTTCATCGGCGTGATGACCCCGCCCGGAGCCAGGTTGTTGACCCGCACCCCGCGGCGCCCCTCGGCGAGTGCGAGGGTCCGGGCGACACCGGCCAGCCCCGCCTTGGAGGCGGCATAGCCGATGTCCTCTTCCAGTGGCGTGATCTCGTGGACCGAGGACACGAACACGATCGCCCCCTTTGGTCCGGTGCGGCGACGGAGGAAGGCACGGGCGGTCAGGTAGGCGCCGCGCAGGTTGACGCCTTGGACCGCGTCCCAGTCGGCCATGGGGTAGGCGGAAGGATCGTTGATCCGCTTGGTCGCGGCGTTGGCCACCAGCAGTTCCAGCCCGCCGAACCCGGCCAGCACGGCATCGAATGCCCGTTCCAGGGCCGCCTCGTCGGCCACGTCGGCGTCCAGCGCCAGATGTGACCCATCTGCCGGACGCATCGCCTGGAGCAGCGTGGCCGCCGCGTCCGCTTGGCCATGGTGGACCACTGCGACCCGCACCCCTTCCTCGGCCAGCCGCAGGGCAGTCGCCCGCCCGATCCCGGTGGCCGCTCCGGTCACGACCGCCCGTTTGCCCGAAAGTCCCCGCACGCCCTCGCCTCCTGCACGCCGCCGGCCTACACCAGCCGGCCGGCGGGCAGATGGCGGATGGGACGGTGCGGGATCAAGCCGATTGGTTCGAACGGGCGACGCCGTTCCTGTTCCTGCTCCTGTGGAGCGGCGGCTATGTCGCGGGCCGGCTCGGCATCGTCGACAGCACGCCGATCACCCTGGTCGCGATCCGCTTCGTCCTGGCCGCCGGCCTGTTCGTGCTGATCGCCCGGCTGATGGGTGCGCGCTGGCCGCGCCCGGCCCAGATGGGCTGGATCGCGCTGGTGGGCCTCCTGAACCAGGGCCTCTACTTCACCTTCGCCTATCTGGCGTTCGACGAGGGGATCGGGGCGGGCACCGCGGCGCTGATCAGCGCGCTGCAACCGGTCATCACCGCCTGCGTGGCGCTGCCGCTCCTGGGCGAGCGGGTCCGGCTGCATCAGTGGCTGGGGCTGGTGCTGGGCTTTGCCGGGGTGACCCTGGTGATCTGGAACAAGCTGGAGCTGGGCCTGGGCACGGCCGCCGGCGTGGCCTGGGCGGCGGCCAGCGTCCTGTCGATCACCGTCGGCACGCTCGTGCAGAAGCGGTTCTGCCCGGTGTTCAACCTGTGGACCGGCGGAGCGGTCCAGTATCTGGCGGCAGCCGCCTTCACCATCGCGGCCGTCCTCGTCACCGAGACGCCGAGCGTGAACCCGACCGTCAGCTTCGTCCTGGTCATGGCCTATCTGGTGATCGGCAACTCGGTGATCGCGGTCAGCCTGATGAACCTGATGATCCGCAAGGGCGAGGCGGCCAGGGTTACCAGCCTGCTCTACCTGGTGCCGGGCGGGGCGGCAGCGCTGGCTTGGCTGATCCTGGGCGAGACCTTCTCACCGCTGGCGCTGGCCGGGCTCGCCATCGCCGCCTTCGGCGTATGGCTGGTCATGGGCCAGCGGGGCCGTCGGACGCTGGTGCCGCCTGGTCAGCCCAGGAGGTCCTGATGCTCCCGATGGCGCCGCAGCCAAGCGGCGGCATAGGAGCAGAATGGCCTCAGCTTCAGCCCGTCCCGGCGCGCGATCTTCGTCAGTTCCTCCATGAGCCGGCCGGCGGCGCCCTTGCCCCGCAGGGCCGGATCGGCCTCGACATGGGTGATGACGAGCATGCCGTCCCGGCGGCGGTAGTCGGCGAAGACCAGCTTGCCGTCCTCCTCCAGCTCGAACCGGCCCCTGGCCGCGGCATCCTGAAACGTCGTGCCCATGGATGATTGAAGCGATGGCAGGACCCTGCGGTTCCCCGAGGGGTTGGCGCGTCGCGCGATCAGGAGCATTCTAACGTCCGGGAGCAATAACCGAATCTTTTCCGGTGATGATAATGAATCACATGATTCTCGTGTTCGACTTTCCATTCGATGGCCCCTGGGGGGACGAGATGGCGGCCGCTTCGCAAGGACTTGCGGAGGACATCTCGACCGAGCAGGGCCTGGTATGGAAGATCTGGACCGAGAATCGGCTGACCAAGCGCATAGGCGGCGTCCATCTGTTCAATGACCGGGATGCCGCACTGCGTTTCCGGGACAAGCATCTGGCCAGGCTGAAATCACTGGGCTTGAAGGACATCTTCGCCCAGGTCTACGAGGTCAACGAGCCACTGTCGCAGATCACCCGGGCGCCCATCTGATCGTCCAGGCCGTGCCGGCGCGGTGACGGGACCAACCATCCAGCTACACCACCGACCTTCATGCCCTCTCCCTTGTTGTCGGCGGCCCTGCAGGGGCTGGCGCTCGGCTTCGCTCTGATCGTCGCGATCGGCGCCCAGAACGCCTATGTGTTGCGCTGCGGCTTGGCGCGCCGTCACGTCCTGCCGGTGGTCCTCCTCTGCGCCTGTTCCGATGCCGTGCTGATCGCTGCCGGCTGCCTCGGCCTCGGCACGCTGATCGGCGGCTCGCCGGGCCTCCTGCGGCTGGTGGCGGCCGGGGGTACCGCCTTCCTCGCCTGGTATGGCGTCCAGGCACTGCGCCGCAGCCTGGCACCCGGCACGCTCGACGCCGCGGCCGCCGTCCCGGCTTCGCAAGCCGCGGCCCTGGCCGCCGCGGCCGCCTTCACCTGGCTGAACCCGCATGTCTTCCTGGACACGGTGGTCCTGGTCGGCGGGATTTCCGCCCAGTTCCAGGGCATGGACCGGCTGTCGTTCGCCGTGGGTGCCGCAGCCGCGTCCTTCATCTGGTTCGTGCTGCTGGGCTTTGGCGCCAGGGTCCTCACGCCTTTGTTCGCGCGCCCGGCCGCCTGGCGCATCCTCGACTTCCTGATCGCGCTGATCATGTTCGCGATCGCCTCGCCGCTCGCCCTGCAGGCCTGGCAGGGCTAGGGTCCCCGCCATGACGATCACGATCCGCGACCTGTGCGCGGCCGACCGCGAGCTGATGGTGCGCTGGACCATCGACTTCTTCGCCGACCTCAAGTCCGGCGGCGATCCGTATTTCGAGGGCGCGGTCCTGCGCCCCGAGACGGTCGCGCGCGACCTGATCCTGCCGTTCCCGGGCGACCGGCTGGGGGTGATGGCGCTGCGTGACTCGATTCCGGCGGGCTATCTGTCCGCTCGGCTGGACCGGCCCTTCGTCCACGAATCGCCGATCCACCTGGTGGGCCATGTCGGCCATGTCTATGTGGCGCCCGCCCACCGGCGCCACGGCGTGGCGCGCGCCCTGCTGGCCCATGCCGAGGCCTGGTTCCGGGCGCGCGAGGTCACCTGGATGCAGCTCTCCTGGCAGCCCGGCAACCTTCTGGCCGACCAGGCCTGGCGCGCCAGCGGCTTCGAACCCTACCGGATCTACGGCCGCCGGCGCATCGGGAACTGACCACGGGCACTCAGGCCCCGGCGTCGGCCCGTGCCTCCACCGCCAGCCGCGCGATCTCGAGCAGGCCGGGAGCGGTCCAGGCCGAGCGGCCGACGAACAGCCCGTCCACCTCGGGCACGACCGCCAGCGCCCTGGCATTCTGCGGATTGACGCTGCCGCCATAGAGTACGGGCGGCTCGATGCCGACCAGATCGACGATCGCCTGCTTGATCGCCTGGTGGATCGGCTGGGCGTCCTCCGGCGTGGCCGGGACGCCCCCTTCGCCGATCGCCCAGACCGGCTCGTAGGCCAGCCACACGCGCGCCGCCTCGGCATGGGTCAGGCCGGCCAGCGCCATGCGCGCCTGGCGGACATTGGTCGCGACGGCCGCCCCCAGCCGCTTCTCGTCCGCAGTCTCGCCCACGCAGACCAGCGGGGTCAGGCCATGGTCCAGGGCAGCGCGCACCTTGCGGTTCACGTCCAGGTCGGTCTCGGCGAAATGGGCGCGGCGCTCGGAATGGCCGAGAGCCACCAGGCTGGCGCCGGCATCCGCGACCATGGTCATCGAGATCTCGCCGGTCCAGGCGCCCTTCTCGGCCCAATGCGCGTTCTGCGCACCCACCCTGACACCGGAGCCCGCCAGCAGCCGGACGACCTCGGCGAGTGCGGTGGCCGGCGGCAGCACGAACAGGTCGATCTCCTCCGGCCGCTCGGCCGCCGCCAGCGTGCCGGCATAGTCACGCGCCATCGCCAGCGTATGGTTCATCTTCCAGCCGGTGCCGACCCTGAACTTGCCGATCACGGTTGCTCTCTCCTGCGCTTCAACTGCGCGCGTATTGACACGGAATGTCGCAGAGCGCACCCTGCGGTTACGAACGTACGGGCATCGAACGAATGTTCAGCGGGGAGGCCAGCCGGCCGCCGGGAGGCGAGAACAGCCTCGCGACGCGGGCCGCATGGCTGTCATTCATCGGCGGACTGACCCAGGACGAGATCGCCTCGCGCCTGTCGATGAGCCGTGTGAAGGTGAACCGGCTGATCGCCCAGGCGCATCGCGAGGGCCTGATCCGGGTGTTCATCGAGGGCACGCCGCAGGAATGCGTGACCCTGGAGGACCGGCTCTGCCGCAAGTTCGGGCTGAGCGGCTGCTTCGTGGCGCCGATGCTGGGCGAGGACGAGCGGCCGCTGCCGGTCGAGACGCTGGCCGTGGCGGGTGCCCGCGTCCTGCACAATGCGCTGGAGACCGGGCAGGCCCGCCTCATCGGCGTGGGCCACGGTCGCACCCTGGCGGCGATGGCCGACCGCCTGCCGCGCCAGCAGCGGGACGGGGTGCGGTTCGTGTCGCTGCTGGGCTCGCTCACCCGCAATGCCGCGGCCAATCCGTTCGACGTGATCCACCGCCTGTGCGAGCGCACCGGGGCGGAATCCTACTTCCTGCCCGTCCCGTTCTTCGCCGACAACGGCGAGGACAAGGCGGTGCTGATGGCGCAGCGCAGCGTGCGTCATGCACTGGACCTCGGCCGCCAGGCCGACCTGGTGATCGCCGGGCTGGGCGAGGTCGCCAGCGGCTCGTTCCTGGTCAGGACCGGCATGATCACCGCCGAGGAGCTGGACGAGCTGCGCCGCCTGGGCGCGGTCGGCGAGATCCTGGGCCGGTTCTTCGACGCGAACGGCCGGCTGGTGGATGCCGAGATCAATGCGCGCGCGATCGCCATCGATCTGGCCGACCTGCAGGGCAAGGAAGTCGTGATCCTGGCCGGCGGCAGGAGCAAGCCGCAGGCGATCCGCGCGATCCTGTCCACCGGCCTGGTCACCCGCCTTGTCACCGACGAGGCGACGGCGCATGCCGTCATCGAGGCGGCGCCGCAGAGCAACTGAGTTTTCCTTGGCAGTCGACCTATTGTTCAAAGGGAGGTCTTCAAAATGACGACGAAGCAAAAGGATACCATCGATCGCTTCCTGAAAGGCGGCATGAGCCGCCGCGAGATGATCGAGCGCCTGGGGCGCATGGGCCTGGGTGCCGCCGCGGGCGCTTATGTCCTGAACCAGGGCATGACCGAGGCGCTGGCCCAGGAGTTCAATTGGAAGGCGCACGAGGGCAAGACGATCAACCTCCTGCTCAACAAGCATCCCTATGCGGATGCGATGATCGCCAACCTGGAGAACTTCAAGTCGCTCACCGGCATGAACGTCACCTACGACGTGTTCCCGGAGGACGTGTATTTCGACAAGGTCGCGGCTGCCCTGTCCTCGCGCAGCAGCCAGTACGACGCCTTCATGACCGGCGCCTACCAGGTCTGGCAGTACGGCCCGGCCGGCTGGGTCGAGGACCTGAACGAGTACATCAGCGACAGCGACCAGACCGCGCCCAACTATAACTGGGACGACATGCTGGAGGGCATCCGCAAGTCGACCGCCTGGTCGGGCGTGCCGGGTGCGGAGCTGGGTGGCGAGGACTCCAAGCAGTGGGCGCTGCCCTGGGGCTTCGAGCTGAACTCGATCGCCTACAACCGGCGGATCTTCGACCAGCTCAAGGTCGAGCCGGCCAAGGACCTGCCGGAACTGGTCGAGCTGGCCAAGAAGATCACGGACTCGGACGCCGGCGTGTATGGCATCGGCGTGCGCGGCAGCCGCTCCTGGGCCACCATCCATCCGGGCTATCTCTCGGCCTTCGCCAACTATGGCGCCAAGGACCTGACGGTCCAGGACGGCATGCTCAAGGCGGCGATGAACTCGCCCGAGGCCAAGGAGATGACCGCGCTCTGGGTGAAGATGATCCAGGAGAGCGGGCCGAAGAACTGGGCGACCTACACCTGGTATCAGGTCGGCACCGACCTGGGTGCCGGCGCCTCGGCGATGATCTACGACGCCGACATCCTCGGCTACTTCATGAACGGCGGCGACAACAAGGAAGCCGGCAACCTCGCTTATTCCGCGTTCACGCCCAAGCCCGGCGCTGCGGCCCCCACGCCGAACGTCTGGATCTGGTCGCTCGCGATGAGCACGTTCGGCGGTCAGAAGGACGCCACCTGGTACTTCATGCAGTGGGCGTCCGGCACCGACCATGCCCTGTTCGGCGCGCGCAAGATGGACTTCGTGAACCCGGTCCGTCAGAGCGTGTGGAAGGACGAGGAGTTCCGCTCGCGGATCGCCAAGTCCTATCCGGGCTATATCGAGCAGTTTGAGGCGTCCAGCCCCGGCTCGAAGATCTACTTCACCCCGCAGCCGCTGTTCCAGACCGTGACCACGGACTGGGCTGCCGCCCTGCAGAAGATGGTCGCCAACGAGATCCCGGTCGACGAGGGCCTGGACGAGCTGGCCACCAACATCGACCGGCAGCTCAAGGCCGCCGGCCTCGGCTGATCCGCTCTTCTTGACGATCCAGGATCGGCCCCGCCCCGGTACACCCGTGGCGGGGCCGATCCCGCCTTCACTGGACATCTGGCCATGGCCGCCACGACTGCAACCCAGCCGACCGCAAGCCCGAGGAAGAGCCGCCTCGGGCCCGCCCTCCTGCCCTATCTGCTGTCGCTGCCGGCCCTGATCGTCTGCATCGGGATCATCATCCCGTTCTTCACCGCGGTCTGGTACAGCCTGCAGCGCTACAACCTGAACCTGCCCTATCTGCGCGGGTTCGTCTGGTTCCAGCAATATATCGACCTCTTCAGCGACCCGTCCTTCTGGCACACGGTCCAGGTCTCGCTGCTCTACACGGCCCTCACCGTGATCCTGGAGCTGCTGCTGGGGCTGGGCATCGCGCTTTTGCTGCGCCGGCCGTCCACGCTGCACAACATCATGAGCATCGCCCTGCTGTTGCCGCTGATGGTGGCGCCCGCGATCGCCTCGCTCATGTGGAAGCTGATGACCCATCCGGACTTCGGCATCCTGAGCTGGCTGATCCAGCAGGTGGGCGTGACCAATTTCCGCTGGGCGGCGGCACCCTCCTCGGCCCTGTTCACCGTGCTGCTGGTCGACATCTGGGTCTACACGCCGTTCATGATGATCCTGCTGCTCGCAGGCTTGCGCGGCCTGCCCAAGCAGCCCTTCGAAGCGGCGGAGCTGGACGGGGTGCCGGCGAGCTTCGTGTTCTTCCGCATCACCCTGCCGATGCTCACCCCCTACATCATCACCGCGGCCCTGTTCCGGATGCTCGACAGCATCCAGCAGTTCGACATCATCTATGCGATGACCCAGGGCGGCCCTGGCGACACGCTGATGGTGTTCCAGGTCATGGCGTACCTGGACTTCTTCCAGAACTTCAACGTGGGCCGCTCGGCCGCCGTGCTGATGGTGCTCTGGGCGATCGCCTACATCCTCTCCAACGTCTTCATCAAACACTGGCTGCGCCTGCGTGAGCGCGCCCGCGGAGCGGCGTGACATGGACCGTAGCAACCCCGTCACCAAGATCCTGCGCGGCCTGGCGCTGCTGGCCGTGGGACTGTTCTTCCTGTTCCCGCTGTTCTGGGTGGCGCTGATGTCCTTCCAGACCAACGAGCAGATCCTGCGCATCCCGCCGTCCATCGTGTTCGAGCCGACGCTCTCCAACTACTGGGCGCTGATCTCCGGCCGCCTGGTCAGCACGGCGGGCGTGCTCGAGATCAAGTTCATGGGCAATCTGTGGAACAGCGTGTTCCTGTCCACGACCTCGGTGGCCCTGGCGCTGATCCTGGGCGTGCCGGCGGCCTACGCGTTCGCGCGGTTCCGCTTCCGCCTGAGCGAGGACATCGCGTTCACGCTCCTGTCCTTCCGCTTCGCCCCGCCGCTCTTGGTCCTGCTGCCGCTCAGCCTGTACTTCCAGGACATCGGGCTCACCGACACCTATGTCGGCCTGATCTGGGTCTACCAGCTGATCGCCCTGCCGCTGATCCTGTGGATCGTGCGCGGCTATTTCGAGGACATCAGCCCGGACATCGAGCACGCCTACCGGATCGACGGGCATAGCTGGTGGAAGACCTTCACCAGGATCGCCCTGCCGCTGGCCAGGCCGGGTATCGCGGCGGCAGCACTGCTGTCCTTCATCTTCTGCTGGAACAACTTCATCTTCGCGCTGATCCTGGCGTCCGCCGGCAAGCAGCCGGTGACGGTGGGTGCGCTTGCCTTCGTCACTGCTTCGGGCATCCAGTACGGCCAGATCGCCGCGGCGGTGATCCTGTCGATCCTGCCGACCCTCCTTTTGGCACTCTACGCGCAGCGCTACCTCGTCGAGGGTCTGTCGCTCGGCGCGGTGAAGGGCTGACGTCATGGCGTTCCTCGACCTCGACCGGCTCTCGCTCGCCTTCAAGAAGGAGCAGGTGCTCAAAGAGGCATCGCTCCAGGTGGAACGCGGCGAGACCGTAGTGGTATTCGGGCCGTCCGGCGGCGGCAAGACCGTGCTCCTGCGCCTGGTCTCGGGCGTGATGCAGCCGGACAGCGGCGACGTGCGGCTGAACGGCCACTCGATCCTGGGCCAGGGCCCCGAGGAGCGCGGCGTGGGCATGGCGTTCCAGAACTTCGCCCTCTACCCGCACATGCCGGCCTTCGAGAACATCGCGAGCCCGCTGCGCGCCCGCAGGCTGGCCGACAGCGAGATCGAGAGGCGCGTGCACGAGACCGCGCGCCTGCTCAAGATCGACCATGTGCTCAAGCACTTCCCCAGGGAGCTGAGCAACGGCCAGAAGCAGCGCACGGCTCTCGGGCGCGCCCTGATCGCCGGGCCGGAAGTGCTGCTGCTGGACGACCCGCTGCGCAATGTCGACGCCAAGCTGCGCTACGAGATGCGCATCGAGCTGCCGCGGCTGCTCAAGAGCTTCGGCGGCTCGGTCCTCTACGTGACCCAGGACTACAAGGAGGCGATGGCGCTGGGCGACCGGGTGGCGGTCCTGCTGGACGGCCGCTTCCTGCAGATCGACCGGCCGGCCGAGATCTACAAGAACCCGGCCGACGTGCGGATCGCCCGGCTGTTCGGCGACCCCACCATCAATCTCTATCCGGTGCAGCCCCGGCCCGCCGGCAATGGCGTCGAGATCGAGCTGTTCGGCAGCAGGATCACCCTGCCGGGCAGCCATGGCCATCTGCAGGGCAAGGAATGCCTGATGGGCCTCCGGCCGGAGCACATCCATGTCCATACCGAGCCGGTGGACGGCGGCCTGCCCATGGAGCTGGATGCGGTGACGCCCTTGAACGTGCGCACCGTCCTGTTCCTCAGGACGCAGGACAATCGCGAGCTGCTCGCCACCTGCTCGGAGCACGAGCAGGGCAATTTCGGGCGCGGCCACCGCGCGGTCCATGCGCGGATCGACTTCGAGCGCGCGCTGTTCTTCGAGCCCGCCTCCGGCATTCGTCTTCCGGCCGCGGCGTGAGAGCATCATGGCAGAACTGAACCTCACCGCCGTCGACAAGATCTACCAGAGCCGGGGTAAGCCGCCGGTTCATGCGGTCCAGTCGGTCGACATGGCGATCGGCGATGGCGAGATCGTGGGCCTCCTGGGCTCGTCGGGCTGCGGCAAGACCTCGACGCTGCGCATGATCGCGGGCTTCGAGGACGTCAGCCGCGGCGAGATCCGGCTGGGCAGCCGGGTGCTCAACGATCTGGCGCCGGCCGAGCGCGGCGTGGCGATGGCGTTCGAGGGCTATGCGCTCTACCCGCCACTGACCGTGCGCGACAATGTCGGCTTCGCGCTCCTGCGCGCCCGCACGCCCAGGGCGGAGATCGAGCGGCGCGTGGCCGAGATCGCGTCGCTGCTCGAGATCGGCGACATCCTGGACCGCTATCCGCCCACCATCTCGGCCGGCCAGCAGCAGCGCACCTCGCTGGCAAGGGCATTGATCCGCCGGGCGGACCTGTCCCTGCTGGACGAGCCCATGTCGCAGCTCGAGCCGCAGCTGCGCGCCATCCTGCGCGCGCGGATCAAGGACTTCCTCATCGAGCACAAGATGACGACCGTGTTCGTCACCCACGACCAGACCGAGGCGCTGGCGCTGGCCGACCGGATC
>NZ_DATMFZ010000197.1:0-3636 GCF_035556675.1 Geminicoccus sp. | reverse complement strand
CGCCCGCGCGAGCTGCCATGACCGCGATCGTCATCCTGGGCGCGCGCGGCCTGCCCCTGGCCCGCCGGATCGCGGCGGCCCTGTCCGGTGCCGAGGTCCATGGCCCGGTTGGGCTCGCGGTCGACACGAGCTTCGCCAAGGCGACGGAGCACCTGCTGGGCCTGTTCCGCCAGGGCCGGCCGATCGTCTTCCTGGGTGCCGCGGGTATCGCGATCCGGGCGGTGGCGCCGGCCCTGGCCGACAAGTCGGTGGAGCCGCCGGTCCTGGCGGTGGCCGAGGGCGGCTCCAGCGTCGTGCCGCTCCTGGGCGGCCATCACGGCGCCAACCGGCTGGCCCGGGAGATCGGTGCCGCCCTGGGTGCCCATCCCGCCATCACGACGGCAGGCGACCTGCGGCTGGGCCTGGCGCTGGACGAGCCGCCGGCGGGCTTCGCCTGCCCGGACCCGACACCGGTCAAGGCTTTGACCGCCCATCTGCTGGAAGGCGGCGGCGTCCGGTTTGACGATCCGGCGGGGCTGGCGCACGAAGCGGGTCTGGCAGGCCTCGCGGCGGATCCGGCCAGCCGCTGGACGATCCGGCTGACCGAGCAGGCCGTTGCCGCGCAGCCGGGGCAGCTGGTCTGGCATCCGCGCCGGCTGGTGCTGGGGGTGGGCTGCGAACGCAACGCGCCGGCCGGCCTGCTGATCGATCATGTGGCGGCCTGCCTCGGCCGGGCCGGGCTGGCGCCGGAAGCGATCGCCTGCGTCGCCTCGATCGACCTGAAGGCCGACGAGCCGGCCATCCACGCGCTGGCGGGGCATCTGGGCGTGCCGGTCAGGTTCTTCACTGTGGCCGAGCTCCGGGAGCAGACGGCACGGCTGGCCAACCCGTCCGAGCTGGTGTTCCGCGAGGTCGGCTGCCATGGCGTGGCCGAGGGGGCGGCGCTGGCCGGGGTCGGGCCGGCGGGTAGGCTGCTCGTGGCCAAGCAGGCGGGCCCGCGGGTGACCTGCGCGGTCGGGCTCGCACCGCTGCCGGTCGATCCGGGGGTGGTCGGGCGGGCGCGCGGCCGGCTGGCCGTGCTGGGCGTGGGGCCGGGCCAGCCGGAATGGCGGACCCGGGAGGTGGAAGCCCTGCTGGCGTCTGCCAGCGATGTGGTCGGCTATCGGCTCTATCTCGACCTGGTGGCCGATCGGATCGGCCATTGCCGGCGCCATGACTTCGACCTGGGCGAGGAGGAGGCGCGCTGCCGTCATGCCCTGGCGCTGGCGGCCCAGGGGCACGACGTGGCATTGGTCTGCTCGGGCGATGCCGGCATCTTCGCCATGGCCTCGCCGCTGGTGGAACTCCTGGAGCGGCCGGAGGACCCGGCCTGGGCGCGGGTCGAGCTGGTGGTGGGGCCGGGCATCAGTGCCATGCAGGCGGCAGCGGCGAGGCTGGGTGCGCCGCTCGGCCATGATTTCTGCGCGATCTCGCTTTCCGACCTGCTCACACCGCGCGCCGAGATCGAGCGCCGCCTGCAGGCTGCCGCGCAGGGCGACTTCGTGATCGCCTTCTACAACCCGGTGAGCCGGCGGCGGCGCGACCTGCTGCCGCTCGCCAAGACCATCCTGCTGGAGGCCCGCCCCGCCGACACGCCGGTGGCGATCGCCCGCAGCCTGGGCCGGCCGGAGGAGGCGGTGACGGTGACCACGCTGGCGGCCCTCGACCCCGAAGCGGTCGACATGCTGTCCCTGGTCCTGGTCGGCTCGTCCAACAGCCGCGCCGTGACCCTGCCGTCCGGCCGTACGCTGGTGCTCACCCCGCGCGGCTATCACCGGAAATCCGCATGACCGTCCATTTCATCGGCGCCGGCCCCGGTGCCGCCGACCTCATCACCGTGCGGGGGCTGGAGCTGATCCGGCGCTGCCCGGTCTGCCTCTATGCCGGCTCGCTGGTGCCGCGTGCCATCGTCGAGGCCGCCCCGGTCGATGCGGAGGTGGTGGACACGGCACCTCTGCATCTCGACCAGATCATGGCGCTGATCGAGGCGGCGCACGGCCGGGGCCAGGACGTCGCGCGGGTCCATTCCGGCGATCCCTCGATCTATGGCGCCACCGCCGAGCAGATCCGCCGCCTCGCGGCGCTGGGCATCCCCTACACCATCACCCCGGGCGTGCCGGCGTTTGCCGCGGCTGCGGCGGAGCTCGGTACGGAGCTGACCCTGCCGGACGTCGCCCAGTCGATCGTCCTGACCCGCACCACCGTGCGTGCCTCGGCGATGCCGGCGGGCGAGGAACTCGCCTCGTTCGCCCGGACCGGCGCCACGCTGGCGATCCATCTCTCGATCAACAACCTGGCGCGCGTGGTCCGCGAACTCGTCCCGGTCCTGGGCGAGGACATGCCGGTGGCGGTGGTCTACCGGGCGACCTGGCCGGACCAGCAGATCATCCAGGGAACGCTCGGCGACATCCGCGCCAAGGTGAAGGGGCTGGGCCTGACCCGGACCGCGCTGATCATGGTCGGCCGGGTGCTGGATCCGGGCCAGTTCTCGGACAGCCGCCTCTATGCGGCCGACCATACCCATGTCCTGCGGCCGGAGCCGGCCGGGCCGGGCTGAGGTGCCGGCGGATCAGGGCAGGAGGCCGCGCCGGCGCGCGGCGATGGCGGCCTCGACCCGATTACGCACCTGCAGCTTCTGCAGGATGTTGGTCATGTAGTGCTTGACCGTCTTCTCCTGGAGGTCGAGCTCCCGCGCCACCTCCTTGTTGCTCATCCCGCAGCCGACCAGGCGCAGGATGTCTTCCTCGCGACGGGACAGATCGGCGGGCTGGGCCTCGGCCGCGGCCGGGCGCGCGGCCCGCTCCTGCATGGTGCTGAGGATGCGGGCGGCCAGCGACGGGGAGACATAGGCGCCGCCGCTGGCGATGTCGCGCAGGATGGCCACCAGCTCCTCGGCACCCACGCCCTTGAGCACGTAGCCCCGCGCACCCGCCTTGAGCGCCGCGAGCACGTCCTCGTCCGCCTCGGAGACGGTCAGCATCACGATCGTCACGGCGGGAAAGCCGGCGCCGATCCGGCCGGCCGCGGCGATGCCGCCGCCCGGCATGGAGATGTCGAGCAGGACCATGTCCGGCAGGTGCCGGGCGACCAGCTCCAGCGCCTCCTCGGCCGACCCGCCCTCGCCCACGATGTCGAAGCCACCCGTCTCGGCGAGGCTGCGCACCACCCCACCGCGAAACAGCGGGTGGTCGTCGATCACGACGATGCGGATCGGATCGATCATGCCGGGCCATCCTGGGGCAGCGTCATGGTCAGCCTGGTCCCGTGGCCGACCGCGCTCTCGACCCGGAACTCCCCGCCGATGCTCTCCACCCGCTCGCGCAGGCCGTTCAGGCCGAGGCCCGGGCCGTGCCGGTCCCGTGCCCCGGCGTCGAAGCCCTGCCCGGAATCCTGGACGCTCACCTCGAAGCGGGCGGAGACCAGCCTGCAGGCCACCTGCTGCCCGGCGCCGCCGGCATGGCGGAAGGCGTTCATGAGCGCCTCCTGGACGAAGCGGTAGACGCAGATCAGGGTGGAATGCGGCGCGCTGCGCCGGGGGGCGGCGTTGAGGCTGCGCGCCACCTTCGTGCCGGTCCGCCGCTCGTGCGCCGTGACCGCCATCTCGATGACCTCCACCAG
>NZ_DATMFZ010000196.1:0-19115 GCF_035556675.1 Geminicoccus sp. | reverse complement strand
ACGTACCGGCCCCCTGCCCGAGCGGCTGGCGCGGCTGTGCCAAGTCACGCTGGTCGCAGCTGGCCACGCGGCCAAGCTGGTGCTGTGGCAGCACGGTGTGGCGGGGCTGGAGGCAGGGTGGCTGGTGGTGATGTGGCAGTGGGAAGCCCAGGAGCAGGCAACTGACGACTAAACCGGTTCGATGCTGTGTCGGTCGATAGATTATGGAAGATGAAAAGAAGATGGGCAGCTAGCACCTCCTACCGACAGGTCGTCGATGGAACGGTCAGACCGTGAGATCGTTGCAGAGGCCGTCTCCCTCACTGCATCGGAACCACCATGATCACGGCTGTCATCTTCGACATGGACGGCACGCTGATCGACAGCGTCGATCTGCACGCTGCCTCCTGGCAGCGCACTTTTACGCAGTTCGGCTTTCAGATCGACTTTACGGCCATCCGCTCGCAGATAGGCAAGGGTGGCGATCAACTCATGCCGGTCTTCTTGTCCGAGGAGGAAGTGGACCGGCTGGGCGCGGACATGGAGCAGTTCCGCAAGCATCTGTTCCAGCAGGAGTGCCTGCCGAAGGTGCGAGGCTTCGCTGGTGTACCGGACCTGTTCCGGCGCATCCTGACCGATGACAAACGAACTGCCATCGCCTCGTCGGCCAAGCAGGATGAGCTGGCCAGTTTCGAGGAGATCGCCGGCGTCCGCGGCCTGGTCAGTGAGAAAACTTCCTCCGACGACGCCCAGCGATCCAAGCCGTTTCCGGACATCTTCCAGGCTGCCTTGAAGCGCTTGGCCATTCCGGCCGACCAAGCTGTGGTGATCGGCGATTCCCCACACGACGCCGAAGCCGCCGGTGCCGCCGGCATTGTCACAATCGGATTATTATGCGGAGGCTTTCCTGAAGCGGATCTACGTCGGGCCGGCTGCGCCGAGATCTACCGGGATCCGAAGGATCTCTTGCGGAACTACGATCTCTCTCTTCTGGGACGACGGTAACCCAACCGATCAAAGCAGGAACGGGATGTCTATGGAGATCTACCCCATCAGCAGCCGAGGCAGCCTGGCCCCAAAACCGGGACAACGAACGGGCGTGGAAACCTTTTCGCAAGCGTATTGTTGAGCAAGCAGGAAGGTGGCCTGCTTGAGGTAGATGGCCCAGATCTTCACCGCTTCGGCAGACACGCGACTGCGTGCGGCTGTCCTGATCGCGGGATTGGCGGTGCTGGCTGGCGGCCTCTTCCTGGGGGGCTATGCTGAATCGGGCTACATGACGATGGTCGGCTGGGTCCGCGACCAGCCGGTGCCCTTCAGCCATGAACATCATGTAGGCGGGCTGGGGATCGACTGCCGGTACTGTCACACCGGGGTCGAGACGAGCGCCCAGGCCGGGCTGCCGCCGACCCATGTCTGCATGAACTGCCATTCGCAGATCTGGGCGGGCGCGCCCATGCTGGAGCCGGTGCGGCAGAGCCTGGCCACGGGACGCCCGATCCCCTGGCAGCGGGTCGCGCGGGTGCCGGACTATGTCTACTTCAACCACGCGATCCACATCGACCGTGGTGTCCCCTGCGTCACCTGCCACGGGCGCGTCGACCGGATGCCACTGTTGGCACGAGCCCGACCGTTCCAGATGAGTTGGTGCCTGGACTGCCATCGTGACCCGGCTCCGAACCTCCGGCCACCCGATCAGGTCACCCGCATGGACTGGTCGGACTGGGACCCGAAGGCCCACGAAGCGTATGGCCAGGCCATGGTGAAGGCCCACGGCATCGAGCCTGCCAAGCTCGACGACTGCAACGTCTGCCACCGATGAGCAGCATGCCCGACCACCCGCCCGACCATCCTGCCGCGCACGAGATCCGTGCCCTGCTGCGCGGACGGACCGGGCGGTCCTTCTGGCGGAGCCTGGAGGAGATCGCGGGGACACCGTCCTTCCGCACCTGGCTGGAAGCGGAATTCCCGTCGCTGGCGCCGGCGGCGGACAGGGTCGACCGGCGCGCCATCCTCAAGGTGATGGCTGCCTCCCTGGCCCTGGCGGGGCTCACCGGCTGCGACGGCGAGGCCGACGAGGCAGCCCTGCCTTATGTCGAGGCGCCGGAGTTCGTCACGCCCGGCCGGCCGAAATGGTACGCCACCGCAACGACCCTGGCAGGCTATGCCCAGCCGGCCGTGGGCAAGACGGAGGTCGGTCGCCCGGTGAAGCTCGAAGGCAACCCGGAACATCCGGCCAGCCTCGGGACCACCGATCCCTTCCTCCAGGCCTCGCTGCTCGACCTCTACGACCCGGACCGCTCGCAGGCGCCGCGCCACCTGGGGCGCAACGCCACCTGGGACGCGTTCGACCTGGCGATGGCCGGGCAGGTGCCTGCCACCGACCTCCGGCAGGGCGAGGGCCTGCGCCTGCTGACCGGCACCGTCACCTCGCCGACCCTGTCCCGCCAGATCGACGCGATGCTGGCGAGATGGCCGCGGGCGCGCTGGCACGTCTCGGAACCGGTGAGCGGCGACCTGCGCCTTGAGGCAGCGCGTATAGTCTTCGGGCGTTCGCTCGACCAGCATCCGAGGCTGGACGTGGCCGAGATCGTGGTGTCGTTCGACGATGACCTGCTGGGACCGGGTCCGCGCCAGGTCCTGAACGCCCAGCACTGGTCGATGCGGCGCCAGGCGCGCCAGCGGCGTAACGGCGAATGTCGCCTGTTCGTGGCGGAGCCGACTCCTTCCATTACCGGTGCCATGGCCGAGGACCGGTTGCCGGCCTCGCCATCGCGCATCGCTGTGCTCGTGCGTGCGCTCGCGGCGAGGCTTGGCATCACGGCGGCTCCCGCGGCGGAACCGGGCGAGCGGGAGGAGCGTTGGCTGCGGGCGGTCACCGAGGCCCTGCACGGCCGGCCCGGGCGGAGCCTGGTGAGCGTGGGCGCGCACCACCCGGCCGAGCTGCAGGCCCTGGCCCTGCTCGTTACCGACCGGCTGGGCGGCATCGGCAGCACGCTGACCTTCACCGAACCGATCGCCAAGGCCCCGCCGGACGGCAGCCGCTCCCTGCCGGCGCTGGTGACGGACATGGCGGCGGGGCGGGTCACATCGCTGGTCATGCTGGGCTGCAACCCGGTCTATGACGCAGCACACGGCCTGAACTTTGCGCGGCACCTGGAACAGGTGCCGTTCCGCCTCCACGCCGGGACGCATTACGACGAGACCGCCGAGCACAGTCACTGGCACGTCCCCCTCCACCACGAGCTGGAGGCTTGGAGCGACGCGCGCGCGGTGGACGGCACGGTCAGCATCGTCCAGCCCCTGATCCGCCCCCTGTACGCGACCCGCTCGGCGCACACGATCCTGGACAATCTGGGCACCGGGCAGCGGAGCGACCGGCAGATCGTGAGCGAGACCTGGCGCCAGGCCTGGAGCGAAGCGTTCGAGGGCCGGTGGCGCAGCGCGCTGTACCAGGGCTTCGTGGCCGGCACGGCCCTGCCGCCCGTCACGCCCGCCGTCACGGGCGGCCCGCTCGCACAGCCTCCCGGGCAGGACCCGGGCGACGGGCTGGTCCTGGCGCTGCGCCCGGACCCCTGCGTATGGGATGGTCGCTTTGCCAACAATGCCTGGCTGCAGGAACTGCCCAGGCCGCTGACCAAGATCACCTGGGGCAACGTGATCCTGATCTCGCCGAAGCTGGCGGCGGAGCGCGGTCTCGCCAATGCGGACGAGGTGGCGGTCGAGGCCGATGGCCGCCGCGTCACCGGCCCGGTCTGGATCATGCCCGGCCAGGACGAGCGCACGATCACGGCGACGTTCGGCTACGGGCGCCGCCGCGTCGGGCAGGTCGGCCAGGACCTGGGCTACGACGCCTATGTCCTGCGCGACGATCCGCACCAATGGCACCGGCAGGACGTTGTCCTCACCGCGACCGGCGAGCGGCAGGACGTCGCCACGACCCAGCTTCACCAGGCGATGGACGGGTTCGACTTCGTGCGCATCGTGGATCCGGCCGACCTGCCGGACGAGCCCGCCGAAGGTACCGGTGCCACGATCGACGCGGAGGTGGCGGGCAAGCCCACACTGTTCCCGCAGGATCACTGGGACAGCCCGTCCTGGGGAATGTCGATCGATGTCGACCTTTGCATCGGCTGCAACGCCTGCGTGGTCGCCTGCGTGGCCGAGAACAACGTGCCGATGGTGGGCAGGGAGCTGGTGGCGATGGGCCGCGAGATGCACTGGCTCCGGGTCGACCACTACCACGAGGGCGACCCGAACGAGCCGAAGTCCTACTTCCAGCCGGTGCCGTGCATGCATTGCGAGAAGGCGCCGTGCGAGATGGGCTGCCCGGTCAATGCCGCCGTGCACAGCTTCGACGGCCTGAACCTGCAGGTCTACAACCGCTGCATCGGGACCAGGACCTGCTCGTCCTTCTGCCCCTACAAGGTGCGGCGGTTCAACTGGTTCGACTACACGGGCGACGATCCGGAGCCGGTCCGGGCCATGCGCAACCCCGACGTCACGGTGCGCAGCCGGGGCGTGATGGAGAAGTGCACCTACTGCGTGCAGCGGATCAGTGCTGCCCGGATCGCTGCCAAGATCGAGGACCGGGAGATCGAGGACGGCGAGGTGGTGACCGCCTGCCAACAGGCCTGCCCGACCCGGGCGATCGTGTTCGGCAACGTCCTGGACCGGCAGGCGGAAGTGTCCCGGCGCAAGGCCGGGCCGCGCGACTACAGCCTCCTGGAGGAAGCGAACACGCGGCCGCGCACGACCTACCTGGCGCGGATCGAGAAGACGGACGGGGGTGCATGAGCGAGGACGCCATCACCGCACCGCGGGACCGCTACGCGGAGATCACGGAGGAGATCACCCGGATCCCGCTGCACTATCCGGACAAGCTCGGCTGGTGGATCTGCTTCGGCATAGCCCTCCTGCTCCTGCTGACCTTCTTCGTCTCGGCGACTGTGCTGTTCTGGAACGGCGTGGGTGTCTGGGGGAACAACATCCCGGTCAACTGGGGCCTCGCCATCTCCAACTATATCTGGTTCCTGGGCATCGGCCATGCCGGCACGCTGATTTCCGCCCTCCTGCTGATCCTGAACGCGCACTGGCGCAACTCGCTCAACCGGTTCGCCGAGGCCATGACCCTGGTGGCGGTCACCTGCGCCGGGCTCTACCCGATCCTGCACCTGGGGCGGCCCTGGCTGTTCTACTGGATGGCCCCCTACCCCAACACGATGACGATCTGGCCGCAGTTCAGGAGCCCGCTCACCTGGGACTTCTTCGCGGTCCTGACCTATCTGCTGGTCTCGCTCCTGTTCTGGTACATCGGGATCGTCCCGGACCTCGCCGCGACCAGGGACCGGGCGAAGAAGCGGCGTGCCCGGGTGCTCTATGGCCTGGCAGCGCTGGGCTGGCGGGGCTCCGCCCGGCACTGGCGGCGCTGGCAGCAGTCCTACCGCCTCACCGCCGCGATTGCGGTGCCGCTGGTGGTCTCGGTGCATTCGGAGATCTCGCTCCTGTTCGCGGCCGGGCCCATCCCCGGCTGGAACTCCACCGTGTTCCCGCCTTACTTCGTGCTGGGCGCCGCCTTCTCCGGCTTCGCCGTGGTCGCGATGATCGCCATCACGCTGCGCCACGTGCTCAGGCTCTACGACCTGGTGACGCCGCGCCACTTGGACCTGCTCGGCAAGCTCCTGCTGACCACCGGCCTGATGACCGCCTACGGCTACTGGGCGGAGGTCTTCGACGTGCTCTATGCCGGCGAACAGCAGGAACTCGGCACGCTCATGGACCGGCTCACCGGCCAGTACGCGTGGAGCTACTGGGGTGCCGTGCTCTGCAACTTCGTGCCGCTGCAGCTGCTCTGGTTCCGCACGGTACGGCGCCACCCGCTCTGGCTGTTCCTGATCGGCCTGTCCGTCACGATCGGGATGTGGTTCGAGCGCTACATGCTGCTCGTGACCAGCCTGTACCGGGACTACCTGGTCTCGTCCTGGGGCGAGTACCAGCCGAGCTTCTGGGACTGGTCGCTGTTCGTCGGCATGCTCGGCATCTTCTTCGTCCCGTTCCTGCTGTTCGTCCGCTTCCTGCCGGTCATCTCCGCATCCGAGATCAAGGAGGCCCTGTTCGAGGACGAGGAGCAGCGCCGTGCGTGAGCCCTCCCCCCATACCGAGGCCTATGGCCTGCTCGCCGAGTTCGACCGGCCGGAGCGCCTGATCGAGAGCGTCCGGCTCGCCCGTGCGGCGGGCTTTCGCCAGATCGACGCGTTCTCGCCGTTCCTGGTCGAGGGGCTGGCGGAGGCGCTGGACTTCCGGGACGAGCGCGTGCCCTGGCTCACCCTGCTGGGCGGCGTGCTCGGTGCTGCGATCGGCTACGGGATGCAGGTCTACACCAACCTCGACTATCCGATCGACGTGGGCGGACGGCCGCTGATCGCCCCCCAGGCCTTCATGCTCATCACCTTCGAGCTGATGGTCCTGGGTGCGGTCCTGTTCTCGATCGGCGGAATGCTGGTCCTCAACCACCTGCCACGCCTGCACCACCCGCTGTTCGGCGTCGACGCGTTCCACCTCGCCACCTCCGACAAGTTTTTCCTGGTCGTGTTCAGCTCCGACCCGAAGTTCCATCAGGAACGTACCCGCGCCTTCCTGGAGGAATTGGACCCGGTGCGGATCGAGCTGGTCGAGCATTCCGAGGAACCGGAATGAAGGCCCGGCTGCTCCTCGGCCTGCTGGCGGCCCTCCTCTCCGGCTGCGACGAGATGGACCAGCAGCCGCGCTACGACAGCTACGAACAGAGCGGCCTCTTTCCGGACGGCAAATCGATGCAGGCGCCGCCGGAAGGAACGGTCGCCCGGGACGACCCGGCCCTGCAGGCCACGCTGGAGCAGCGGCCGCCCATGAGCATGGCGCTGCTCCAGCGCGGCCAGGAGCGCTTCGGCATCTACTGCGCCGTCTGCCACGACTTCGCCGGCTACGGCCACGGCACGGTGCCGGACCGCGGCTTCCCGCAGCCACCGAGCTTCCATATCCCGAGGCTGCGCCAGGCACCGCCCGGCTACGTCGTCCAGGTCATCACGGAGGGTCACGGGGTCATGTACTCCTATGCCGACCGGGTGGCGCCGGCCGACCGCTGGGCGATCGCGGCCTATGTGCAGGCCCTCCAGCAGAGCCAGGACACCGACGTCGCCGCCCTTTCGCCCGAGGAACGCGCGCAGATCCGCGAGGCGGCCGATGACCGCTGAGACGCTCCTCGGCACCGATGCGCGCCGGCCGGCAGTCGCCGGGGCCGCTGCCTGCCTCCTGGCACTCCTGCTGGTCCTGTGGTCGCCACGGCAGGCGCTGGGGGGCTGGCTCTCGGCCTTCCTGTTCTGGACGAGCGTCCCGATCGGTGCCCTCGTCCTGGTGATGATGATGCGCCTGATCCCGGGCAAGTGGACGGAGGAGCTGGCACCCACCGCCGAGGCGGCCATGCTCCTCCTGCCGCTGGGCGTGGCGGCCGTCCTGCCGGTGCTGCTCGGCATGCACGTCCTGTACGACTGGACCCAAGGGGTCGAGCCGAAGGGGATGCGGGCCGTCTACCTCACGCCATGGTTCTTCGTGCTGCGCACCGCCCTGTTCTGGGCGGGCTGCCTCGTGCTGGCGGCCCTCCTCATGCTGCGCCGGTCCTGGTCGACGCCGCTGTCCTGCGCCGGGCTGATCCTGTTCGTCCTGGCCGGGACGACGATGGCGGTGGACTGGCTGATGTCGCTGGAGCCGGACTTCCATTCGTCCGGCTACGGCCTCTACGTCGTGTCGATCCAGATGACGATCGGGCTGGCGGCACTGATGGTCGCCCGGCTGCTGGCGGGCCCGGTGGACCGGCCGGGCGTCCTGGGCGGGCTCCTGCTCACTGCCCTCCTCCTCTGGGCCTACTTCTCCTTCATGCAGTACTTCATCATCTGGTCCGGCAACCTGCCGCAGGGCGTGCGCTGGTACGAGACGCGGACGGGCGGCGGCTGGACGGTCCTGCTGCAGGCGCTGACGGCTCTCCATCTGCTGCCCACCGTGCTGCTGCTGTTCACGCCGGTCCGCCGCTCGCGGGGGTGGCTGCTGGTCCTGGGACTGCTGGTCCTGGCAGGCAAGGCCATGGAATGCCTGTGGCTGGTCCTGCCCGCCCTGGGGCCAGCCGGCGCGCTCGGCTTCCTGGCCGCCGTTCTTGGGCTGCTCGGCCTGGGCCTGCTGTCGGCTGCCGGGGCTGTGGCCGCGGGAGCCATGGCTCGTCGTCTTCGCCCGGTGGACGATGACGTTCGGGAGGCGGCCTCGTGACGGCGGTCAGCCGCGAGGGTGCGCAGGACCCCGGCCGCCATGTCGCGGGTCCGGGCTATCAGCAGACCGACGTGAAACCACGCAACGTCCTCTACATGACCGGCCTGCTGATCGCCGGGATCCTGTTCGCCATCGGCTTCGTCGCCGGCCTCTTCGTCCTGCTCGACCGCCATGACCGCAGGCCGGTACGGACCGGGCTGGAGAGCACGGCACTGGTCCCGCCGGCGCCACGCCTGCAGCTGTCGCCGCAGCACGACCGGATGGTGATCGAGCAGCGCGCCCGCGCGATGCTGCAGGGCTATGCCTGGACCGACCGGGCGGCCGGGCGGGTGCGCATCCCGATCGAGCAGGCCATGGAGGAAGTGGCGCAGCAAGGCTGGCGGAATGTTCCCCGGGAGCCGGCACCATGATCCGCGCGGTCCTCCTGCTGGTCCTGGTGCTGCTGCCCCTGCCCGCCACCGGCTTCGACCCGTTCACCCGCACCGGGATCGACCGGCGGCCCGACGCCGTGGTGCCCGTCGACCGGCCCTTCCGGGACGAGGCCGGCCGGACGGTGACCTTGCGTGCGCTCGCCCGGAGCAGGCCGATCCTGCTGGCGCCGGTCCTGCACGCCTGCCCGAACATCTGTGGCGTGACGCTGGCCGGGCTGGCCCAGGCGATCCGCGCCCAGAGCTTCCGGCCAGGCCGGGACTTCACGGTCATCGCCTTCGGCATCGACCCGGCGGAGGGGCCGGTCCAGGCAGCCGCGCAGCTGGCCGACCTGCGCCAGGCCTTTCCCGGCGTCACCGCCCAAGGCTTCCATGCGCTCACCGGCGGGGCCGCCGAGGTCGCCGCCGTCACCGACGCACTGGGCTATCGCTACGCCTGGGACGATGACATCAGCCAGTACGCCCACATCGCCGCCATCGCCCTGCTGACCCCGGACGGCCGTCTTTCGCGCTGGCTCTATGGCCTCACCCCGGATCCCACCGACCTCCGGCTGGCCCTCACCGAGGCGGGCGAGGGCCGGATCGGCGGCTGGGCCGACCAGCTGCTCCTGCTCTGCTATCACTACGACCCGCAGGCCGGGCGCTACGGTCCGGTGATCTGGACGGTCCTGCGGATCGCCGGCGTCGGCACGGCCCTTGCCGGGATCGGGCTGATCGGCCGCTCGCTGCTGCGCGAGCGGCGCCGTGGGCAGGGGCAGCCGTCATGAACGGCGTCTTCAGCCTCTGGCCGAGCCAGGCCTCGGCCCACAGCGTCCAGGTCGACACGCTGCTGGGCGCGTTCTTCGTCCTGATCATCCTCCTGTCGGCACCGGTCTTCGTCCTGATCGTCGTGTTCGCCGTGCGCTACCGCCGCGGCCGGGCGGCCGACCGCAGGCACCCGGTCAACCAGAAGGTCGGCCTGGAGATTTCCTGGACGCTGATCCCCTTCCTGCTCGTCCTGGGCTTCTATGTCTGGGCCACCAGCCTGTACTTCGACCTGTACCGCCCCCCGGCGGACGCGCTGGAGATCGACGCAGTCGGCAAGCAGTGGATGTGGAAGTTCCAGCATCCGGGCGGCCAGCGCGAGATCGACGAGCTCCACGTGCCGGTGGGCCAGCCGGTCAGGCTGGCCATGGCCTCGCAGGACGTGATCCACAGCCTCTACATCCCCGCCCTGCGCATCAAGCAGGACGTCCTTCCCGGGCGATACACGACCATCTGGTTCACCGCCGACCGGCCGGGCGAGTTCCGGCTCCACTGCGCGGAGTTCTGCGGCACCGATCATTCCATCATGGGCGGCCGGTTCATCGCGATGGAGCCGGCCGACTATACGGCATGGCTGGAGCGGGCGGACGTCGACCTGTCGCTGGCGGCACAGGGCGAGATCCTGTTCCGGACGCATGGCTGCAGCGGCTGCCACGGCCCGGCCGCGACCGTCCACGCCCCGCCCCTGGAGGACCTGTACGGCAAGCCGGTACCGCTGCAGGACGGTTCGGTCGTGACCGCCGACGAGCAGTATATCCGCGACAGCATCCTCCTGCCGCAGGCGCAGATCGCCGCCGGCTATCCCCCGATCATGCCGACCTTCCAGAACGTGCTGGGCGAGGAGGAGGTGCTGAAGCTGGTGGCCTACATCAAGTCGCGGAGTGGCACCCGCTGGAGCGACCGGCAATGACCGACGACGCGGCCCTGGCGGACGACCGGCCGGACGAGACCAACCTGGACGACCGGGGCCTGTCCGAGACGCGGGTGGAGCGGGGCAGCTACCTGCGCGCCGGGCATACGCTGCGCTCCTGGCTGCTCACGACCGACCACAAGCGGATCGCGATCCTCTACCTGATCTCGGTCACCCTGTTCTTCTTCGTGGGCGGGGTGGCCGCCGCCTTCGTCCGCGTGGACCTGCTGACGCCGCAGGCCGATCTCCTGACCAACGAAGGCTACAACCGTGCCTTCACCCTGCACGGCGTGATCATGGTCTGGTTCTTCCTGATCCCGTCGATCCCCAACACCTTCGGCAACTTCCTGATCCCGCTGATGATCGGCGCCCGCGACCTGGCCTTCCCGCGGCTCAACCTCATCAGCTGGTACATCTTCATGATCGGCGGGCTGGTCACGATCTTCGTCCTGGTCGCCGGCGGCGTCGACACCGGCTGGACCTTCTACACCCCGCTCTCCTCCATGTACGCCAACGGCAATGTGGTGCTGGCGGCCACGGCGGTGTTCGTGGTCGGCTTCTCCTCGATCCTGACCGGCCTCAACTTCATCGTCACCGTGCACAAGCTGCGCTGCCCGGGCATGACCTGGGGCCGGCTGCGCCTGTTCGTCTGGTCGCACTACGCCACCTCGATCATCCTGGTGCTGGCCACCCCGGTGCTGACGGTCACCCTGGCGCTGATCGCCGCGGAGCGCGTGTTCGGCATCGGCATCTTCGATCCGGCACTGGGCGGCGATCCCCTGCTCTACCAGCACCTGTTCTGGTTCTACAGCCATCCGGCGGTCTACATCATGGTGCTGCCGGCCATCGGCGTGGTCAGCGAGCTGGTGGCGGCCGCGGCCCGCAAGCCCGTGTTCGGCTACAAGTTCGTGGCCGGCGCCTCGATCGCGATCGCGGTGATCGGCTTTCTGGTCTGGGGGCACCACATGTTCGTGGCCGGCCAGTCCATGTATGCCAGCGCCGTGTTCTCCTTCCTGAGCCTGGCCGTCGCGGTGCCGTCCGGCATCAAGGTCTACAACTGGACCGCGACCCTCTACAAAGGCCACATCTCGCTGGACCCGCCCTTCCTGTTCGCCATGGGCTTCATCGGCTTGTTTGTGGTGGGCGGACTGACCGGGCTGGTCCTGGCGATGCTCGCGATCGACGTGCATGTCCACGACACCTACTTCGTCGTGGCGCACTTCCACTTCATCATGGTGGGCGGCTCCGTGTCCGCCTTCTTCGGTGCGCTGCACTTCTGGTGGCCGAAGATGGTCGGGCGGACCTACGCGGTGGTCTGGGGCCGGCTGTCCGCCATCTTCATCTTCCTGGGCTTCAACCTGACCTTCTTCCCGCAGTTCATCCTGGGCTATCTCGGGATGCCGCGGCGCTACCACGTCTATCCGCCCGAGTTCCAGGTGCTGCACGTCATGTCGTCGCTGGGGGCCGGCATCCTCGGCGTCGCCTATCTCCTGCCCTTCGTCTACCTGTTCTGGTCGATGCGCTACGGCAAGCCGGCGGGTCCCAATCCCTGGGATGTCACCGGGCTCGAATGGACGGTGCCCTCGCCGCCGCCCAAGCACAATTTCGCCCGGGTGCCCGTGGTGACAGGCCCGCCCTACGACTACCATGTCGAGCGGGACGACGACGCATGACCGAGCAGGTCCAGGTCCACGATCCCTATCAGGAAGCCGGCCAGCAGCACGAGGCCGACATGATGGGCATGTACCTGTTCCTCGCGACGGAACTCATGCTGTTCGGTGGCCTGTGCATCGTGATCGTCATCTACCGCTTCCTCCATCCCGAGGAGGTCGTCGCGGCATCGGCACGGCTGCATTTGTGGATCGGCGCCATCAACACGGTCGTGCTGCTGACCTCCAGCCTCGCGGTGGCCGCCGCGGTCCATCTCGCCCGACGGGCGCGTGCCGGCCCGGCGGCGACCTGGCTGCTCGCCGCGGTGGGGCTCGGCCTCGCCTTCCTGGGCCTGAAGGCCCAGGAATATCATGCAGAATACCGGGAAGGCCAGCTCCCGATCCTGAGCGATCCGCCGCAATTTGCAGGTCCGGTCGAGCAGCTCTTCATGAACCTCTATCTGTTCGCGACCGCGCTGCATGCGATCCATCTGACCATCGGCATCGCGCTGGTGAGCGGCCTGTCCTGGCTCCTGCTTAAGCGCCGCATCGCGCTCCCGCAGCAGGCGGTAAGGGTCGAGGTCTGTGGCCTCTACTGGCACCTGGTCGACATCGTCTGGGTGTTTCTCTACCCGATCCTCTACCTGGCGCGGTGAGATCATGACCGGATTGCGCCCGCTGATCCTGGTCTGGACGGGTCTGCTCGTGCTGCTGGCGCTGACCGTGACTGCCAGCTTCCTGCTGTCCGGCCCCTGGGGCTTCATGTTCAGCATCAGCATCGCCCTGGCCAAGGCGGGCCTGATCTTCTGGTTCTACATGCATCTGAACGAAGCCAGCGGAGTGGTGCGGCTGGTGGCACTGGGCGCGGCCGTCTGGCTTTCGATCCTGATCCTGCTCGCCTCAACCGACTACGTCACCCGCTCGATGTTCTGACGGGCGGAGCTGGAGGAGCTGGATATATGGCCTAATGGTGTAGTTACGCTTGAGCATCACGACTGGGAGGAAGTGCTGTACCGGCAGGCTCTTCACGGCACCGCCCGTACGATGGAGACAGACAGGGCATTCAGAAGGCATTTGACCTCCAGCACCTTGGATGCCTGCCCGCGAGGATCCTTGGAAGAGGATCTGGCTCTCAGGCGTTTACGTTGCTGATTGGGCCATCAGCTTCTGGGCATCCGTGGTCATCCATCCTTCCTGCCCTTGATCTTTGTCCTCGTAACACGCAAACTTAGTTCGTCATCTTGACGAACTAGGCCGCGATGACCGACCGTCCGATCCTCCGCCAGCTTTCGGTGCGCAACGTCGCGGCGATGATCCTGCGGAAGGGCCCGGTCTCCCGCGTGCAGCTGGCACGGGCGACGGGCCTGTCCAAGCAGACGATCTCGGAAGTCGTGCGGGTCCTGGAGGAAGCGGGCCTGGTCGCGGCGGTCGGGCAGGTCGGCAGCGCCACCGGGCGTCCCGCGATCACCTACCGGATCGAGCCCGCCGCCGCCTATGTCATGGGCGTGGACCTGGGCGGGACCAAGATCCGGGCTGGGCTGGCGGACTTGACGGGCGCGATCGTGGCCGAGGACGTGATCGACACCAACCCGCGTGGTGGCCAGGCCGTGGTCCAGCAGATCGGCACGCTCCACCAGGAGCTGCTCCGTCGTGCCGGGATCCCGCCGGACCGGCTGCGCATGGTGGTGATCGGCAGCCCTGGCGTCCTCGACCGCTCGACCGGAGCCATCGAGCTGGCCCCCAACCTGCCGGACTTCGATCGTCTCGATGTGGTCGGCAGCCTGACCAGGCTGCTGGGCCAGGCGTCGCTCATCGAGAACGACGTGAATCTCGGTGCCATCGGTGAGCAATGGCAGGGACGCGGGATCGGCTGCCGCGACCTGGTCTTCATCGCGCTGGGCACCGGGATCGGCATGGGCATCCTGATCGACGGCCGCCTGGTCCGTGGTGCGCGCGGCGGGGCGGGCGAGATCGCCTATCTGCCGCTCGGGGCCGATCCGTTCACTAGAGAAAGCCGGGAGGTAGGCGCGCTCGAGCGCGGCATCGGTACGCACGGGATCATCCAGGCCTACCAAGCCGCCGGCGGAGGGGCCGCCACCACGGTGCGGGCGATCTTCGATCGGCTGCCGGAGGATGCGGCCGCCGTGACCGCCATCGACGCGACGGCCCGTGTTCTGGCCCTGGCCATCCTGTCGGTGACGTCGCTGCTCGATCCGGAGCAGGTGGTGCTCGGCGGCAGCATCGGCATCCGCCCGGAACTGCTGGAGCGGGTGCGCCGGCTGACAGCCGACTGCCTGCCGCGCCCGGTGCCAGTGGAACCTGCCGCACTCGGCGACCGGGCCACGCTGATGGGTGCGATCGCCATGGCGCTCCACCAGCTGCACAACGAGCTGTTCAGCCTGCCCGATCTGCCGGCCGAATTCGGGCCACCGCCACAACCCTATGCGGACGCTGCGGCATGAGCGACCTCCACGCCAGGCTCGTCGCCAGCTTCGACGAGACGGCCGTCCTGGACCTGCTGCGGCGCGCGGTGAGCGTGCCGAGCGTCACCGGTACGGAAGCGGCGTTCGCGGCCTTGCTCGCCGATGAGCTGCACCGGCTCGGCGCCGAGAATGTGCGGACGGCAGAGTTCCTGCCTGGCCGACCGAACGTCACCGCGACCCGGCGCAGTGGCAGCGACCGGCCGCCGGTGCTCCTGATCGGCCATACCGACACGGTTCATGTCCGCGGCTGGCGGGAGCGCTGGGCCGGTGACCCGCGCGAAGATCCGTTTGGTGGCGCCGTTGTCGACGGCTGCCTCTGGGGCCGCGGCGCCGCCGACCTGAAGGCTGGCATCTGCATGACCCTGGCAGCCGTGCATCTGCTGGATCAGGCCGGCATTCCGCTGGCCCAGGACGTCCAGTTCTCCTTCGTCGGCGATGAGGAGAGCGGCGAGCCCGGCTCCGGCATCAGTGCCGGAATGCGCCACTTCTGCAGGGATCTGGACGACGGCACCCTCCCCCGCCCGGGCTTCGCCGTCTATGTCGAGCCCAGCTGCCTGAACGTCTATGCCGCCCAGATCGGCTTCTTCATCGCCGACATCACGGTCCGTGGTCGCTCGGCCTATTTCGGCGTGCCGGAGCAAGGCGTCGACGCGCTGAAGGCAACCCATGCGATCCTGTCGGCACTTTGGGCCCATGACGAGAGGATCCGCCAAGCAGCCGACCATCCGCTGGTCGGCGGCTCCTTCCTCCTGGTGACCGGGATCGAGGGCGGCGGGTTCATCGCCGTGCCCGAAACCTGCCGCGTCTCGCTCATCCGCAAGCTGCGCCCGGGCGAGGACCTGGACGAGGCCAGGCTGGCCATGGAAGCGGCGCTCCACGGAACCGCCCTGCACCCCGACATCCGGGTCGAGATTGGCTACCCGGCCGGCCGCGACCATCCGGTAGGCGGCATCCCGTTTGAGACGCTACCGAACGAACCCGAGCTGCGCCGGCTGATCGGCTGCATCCAGGCCGCGGCGCCGGGGCGCGGTGCCATCGAAGGCGCGCCGTTCTGGTCGGAAGCGTCTTTCCTGACCGCGCGCGGCATTCCGGCCGTGTATTTCGCGCCAGGCGACATCCGGATCTGTCATACCTTCGAGGAACGAGTCCCGCTCCAGGAATACCGGGAGGGCATCCTCGCCCTCGCCCTGTTCCTGGCCGGTGCAGGGAGGCAAACATGCTGCTGACCAGACGAATGATCGCCGGGCTCCTGCTCGCCACGACGCTGCTGACGACGCTGCCGGCCATGGCCGGCGAGACCATCGGCCCGAACGGCGAGAAGGCGACCCCCGCTTCAGCGCTGAGCCTGACCGACGCGGACAAGGCCCGGCTGAAGGAGGGCAGCCATACCGCGGCCCTGCTCTGGCACACTTCGTCCGACTTCGTGACCGCAGTCACCGCCGGCGCCACCGATACCTTCCAAGAGCTGGGCATCGAGGTGGTGGCGACCACCGATGCCGGGTTCGATGCCGCCAGGCAGAAGAGCGACGTCGAGACGGTGCTGGCCAAGCAGCCCTCGGTGATCCTGGCCCTGCCGCTGGACCCGGTGACCTCGGCCGAGGCGTTCCGGCCGGCGATCGCATCCGGCACCAAGCTCGTGCTGCTGTCGAACCAGCCCAAGGACTTCGTCGCGGGCCAGGACTATGTGGCGATCGTGACCGACGACCTGTTCCAGATGGGCAAGCAGGCGGCGGACGCGCTTGCGGCGGCCCTTGGCGGCCAGGGCAAGGTCGCCTGGATCTTCCATGACGCCGCCTATTACGTGACCAACCAGCGCGACAACGCGTTCAAGGACACGATCAAGGCTGACCACCCCGGCATGACGATCGTGGCCGAGCAGGGCATCACCGACCCCGCCCGCGCCGAGGAGATCGCCAGCGCCCTCTTGCTGCAGCATCCCGACCTGGACGGGATCTACGTCACCTGGGCGGAGCCGGCCGAAGGCGTGCTGTCCGCGCTGCGCGCCGCCGGCAACAGCACCACCAAGGTCGTGACGCTCGACCTGTCCGAGCCGGTAGCCTTGGACATGGTCCAGGACGGCAATGTCGCCGCGATCGTCGCCGACGAGGCCTATGGCTTGGGCGTGGCCATGGCCACCGCCGGCGCCTATGGCCTGCTCGGCAAGGAAGCGCCGCCCTTCATCGTGGCGCCGGCGCTGACCGTGACCAAGGCCAATGTCGCCGAAGCCTGGCAGACCTCGCTGCATCGCGATGCCCCGGCCTCGGTGCTCGAGGCGCAGTGACGGGAGGAAGGAAGATGCAGCGACGTGCGCTCGGTCCCCTGGCCCTGGCGGCTCTGCTGGCCGCATCCGGCAGCAGCCAGGCTGCGCCCAAACCCACCAGCGGCCCGCATGGCGAGGCGGCCACGCCGGCCGCGCAGCTGACACTGACCCCGGAACAGGAAGCGGCGGTCAGGGCTGGCGGCTTCACCGCCGCCCTCGTCTGGCACACCTCCTCGGACTACACGACCGCGGTCAATGCCGGGGCAATGGACGAGCTGCAGCGGCTCGGCATCGAGGTCGTGGCCCAGACCGATGCCGGCTTCGATGCCGCCAAGCAGATGAGCGACGTGGAAACGGTGATGGCCAAGCAGCCGAGCCTGATCCTCTCGCTGCCGGTCGATCCGGAGACTGCGCCCGAGGCCTATGCCCCGGCCCAGGCGGCCGGCACGAAGCTGGTGTTCGTCGACAACTCGCCGAACGGCTACGTGCAGGGCAAGGACTACGTCACCGTCGTGTCCGACGACCTGGCCCAGATGGGCGCCAAGGCCGGCCAGGCCATGGCAGAGGTGATCGGCAGCAAGGGCAAGATCGGCTACGTGTTCCACGATGCCGACTTCTACGTGACCAACCAGCGCGACCAGGCGTTCCGGCAGACGATCCTGGACGAGTATCCCGACATCACGATCGCCGTGGAGCAGGGCCTGGCCGATCCCGCGCGTGCCGAGGACATCGCCAATGCCCTGGTGACCAAGCATCCGGACCTGGACGGAATCTACGTCACCTGGGCCGAGCCGGCCGAACTGGTCCTGGCGGCACTGCGCAATGCCGGCAACACCCACACGAAGATCGTGACCCTGGACCTGTCCGAGCCCCTGGCGCTCGACATGGTGCAGGGCGGCAATGTCGCGGCGATCGTGGCGGATGAGGCCTATGCGATCGGGGTCGGCGTTGCCCGCGCCGGAGCGCTGGGCCTGCTCGGACAGACGGTCGAGCCCTTCTTTGTCGTGGACGCACTGGCGGTGACCAGCGACACGGTCAGGGATGGCTGGAACCGCTCGCTCCATCGCAACCCGCCCGCCTCGCTCCTCGAACAGTGACCAGGCCATGACCTCCGCGCTGCGCGGCATCGACCCGTCCCGCTACGTCGTCCATGTCGGCTTTTTGCTGATCTTCGCGCTGTTCGCCGTCGTCCTTCGGGACGACGGCTTCCTGACCTCGACCAACCTCTTGAACATCGTCCAGCAGACCGCCCGGTGACGGTGATGGCGGTGGGCATGGTGTTCGTGTTCACGGCCGGCGAGATCGACCTGTCGGTAGGCTCGGTGGTCGCGATCTCGGCCCTGATCGCCGCGATGGTGATGCGGGAATATGCTTGGCCGCTGGCGGTGCTGGCGGGGCTCGGTGCCGGGATCGGCATCGGCCTGCTGAACGGCGCCCTGGTCGCCTATGCCCGGCTGCCCTCCTTCCTGGTGACGCTCGCGACCATGGGCCTCCTGGCCGGGGTCGCGCGCTGGCTCACCAACCTCCAGTCGGTGCCGATCACCCAGAGCCTGTTCAACAATCTGTTCGGCGCCGGCCGCCTCGCCGGCATCCCCTCGCTGGTGTTCTGGACGGTGGCGGTGGTCGGGATCGGCCATTTCATTCACCGGGAGACCCGGTTCGGCGCCCATGTCCACGCCACCGGGGACAATGCCCGCGCCGCGCGCGCGATCGGCATCCGGATCGAGCAGGTCCGCTTGGCCGTGCTGGTCATCAGCGCCACGACCGCAGCGCTCGCCGGCCTGCTCTATGCCGGCCGGCTGCATGGCGCCCGCTATACGCTGGGCGAGACCGACCTCCTGACGGTGATCGCCGCGGTGATCGTGGGCGGGACCCGGCTGAACGGCGGCATCGGCACCGTCACTGGGGCGCTGATCGGCTCCTTGCTGATGGGCATGCTCAATAACGGCCTGATCCTGATGGGCCTCTCGGTCAGCGAGCAGATGATGGTCCGGGGCCTCATCATCCTGGCGGCCGTGGCGCTTACCCTGCGCGAACCGAATCGCTGATCAAGAAGGCGACGACGATGTTCCTGGACCTTTTGCGCCGCCGCAACCCGCGCCTGATCGAGGCGGCGATCGCCCTGCACCAGGCCGGCCGGATCCCGGCCAACGCCTATGTCATCGACCTCGATGCCGTCACAGCCAATGCGCGCCTCCTGGCGGAGGCCGGCCAAAAGCTGGGCGTCGAGGTGCTGGCGATGACCAAGCAGATGGGCCGCAACGGCTCCTTCTGCCAAGCGATCCTGCAGGGCGGCATCACCAAGGC
>NZ_DATMFZ010000195.1:0-16619 GCF_035556675.1 Geminicoccus sp. | reverse complement strand
ATCGCCGCCACCTCCTCGACCGGGACGCGGTCCAGGATGGAAGCGGCGCGCTTGGGCTTCATGGTCTCGTACAGGCGCGCCAGGCGAGCGGCACGTTCCTCCTGCTCCGCTGCGGCCCGTTCGGCGGCGTCGTCCTGTTCCTGGCGCAGCGCCTGCAGCGTCGCCACCTCCGCGCGCAGCTTCTCGGCCAGATCGTGCAGCGCCGCCTCGCGTGCCGCCAGGTCCTGCTCGCGCCGGCTGAGCTCGCTGCGCTGCGCCTCGATCTCCTCGGCCGCGGCCGCCAGCAGATCGGGCATCCGTTCCGCATCCGGCGCGGCCGCCCCCGCCGCCGGCTCCACTTCCGCCAGCGCCGGTCCTTCCAGCCCGGCCATCCCGTGTCCCGCGAGCAGATCCTGGGCCAGCCACAGACCCGCGCCCAGCAGGCCCAGGGACAGCAGGAGGGCCAGGCGCAACGCGGTGCCACCTTGCGCCCGCCGGAACTCCCGCCCGGCCTGGACCTGGTCCAAAACGGGCACGGCCCGGCCGGACCGTCGGCGCATCATCAACGCAGGTCCCGGATCGCCTGGCGGATCCGCTCGTGCGGCGAGACCGGATCCGGGACTGGCACCGGTCGCCCTGGCGAAGGCGCGGCTGCGGGCTGCTGCGCGGCATGGTAGCGGGCGGCCTCCGCGGCGACTGGTGCCAGGGCGGCCGCCTGGTGCAGCGCGCGCCCCCCGCCTTCGGCCTCGGCAACCAGCCGGCGCAGCTCGCCGGCCAACGCCTCGGCCTCGCTCCGCTGGCGCTGCCATTGCCGGCCCAGGGCCTCGGCCATCGCCCGCATCTCCCGGATCGCCGTCTCGGCGCGGCCGGTCGCTGCCACCAGGTCGCCGACGAACCGGCCGATGCCGTCGCCGCCCTGGCGGAGCACCGTCAGGCGGCGATGCAGCAGCGCGCTCCAGCCGATCGCGACCAGCAGCAGCACGACCAGCACCACCTGCAGCGCCATCTCAAGCATCGCCATCCTCCCGGCGCTCGATCCGCTTCTCCACCCGGACCGCCAGCCGCTCGCCCTGCCGGCCCATCCGCCCGCTCAGCATCGGCACGGCACCGCAGCGCAGCACCACCTCGCTGTCCGGGCGGGTATTCAGCAGCAGGAGCGAGCCCACCTTCAGGCGCATCACGTCCTGCAGGCTCAGCGACTGCTCGTCGAGGACCGCGTCCAGGGTGACGCTGGTCTGCCGCATCTCGCGGGCCAGATGGTTCTCCCAGATCGAATCCCGGCCGAACTTCTCGCCCATGAACATCTGCAGGAGCGTGTCGCGCACCGGCTCCAGCGTGGCATAGGGCAGGAGGAACTCGATCATCCCGCCGCGCGTGTCCATGTCGATCCGCATGCGCACGACCACGCAGGCATTGCCCGGCCGGGCGATCGCCGCAAAGCGCGGGTTGGTCTCGATCCGCTCGAAGCGCATGTCGATCCGGGTGATCGGCGCGAAGGCGGTGGACAGGTCGGCCAGCACCAGCCGGATCAGCCGTTCCACCAGGCTGGCCTCGATCGTGGTGTAGGGGCGGCCCTCGATCCGCATGGCCGAGCAGCCGCGCCGGCCACCCAGCAATACGTCGACGATGCTGTAGATCATCGGGCTGTCGACCGTGACCAGCCCGTAATTGTCCCATTCCTCCGCCCGGAACACGCCCAGCATCGCCGGCAGCGGCACGCCTTCCAGATAATCGCCGAACCGGCGCGCGTAGATGTTCTCGATATGGATGTCGACGTTCTCGGCGGTGAAGTTGCGCAGGCTGGTGGTCAGCATCCGCTCCAGCCGGTCGAACACGATCTCGAGCATCGGCAGGCGCTCATAGGTCACGCCCGCGGCACTCACCAGCGCCTGCACGCCCTGCTTGGCCCCGGCACGGCGGCCGGCGGTGAAGCCCAGGAGATTGTCGATCTCCTCCTGGTTCAGGATCCGGTCCTCGCCGGCGGGCACGTCCGCCGGATGCCCGCTGCCGGAAGCCGACACGCTGCCGCTCATCCCGGCTCTCCCGCCCGCTCCTGCCTCACTGGACCAGCATTTCCTTGAACAGCACGTCGTCGATCCGGCCGGGATCGAGGGCCAGGTTGATGCGGGCCAGCATCTCCTGCTTGAGCCGGTGCAGGGCGGACGGACCGCCCAGATCGTCCACGGTCAGGCTGCGCAGGTAGAGCTGGAAGCTGTCCATGATCCGCGGGGTATACTGCACCACCGTGTCGGCGATGGCCTGGCTGGACACCTCGACGGCCAGGCGCAGCTTCAGGAAGCGCATGCGCTTGCCGTCCGAGCTCAGGTTCACCAGCACGTCGGGCAGGTCGACGAAGATCACCTTGGGCGCTGCCGGTGCGGCGTCGTGCTCGCCGGTGGCGGGCGAAGGCTCGCCAGGCGACATCCCCTCGGCGGCACCGGACGCGGGATCGGGCAGGGCCGCGGCCACGGCGGACGGGGGCGCCGAAAACAGCCCCATGAAATAGGCGCCGGCCCCGCCGGCCGCCGCCAGGGCCAGAAGCCCGATCAGCCCGAACATCATGAGCTTGCCGCGGCCGCCGCCAGCCTGCCCGGCAGCTGCCGGCTCCTTCGCCTTGTCCGCCATGTCCTGCCTGTTCCCGTCGCTCGAAGCGGCCGCCCCAGACGCCCTGGCCGCCTGCCCGCACCCAATCTAGCCGCGACCGGTTAACGAACCCTTGCAACCCGCTGAATCTGGACAGCAGGCCCGCACGGAGGCTTCCATCCCCCTGCCGCAAGCGCGAGGTGGCGCGACATGCCCGAGATCGAGACCGTGGAGATGCATACCGGCGGGGAGCCGGTGCGGATCGTGACCGCGGGCTTTGCCGCACCGGAGGGCGGCACCATCCTGGCCAAGCGCCGCTGGGCGGCCCTGCATGCCGAGGAGCTGCGGCGCTTCCTGATGTGGGAGCCGCGCGGCCATGCCGACATGTATGGCGTGCTGCCGGTCGAGCCGGACCTGCCGGATGCCGACCTGGCGGTGCTGTTCATGCACAATGCCGGCTGGTCGACCATGTGCGGCCATGCGGTGATAGCCCTCGGCCGGTTCGCGGTGGAGCGGGGCCTGGTCCCGGTCCGGGAGCCTGAGACGCCGGTGCGCATCCAGTGCCCCTGCGGCCTGGTCGAGGCGCTGGTCGAGGTCAGGAACGGCAAGAGCGGCGCCGTGCGGTTCCGTTCGGTCCCGGCTTTCGCCCATGGCCTGGATCGCGTCCTGGAGGTCGAGGCGGTCGGACCGGTCCTGGTCGACGTCGGCTATGGCGGGGCCTTCTATGCGGTGATCGACGCCAGCCAGTTCGGCCTGGACGTCGGCCGCTCGCCGATCGGCGAGCTGGTCGAGCTGGCCCACCGGATCACCATGGCCGGCCGGACGCAGCTGGAGCTGTTCCATCCGGACGACCCGGACCTGGCGTTCCTCTACGGCACGATCCTGACCGATGGCGGCTACGGCGAGGACGCGCCGTCGGCCAATGTCTGCGTGTTCGCCGAGCGGGAGGTCGACCGGAGCCCGACCGGCTCGGGCGTCACCGCGCGCATGGCGCTGATGCACCGGCGCCGGCAGGTGCAGCCCGGCAGCATCCGCCGCTTCGCCAGCCGCACCGGGGCGGTGTTCACCGGGCAGGTGGTCCAGGAGGAACGGCTGGGCGTCCTGCCGGCAGTGCGGGTCGAGGTGGCGGGCCGCGCCCATTTCACCGGTACCGGCCGCTTCACCCTGGAGGAGGACGATCAGATCGGCCGCGGTTTCCTGCTCGGGTGAACCATGCCGGCCTCAGCGCTGGACGATGCCGCTCCAGCCGCCCGAGATCAGCGCGGTGATGTCGGGCAGCACGCGTGCCAGCGAGATGCCGGGGTAGAGGAGATAGCTCGGCCGCCAGGTGGGCTGGAACTTCGCCTTGAAGGCGCGCAGGCCCTGGAAGTTGTAGAGGCGGCCGCCATGCCTGGCCGCGATCCGCCCGAACTTCGCCCAGGGCGAGGCCAGATGGTGCTCGGGCAGCCCTGCCAGCGGCGCCATGCCGAGGTCGAACCAGGCAGCACCCTCCGCCTTGGCCCACAGGATCGTTTCCACGATCAGGTAGTCCATGGTGCCGGGCGGCGCGTCCGGCAGGAAGCGCATCAGGTCGATGCCGATCTCCTGGCCGTCGCCCGCGCGCCAGATGTTGGCGAACGCGATGATCCGGCCGTCGCGGCGCACGACGGAACAGGGCGAGATCGACAGGTAGGCGGGGTCGAAGCGGCCGAGCGAGAAGCGCTTCTCGCGGGTCTTCCGCTCGGCCAGCCAGGCCGACGACACGTGGCCCAGCTCGTCCAGATGGGCCGGCATCTCGGACGGCGACAGGACGGCGAAGCTCAGGCCGGCGCGCGGGGCGCGGTTGCGCACGTTGCGCAGTTCGCCCCGCTGCTTGCCCTGCAGATCGAACGCCGGCAGCGAGATCCGGGCATTCTCGCCGATCTTGACCGGGCGCAGGCCGAGATCGAGCAGCCAGGGCAGGGCATCCGGACCCACCTGGTAGAACACGGTGCGGCCGCCATGGCGGTCGACCTGCGCGTGGAAGTCCCAGAGCAGCTCGGCCCAGCGCTCCTTGGGCCCCACGGGCTCGCCCATCACCACCCAGGAGCGGCCCTGGACCGCGTACATCAGGAACGCCTCGCCCGTCCGGTCGAAGAACAGGGCCTTGTCGCCGGTGAACACCAGCATGGCGGTGGTCGAGCCGTGCTTCGCCACGATCGGCCGGGCCCGTTCCAGCTCCTCGGGCGTCGCGGGATGGGGTGCGGCCGGCGGCGGCCGCAGGAGCTGGGCCACGCCCAGCAGTGCTGCGACCAGCAGGGCGATGGTGACCCCGCGCATCGACCGGGAAGCGGCCGCCTCCAGGGCAAAGGTCGACCACAGGCTGTGGCTGTAGTCGACATGGCGGTAGGCGAAGAACAGGATCCAGACCATCGCCGCCAGCACCGCCGCGATCGCCACCACCCAGCTCAGCGACAGCCGCTCGTCCAGGAGCGAGCTCTTGCGGTAGAAGTCCGAGCGGCAGGGCAGGAGCAGGACCAGCACGAGCAGCAGGTAGATCGCCTCCTCGTAGTCGAGCCCCTTGGCGAGCGTCGCGAGCGCGCCGGTGGCCAGCCCCAGTGCCGCCAGCGTCCAGGCGGCATTGACACGGCGATACAGGCCGCGGGCCACCAGCAGCAGCCCGGCCCCCACCATGCTGGCCCAGACATGGGCGAACTCGACCAGGAACAGCGGCAGGTATTCGCCCAGGAGATCCATGCGGGGCTCCTGGGCCGGGGTGGCGACCGACAGGAGCAGGATCACCCCGGCGATCCCGGTCAGGATCGCGAACAGGGTCGGCGCCATCGGCCCGATCGCCTTGAGGGTGATCTGGCCGACCGTGCCGAGCCAGCCCCGGATCCGCGCCACTTCCAGCCCGCCCATGATCACCGCGCCCAGCAGCAGCGGCACCAGGTAGTAGCAGATCCGGAACAGGACCAATCCGCCGACCACGCCCACGATCAGGTCGTCGGCCGGGCGCAGCAGCACCAGCACCGCGCCCTCGAACACGCCGAGGCTGCCCGGCACGCTGCTGACCACGCCCACCATGATGGCGGCGGTGAAGACCGTGATCGCCGCCGGCAGCGACAGGCCGAGCTCGGTCGGCATCAGCACCCAGAAGGCGGTGGCGGCAGCACCCAGGTCGAGCAGGCCCAGGATGATCTGGATGATGGTGACGCCCGGGGTGGGCGCCTGGATCCGGTGGCCGCGGACCTCGATGCTGCGCGGCTTCAGCCAGCCCCAGAAGATGTAGGCGGCGACGACCGTCAGCAGCAGGCAGCCCAGCGAGAACCAGAGCGTGGTCGAGATCGGCGTGGCCTGGCTCAGTGTCTCGGGTGAGAGCACCAGGACGAGGCCGGACAGGGTGGCGACACCCAGGGAGAAGGTGAAGGTGAAGAAGGCCTGGACCTTGGCGACGTCCAGCGCGCCCAGCCCCTGGCCGACATAGAAGCGGTAGCGCACCCCGGCGCCCACGAAGGGGGCGAAGCCCGTACAGTGCGCGATCGACTGGGTGACGAAGCTCGCGGTCGCGATGTGGATCAGCGGCAGTCTCTTACCTGCCCACCGGACCCCGTAGATCTCGTAGCCCACCAGCATGGCGAAGCTGAAGAAGGTGAAGAACAGCGCCAGGAAGACGCGGTCCCAGCCGATCCGCTGGATTTCCTCGGTGACGTCGTGCCAATGGAACGAGCCGACCATGCGGTGCAGCACGGCGATCGCCACCACGAACAGGACCGCACCCACCACGTAGGGTGCCAGCACCTTCAGGTGCGTGAGCCAGGCGCGCCCCCTGCCGGCTGGGCTCTCGCCGCTCTCCGTCGCCTCCGCCACCTGAGGTGCACTCACCAAGTTCCTCCACTCCTCTGCCCGAGGCCGGCCAGGATTCTCGCTGCGATCGCCGCGTAGTCACCGTCGAAATGATGGCCGCCGGGACGCTCGACCAGCTCGGCGCCGTTGGCCTCGGCGCTGCGGCAGCCCGTCTCGTCGGCCGGTTCGTCCGCGCCGAAAAAGCACTGGACGCGGCTCCTGTCCATGCGGGCGAGGTCGGGCGGGATCGGCCGGGCATCCGGGCTGGCCCAGCCGACCCAGTCCGTCAGGTGGAACTCGAAATCCGCCGATACCCCGAGCGCCAGCAGGCTGACCTGCGTGATCGCTGCCTGGGTCTGCGGCGCCAGCAGCGGCCAGACCGCCGGCAGCACGTCGGCGCCGAAGCTGTAGCCGACCAGAGCCACCCGGTCCTTGCCCCATTGCCGGCGATAGTGGCGCACGATCCGGTCCAGGTCGCCCGCCACCTCGGCCGGCTGGCGCGCTTTCCAGAAATAGCGCAGGGAATCCAGGCCCAGCGTCGGCAGGCCGTGCGCCACGAAATAGTCGGCGATGCTCTTGTCCAGGTCGCGCCAGCCGCCGTCGCCGGACAGGACGAGGGCGAAGGTGTGGCCGGGCCCCTCTGCCGGAAGTTCGACCAGGGGCAGGTCGGCCAGCGGCGCCCCCTCGTCGCCCGGCGGTGCCCATAGCACGAGGCCGGCGTCGATCGCCCTTGCCAGCGCCGTGCCGAGGTCGTTCCGGGGATCCAGGGTCACCGAAGCGGACCTGGCCATGGGTGGCCAGGAAGCGGCCGGGTCGGCCGCGTGCCAGCGTGCGTCCACCAGCCAGCCGTCTTGCTGGATGGGTGGCGGGTAGGCGAAGCCGCCCGCGGCGTCGCCGCCGGCGGCGCCAGCCGGGCAGAACGGCAGGCGCGAGCGCACCCGTTCCGCCCGGTCCAGCGCCACGGCACCCGCCAGGGTCGCCGGTGGCGCATTGGCCAGGGCGGCCGCGGCGAGCGTGCCGCCGGCACCCAGTCCCGCCACGATCCCCAGCTGGTAGCGGCTGCTGCGCCAGGTGCGCTGCATGAGCTTGCCGGCAGCCTCGAGGTCGCCCACCAGATAATGGCAGTCGGTGTCGGCGGGGTCGGCAGCCAGGGCGTCGAGCCAGGTGGCGAGGTCGATGCCGATCACCCCGTGGCCCGCTGCCGAGAGCCTGGTCGCAGCCTGCTCCATCGGCTCGTTCCAGCCGTCCAGGTCGGACACCAGGAACAGGATGGCCCTGGTCTCGCCGGCAGGTGCTGCGACATGCAGCGTGCCCAGCCGGCTGCCGGATGCCGGCGCCACCGGCTCCGTCGCAAGGAGCGGCTTCGGGCCGGCCGCCACTGCCAGGAGTGCCAGGAGGAACCAGATCGGGAACCACGCCATGATGGGACTCCGGCAGGACGTGCCGCACAGGGAGTGATGGCCAGCACGGTGGAGTAGCTGGCGACCTGGGCGATCCGCAACATGCAGCGTGCCGCCGGCCCGGAGGGGTTGCCGATATGCCCTTCACGCGTCGCCCGGCCGACGCCATATCAACGGCATGACCGACAAGTTACCGGCATCCCGCGGCAAGGGGGACGTCCTGGGGTTCGTGGCGGAGGCGCAGGCCCTGGCACCGGCCGCGCGGGACGTGGCGCGCGTGATCTTCGCGGTGGATGCCACCCAGTCCCGCGAGGCCACCTGGGATCTGGCCACTGGCCTGCAGATGCAGATGTTCGATGCCGCGGCGGCCCTGGGCGGCATCGGCGTACAGCTCGTCTACTTCCGCGGGCTGGACGAGTGCCGCGCCTCGCGCTGGCATCTGCAGCCGCGGCCGCTGATCGAGGCGATGGGCAGGGTCCGCTGCATGGCCGGCCATACCCAGATCGCCCGGGTGCTGCGGCACGCGCTCCGGCAGCGGCAGGAAGGCCGGGTGGCGGCGCTGGTGCTGGTGGGCGATGCCTGCGAGGAATCGGCGGACGAACTGGTGGGGCTTGCCGGGCAGCTCCGGCTGGTGTCGGTGCCGGTGTTCGCCTTCCACGAGGGCCCGGACCGGAACGCCGAGCGGTTGTTCCGCGACCTGGCCCGGGTGAGTGGCGGCGCGTTCCACCCCTTCGACCGGCAGTCGCCGCGGGTGCTGGCCGATGCGCTGCGCGCGGTCGCGGTGTTCGCCTCGGGCGGTGCCGCGGCGCTGCAGAAGCTGGCGGCGCGCGAGGGCGGCACGGTCCGACAGATCGCCCAGCAGCTCGGCAGATGATCGCGCTGGTTTGGATCCTGGGAGCGGCGGGACTGCTGATCGGCGGCTGGTATGCCGCCGGCAGCTTCGTGCGCGCCTCGCCGCAGGCGCTGGCCAGCGCGTTCCGGCTGTTCCTCGCGAGCTTCGCGGCCTTGGCGGGCATGGGCCTGCTGGCGTTCGGGCGCCTGGGTGTGCTGGCGGCGCTGGCGGGTGCGGTGGCACTCACGGCGGTGCGGCTGGCCAGGCAGCGGCGTCCGCCGGACCCGCTGGAAGAAGCGGGGGCCGCGGGTCAGTCCACCGTCGAGACCGGCTGGCTCACGATGCGGCTGGACCGGGCCAGCGGCCAGCTGAGCGGTCAGGTGCGGCAGGGGCGGTTCGCGGGCCGTGAACTGGCCTCGCTGGACCTGGCAGAGCTGCTCCAGCTGCGGGACGATCTGGCGACGGCCGAACCCGCCTCCTTGCCGCTGATCGATACCTGGCTGGACCGGGTGGCGCCGGATTGGCGGCAGGGCGCACGATCCGGGACGAACCGTGGCACCGATGCCACGGCCGGGCCCGGCGCGATGGATGAGACGACGGCACTGGAGGTGCTGGGGCTGCGGCAGGGCGCCGGCCGGACCGAGATCGAAGCCGCCTATCGCCGGGTCATGGCGAAGGTCCACCCGGACAAGGGCGGCTCCGACCGCCTGGCCAGCCTCGTCAATGCGGCAAGAGACTATCTGCTGAATCGTCCTTGGTAACCTGACTTTCTGCACCCGGCCGTGGTAGACACAACCGGAACGTGAACAGTTGCAGAAGGCGAGGGTCTGGGCTTCATGCCGATGAATGCGGCGATTCAGTTCGAGGATGCCAGCTTCAGGACAGATCAGCCGCGGTTGATGGGCCGTCAGGCCGCGACGGAGAGCTTCTTCCGCGCCTGGCTGCAGCACGGGCAGATCGACGTGGCGGTGGGATATGTCGAGCGGGCGGCCGAGCGGGCGGCGTTCGCCGACGCGGTCCGGCGGATCGACGGCCACGACCGCCGTCTGATGGCGCTGGCGACGCCGGCCGACACCACGGCGGTCCAGGCGACCGGCACGCTGTTCCGGGGCGACCCGGGCCTGGCCGATCTGGCCTATCGCCGCCGGCGCGGCGACCCGCGCCGCTGGTCGCTGGTCGGGATCACCCACACCACCGCGTCGGTGGGGGCCATGCGGGCACTGGGCGAGCTGGTGACAGGTCCGCTGGAGCCCTGGGATGCGGTGATCTGCACCTCCAGCGCGGTGCAGGCGATGGTCCGACGGCAGGTCGATGGCACCTTCGCCTATCTCCAGGAACGGCTGGGCGCCAGCCGCCGGCCGAAGCTGAACCTGCCGGTGATCCCGCTGGGTATCGACACACGCAGCTTCGATGCCGACACGCACGCCGCGGCCGAGGCACGCCAAGCGTTGCGGGCTAGGCTCGGGATCGCCGAGGAGGACGTGGCCGTTCTCTATTTCGGCCGGCTGAACGCCTATGTGAAGGCTCATCCGCTGCCGATGTTCCTGGGCCTGGACGAGGCCGTGGCGGAACTCGGTCCACGTCTTTCCGGGCGCGTCCACCTGATCCAGGCGGGCTGGTTCACCGACGACAAGCGCCAGGGCCACTGGGAGGAAGCCCAGCGCCTGCTGGCCCCCCGGATCGTCCACCATGTGCTGGATGGCCGGCAGCCGGAGCTGCGCTCCGGGCTGTGGTTCGCCGCCGACCTGTTCGTGAGCTTTGCCGACAACATCCAGGAAACCTTCGGCCTCACGCCGGTGGAGGCGATGGCCGCGGGACTGCCGGTCGTGGGCTCGGACTGGGACGGCTACCGCGAGACCGTGACGCCCGAATGCGGCATCCTGGTGCCGACGGTGACGCCGCCACCAGCCGCCGGCACCTGGCTCGCCGAGCGCTTCGAGGACGGCTACGAGACCTACGACACCTATTGCGCGACCGCGGCCCTGGCGACCGCGGTCGATGTCGGTGCGGCGCGCGAAGCGTTCAAGGTCCTGCTGGCCGATCCGGCGAGGCGGCAGGAGATGGGCCAGGCCGGCCGGGCGCGCGCGCGGGCGCTCTATGACTGGGCCACCGTGATCGCCGCCTACCAGAGCCTGTTCCGCGACCTGGAGAAGCTGCGCAAGAAGGCGCAGCCCGTGCCGCGCCGGGCCGCGGCCAACCCCTGGCGCCGCAATCCCCTGGATCTGTTCCAGAACTATCCAAGCCGGGTGATGCAGGCTGGGCTGCGCGTGCGCGCGACCGCGCGGGCATTGGTCGGCTCGGGGCCGGACCTGATGGCGCTCGACATCGTCCAGCTGCGCAACCGCGTGCCATGCGACGGGCCGAAGAGCCGGTCCCTGATGGAGCGGATCGCGACGGCCGGTGTCGCCGGGGTCAGCTTCGAGGAGCTGCTGCGCGGCGAGAGCGGCGAAGCCGCGATGATCCTGACCTATCATCTGGGCTGGCTGATGAAGATCGGCGTGGTCGAGCTGATGAGCTGACCGGGCCGGCTGCGACAGCGGCAGTGGTATCAACCCTGCGTTTCAAGTTGCCCCGTGGGCTCGCCCTGCGCATATAGATAGGGCTCCAGCCGCTGCCGTTGTCCCCGCCTGCCGAACCCGGTCCGGAGCCGCATGCACCACGCGCCACTGCTCGCAACGATCTGTGTCGGCCTGGTTCTGGCCTTCTTCTTCGGCGCGATCGCGCATCGGCTGAAGATCTCGCCGCTGGTCGGCTATCTCCTGGCGGGTGCCGCGGTCGGCCCGTTCACGCCCGGCTTCGTCGCCGATCAGGGTCTGGCCAACCAGCTGGCCGAGGTCGGCGTCATCCTGCTGATGTTCGGCGTGGGCCTGCATTTCTCGATCAAGGATCTCCTGTCGGTGCGGCTGATCGCCGTACCAGGTGCGGTGGCGCAGATCGCGGTGGCGACCTTGCTCGGCCTGTCGCTGGCGCTCCTGGCGGGCTGGTCGGTGGCCGGTGGCGTGGTGTTCGGCCTGGCACTTTCGGTCGCGAGCACGGTGGTGCTGCTCCGCGCCATTCAGGAGCGGCGCCTGGTGGAGACCGAGCGCGGCCGGATCGCGGTCGGCTGGCTGATCGTCGAGGACCTGGTGATGGTGTTCGCCCTGGTCCTGATCCCGGTGATCGCCCACGCCGTCCAGGGCACGGAGGTGACCGAGCATGTCGAGGTGGGTGCGGGCCCGCTGGTCACCCATCTCGACCTCGGCCTCTGGGGCATGCTGGTCCTCACCCTCGGCAAGGTGGTCGCCTTCGTGGCGCTGATGCTCGTGGTGGGCCGGCGGGTGATCCCGCGGCTCCTGCACTGGGTCGCCCATACCGGCTCGCGCGAGCTGTTCCGCCTGTCTGTGCTGGCGATAGCACTCGGCGTCGCCTACGGCGCCACCGCCCTGTTCGACGTGTCCTTCGCGCTGGGCGCCTTCTTCGCCGGGATGATCTTGAACGAATCGCCGCTCAGCCAGCGCGCCGCACAGGAGACGCTGCCGCTGCGCGATGCGTTCGCGGTGCTGTTCTTCATCTCGGTGGGCATGCTGTTCGACCCGGCCATCGTGGTCGAGGCGCCCTACCCGTTCCTGGGCACGCTGCTGATCATCCTGGTGGGCAAGTCGATCGCCGCCTACGTGATCGTGCGCGCGTTCGGCCGGCCGGTCTCGACCGCCTGCACCATCTCGGCGAGCCTGGCCCAGATCGGCGAGTTCTCGTTCATCCTGGCGACACTGGGCGTCCAGACCGGGCTCTTGCCCGAGATGGGTCGCGACCTGATCCTGGCAGGCGCGATCATCTCGATCCTCCTGAACCCCTTCGCCTTCGCGCTTTCGGACCGCGTGGCGCCGGTGGAGCCGGAGGAGCGCCGGGCACCCACCCCGGCGGCGCCGCCGCAAAGCCGTGCGGTCCCGACGCCGACGGACCTGTCCGGCCACACCGTCCTGGTCGGCTATGGCAGGGTGGGCCGGGTGGTCGGCAGCGGCCTGCGCGACGCGGCCGAGCCGTTCCTGGTGATCGAGGACCGCGACGAGCCCGCAGCCCTGGCCAGGCGCGACGGGGCGGAGGTCATGAGCGGCAATGCCGCGGACCCGCGCGTGCTGGAGGCGGCCAATCTCGCCAATGCCCGGCGGCTGTTCGTGGCAATCGCGCAGAGCTTCGAGGCCGGCCAGGTGGTCGAGCAGGCCCGGCGGGCCAACCCGACCCTGGAGATCCTCGCCCGCGCCCATTCCGATGCCGAGCTGGAATATCTGGCCGGGCTCGGGGCCAGCGAGACCATCCTGGGCGAGCGAGAGATCGCCCGGGCGATGCTGCGCCATGCCGGGGTCGGTGACGTCGAGGCCGCTGCTCCGGTGCTGGCACCGCAGGTGCCGGCCGCGCCGGTAGCGCCCCCGCCCGCGCGCGAGCCCGACCGGGCATGCGACGGCGTCTCCACCTGACCCGCTCCCCGGCGGGAGAAGGTGCCGGGCCCTGACTTCTGGCAGGTCGATCTGAGCCCGGGCACGGAGCTGACCGGCAAGCCGGTCACGAACGAGGAGCGGGGCGAGAAACTCCGCGCCGTGCCCGGCGGCTGAGGGGCAGGATGCCTCCTCAGAAGGCCTCCTCGAGCATCTGCCGGTAGTCGGCGGCAGTGGCCGCGCGCGGGTTGGTGGCATGGCTGTGATCGGCCAGGGCGCGCTCGATCACGAGGTCGAACACGTCGCGGCCGACCCCCAGGGCGCTCAGGCTCGCCGGCACGCCCAGGTCACGGTTCAGGGCGGCGAACGCGTCGGCCAGGTCCTCGCCGGCGCCAAGCCCGAGGACCGACTTCAGCCGCTCCAGCTTGTCGCCGACATGGCCGGCATTGAAGCGCAGCACCGGCGGCAGCAGGAGCGCGTTCAGCGTGCCGTGGTGCAGCGCCGGGCTCTTCAGGCCGCCCAAAGCATGGGACAGTGCATGAACCGCGCCCAAGCCCTTCTGGAAGCACAGGCCGCCCTGCAGCGAACCCATCATCAGCTCCCAACGGGCCTGGCGGTCCTGCCCGTCCTGGCAGGCCTTGCGGATGTTGCGCCAGACCCGGCCGGCGCCGTCCAGGCCGATCGCATCGGCCGGCGGGTTGACCCTGGGCGAGAGGAAGGTCTCGACGCAATGGGACAGCGCGTCGATACCGGTGACCGCGGTCAGGCCGGGCGGCAGGCCCAGCGTGAGCTCCGGGTCGCACACCGCCTTCTTGGGGATGACGTGCGGGCTGATGAAGCCCAGCTTGCGGCCGTCGTCCAGCGTGATCAGCGCGGCGCGCCCGACCTCCGAGCCGGTGCCGGCGGTGGTCGGCACCGCGATCACCGGAGCGACCTTGGCGGTGATCCGGGTGAGACCGCCCAGGATCATGGCGTAGTCGGCGAGCTGTCCCTCATGGGTCGCCATCAGCGCCACGCCCTTGGCGAGATCGATCGGCGAGCCTCCGCCGAGTGCCACAATGCCGTCGCAGCCGGCTTCACGGTAGGCGAGGGCGGCCGCCTTCACTGCTGATTCGGTGGGGTTGCTCGGGACATCCAGGAACAGGGGCACGTCCTGACCGAGCAGCTCCTGGACCCGACCGACCAGCCCCGCCTTCTCCAGACCGCGATCGCTGACCAGCAGGGGCCGGGCGATGCCGAGCGCCTTCAGATCTTCGGTGAGCCCGTTCACCGCGCCGAAGTCGAAGCGGATCGCGGTAAGGTAGTTGATGTCGGCCATATGTCTCCGGAGCCTCCGCTCGAGCCTGCGTGTCGGGGCGCGGTACTACGACCAGCGCCCGAACAGAACCCCAGAACGACGGCAGCGGGCGGAACCCTGAAAGCAGCCTGCGGTTGAGACTGGAGAACCGCAGCTCCAGGGAGACGATGATGCTCCTCCAGGGTCTCGTCGGCGGACTGGCCAGCGCCGCCATTCTCATGCTGGCCCTTGCTCCCGTCCATGGCGCCCAGCACCGTTCCCGACGCCGGCACCGCTGAGGTACCGGCCGGTCAGCCGCGTCGACGGCGCCGGCGGCCTTCGCCTTCCTCGGCTGCCAGCTCCTTGGGTGCCGGCAGCGCGACCGCCTTGGTCAGGTGCACATAGCTGGCGGTCTTGTGCGGGAACGCCATCGCCTCGACGAAGTGCTGCTGGAAGTTGGGCTCGATCGCGGTCTCGATCTTCTGGATCCGCTTCACCACCGATTCGATCTCGCGCCGTGCCCCCTTGTTCAGCAGGGCGATGCGTGCACCGGTGCCGGCCGCGTTGCCGGCGGCCTGGACCTTGGCGAGGTCGCAGTCCGGGATCAGGCCAAGCACCATGGCATAGGTCGTGTCGATATGGCTGCCGAAGGCGCCGGCCAGCATCACCCGGTCGACATGGGTGACGCCGAAATGGTCCATCAGCAGCTGCGAGCCGGCATAGAGGGCGGCCTTGGCGAGCTGGATGGCGCGCACGTCGGTCTGGGTGATCCGGATGCGCGGCTCGCCGTCCCGCAGCAGGTAGGAGAAGGTGCGGCCGTCCGGCTCGATCCGCGGAGTGCGGGCCGCCATGCCGCCGTCGATCACGCCGTCCTTGCTGATGATTCCGCACAGGAACATCTCGGCCAGCACTTCGATGATGCCGGAGCCGCAGATGCCGGTGACGCCGGTCTTGCGCGTGGCCTCGGCGAAGCCCGGATCGTCCGACCACAGGTCGCAGCCGATCACCTTGAAGCGCGGCTCCAGCGTATCCTTGTCGATCCGCACCCGCTCGATCGCACCCGGTGCCGCGCGCTGCCCGCCAGAGATCTGGGCACCCTCGAAGGCCGGACCGGTCGGCGAGGAGCAGGCGAGCAGCTTGTCCTTGTTGCCCAGCACGATCTCGGCATTGGTGCCGACATCCACCACCAGCGAGACTTCGTCGCGCAGATAGGGGGTTTCGGAGAGGACGACACCCGCCGCATCCGCACCGACATGGCCGGCAATGCAGGGCAGCACGTAGACCCCGGCACCGCGGTTGATGGCGCTGTCCAGGCCCAGCTCGGCAGCACGCAGGTCCAGCGCGCTGTCCAGCGCCAGGGCAAACGGTGCGCCGCCCAGCTCCGTGGGGTCGATGCCCAGCAGCAGGTGGTGCATCACCGGGTTGCCGACCAGGACCACGTCCATGATCAGGTCCGGGTCGATCCCGGCCTCGCGCGCCACCTCGCCGGCCAGCGTCGCCAGGGCTTCCCGGACCGCGGCGGTCATCTCGACCTCGCCGCCCGGGTTCATCATCACATAGGACACCCGGCTCATCAGATCCTCACCGAAGCGGATCTGCGGGTTCATGAGGCCAGACGACGCCACGACCTCACCGGTGCCGAGGTCGCACAGATGGGCGGCGATGGTGGTGGAGCCGACGTCGATCGCGAGACCGAAGATCCGCTCGACCAGACCCGGCCAGACCGAGACGATCCGCCGGCCGTCATGCACCGCCACGGTAACCTGCCAGCCGCCCTTGCGCAGCGCCTTCTGCAGGCCCTGGAGAACATGGAGATCGGCGGTCAGCCCCTCCAGCTGCCATTGGATGCGCAGCGCCTCCAGGAGGCGCTCCAGGTCGCCGCGCGGGTCGTGCATGTCCGGCTCCTGCACCTCGACGAAGTGCAGGGTGGTCACCGGGTCGAGCGCGATCTCGCGGACTTCCGCCCGCTTGCGCACCACCTGCTTGTGGACCTGGCTCTCGGGCGGCACGTCGATCACGACGTCGCCTTCGAGCAGGCTCTGGCAGGACAGGCGCCGGCCCTCGACCATGCCCTTGCGCTGCCGGTAGCGCTCCTCGGTGGCGGTGAACGCGTTCAGGTGCGCGGCCGAGGAGTCGATGCCGTGCTTGGCGAACGAACCCTCGCCGACCGTCACCTGGCAACGGCCGCACAAGGCCCGGCCGCCGCAGACCGAATCGATGTCGACGCCCAGCTTGCGCGCGGCTTCGAGCAGCCTGGTGCCGATCGGGAAGCGGCCGCGCTTGCCGGACGGCGTGAAGACGACGAGGGCGTCGGTCACGATGGCAGGATCTCG
>NZ_DATMFZ010000194.1:0-13802 GCF_035556675.1 Geminicoccus sp. | reverse complement strand
GCCTACTGGACGCGGCAGCGCGGCTGGCAGGCAGTGCTGTGCGGCCCCTCCCCGTTCGATGCCCACTGGCTCGACCTGATGGGCCAGCGCAACCTGCTGGCCGAAGTGGCCGCGGTGGGCTTTCACGGCTTTCCCGGCACCTGGGACAGCGAGGAGGCCGCCTGGGAGGGCTACGCCACACATCTCGGCCAGATGCGCGAGATCCTGGATCGCCACAACCCGGCCGCCGAGATCTGGATCACCGAGGCCGGCTACGCGACCTGGCGGCATGACGAGGCCCAGCAGGTGGCGCGCTTCCAGGAAGCACTGAACGCCCCGGCCGACCGGCTCTACTGGTATGGCTGGCAGGACGTGCCCCGCAAGGTCGCGGTCCAGGAAGGCGTCTATTTCGATCCCCGCCACTATCATCTGGGTGTCACCGATGCGGAAGGACGTCCGAAGCTCCTCAGGCGACTGCTGGAGTCGAGTGGCGTGAGCGGCCTGGCCAACCTGCCGGACCAGCTCCATGCCCCGAACGTCCGGCGGCCCTCGGCACCGGTCACGGTGATCGGCGGGGCGGGCTTCATCGGCTCCAACCTCGCCGACGCACTGCTGCGGGACGGCGAGGAGGTGATCGTCCTGGACAGCCTCGCCAGGCCCGGCGTGGAGCGCAACCTCGCCTGGCTCCAGGAAAGTCACGGCGAGCGGTTGCATGGCTGCATCGCCGACATCCGCGACGCCAGCCTGGTCGCCGATGCGGTCAAGGGCAGCAAGGCGGTGTTCCACCTGGCGGCCCAGGTCGCCGTCACCTCCAGCCTGGTCGACCCGGTCCACGACTTCCTGGTCAACGCCCAGGGCACGCTCACCGTGCTGGAGGCGGTGCGCCACCACGCGCCACAGACGCCGGTGATCTTCGCCAGCACCAACAAGGTCTACGGCGCCCTGGAGGACATCCCGGTCGCCGAGACCGGCGGGCGCTACCTGCCGGTCGATCCGGCCCTGCGCGCGCACGGGGTCGACGAGAGCCGCCCGCTCGACTTCTGCACCCCCTATGGCTGCTCCAAGGGTGCCGCCGACCAGTACGTGCTGGACTATGCCAAGAGCTTCGGCCTGCGCACCGCCGTCCTGCGGATGAGCTGCATCTATGGGCCGCGCCAGTTCGGCACGGAGGACCAGGGCTGGGTGGCGCATTTCCTGATCAGGGCGATGCGCGGCGAGCCGATCACCATTTATGGCGACGGCAAGCAGGTCCGCGACATCCTGCACGTCCACGACGCGGTGGCGGCCTATCGCGGCCTGCTCGCCGGGATCGACCAGGTGAAGGGCCAGGCCTTCAACCTGGGCGGCGGGCCGTTCAATGCGGTGAGCCTCCATGCCGTGCTGGCGGAGATCGCGGCACTCACCGGCAAGGAGGTCGACTACGGCAAGGACACCTGGCGGACTGGCGACCAGTTCTACTTCGTGGCCGACACCCGCCGGCTGACCGGCGCCATCGGCTGGCACGCGCGAATCGGCTGGCGCGAGGGACTGCGCGACCTGGCCCGCTGGGTCAGCACGGAACTGGGCCTGCCACTGGCCGAAGGCCTGCCCGAGGCGCCGGTCCTGCCCGTCGGGCGGAGGAAGCGGGCATGAGTCGGCCGCCGCAAGGATCACCCTGCCCCAGCACTTGGCCGCGCCCATGTCCGTTGAACTCCTGATGCGCCCGCGCCGGGTCATGATGACCCTGGATGCGGTGGGTGGCGTGTGGCGCTACGCCCTGGACCTGGCCGCAGGCCTGGAAGGCGAAGGGATCCGCACCCTGCTGGTAGGGTCCGGCCCGGCCCCGAATGCCCGGCAGCGTGCGGAGTGCGCCGCCGTCGGTGCCGAGCTGCATTGGACCGACCTGCCGCTCGACTGGCTGGTGACCGATGCCGACGGTCTGGCAGAGGTGCCGGCCACCCTCGCCCGGATCGCCACGGACTGGCAGGCCGACCTGCTCCACCTGAACCTGCCCTCCCAGGCGGCCGGACTCGAGATCGACCTGCCGGTGGTGGTGGCCTCGCATTCCTGCGTGTCCACCTGGTGGCGGGCCGTGCGGGGCGATCTGCTGCCGGCCGACTGGAGCTGGCTCGAGCGGCACAATGCGCTGGGCTTACGCCGCGCCGAGGTCGTGCTGGTGCCCAGCCGCTCCCATGGCGAGAACGTGGTCGCGGTCTACGGCCCCCAGCCGCGCCTGGAGGTCGTCCACAACGCCGCGGCGGTGCCGCCCATCGCCTGCGGCAAGACGGAGATGGTGCTCTCGGCCGGGCGCTGGTGGGACGAGGCCAAGAACGGCCGCACGCTCGACCGGGCCGCCGCCGCCTCGCCCTGGCCGGTCGTGATGGCCGGTGCGCTGCAGGGCCCGAACGGCGAGCGGCTCCGGCTGGATCATGCCCGCGCAGCCGGCGAACTGCCGCCGCATGAGCTGCGGCAGCTGATGCGCCAGGCGGCCATCTTCGCTGCACCCTCGCGCTACGAGCCGTTCGGCCTGGCGGTGCTGGAGGCGGCCGGCAGCGGTGCTGCCCTGCTCCTGGCCGACATCCCGACCTTCCGCGAGCTCTGGGCGGATGCGGCCATCTTCGTGCCGCCGCACGAGCCCGCCGCGTTCGCCGAGGCGATCCGGACCCTGGCGGACGATCCGCCCTGGCGGTTCGACCTGGCCGAACGGGCCAGGCGCCGGGCCGGTGCCTTCACCACCCATCGCCAGCTCACCGGCACGCTGCACGCCTATGGCACCGCGATGCTGCGCCATGCCCCCGCCGGGGCCAGCGGGAGCACTTCATGAAGTTCGTCCTCTACACGCATTCGCTCCAGTCCGACTGGAACCATGGCAACGCCCATTTCCTGCGCGGCCTGCTGAGCGAACTGCATTCCCGCGGCCACCAGACCCTGGCGCTGGAGCCTGCCGACGGCTGGAGCCGCAGCAACCTCCTGGCCGACCAGGGCACAAGTGCGTTGCACCGCTTCGCCCAGGACTTCCCGGGCCTGACCAGCCAGAGCTATGGCGACGGCTTCGACCATGAAGCAGCGCTGGCCGATGCCGACGTGGTCCTGGTCCATGAATGGACCGATCCCGACCTGGTGGCGGCACTCGGCCGGCTGCGCCGCTCAGGCGCGCCCTTCACCCTGCTGTTCCACGACACCCACCATCGCGGCGTGTCGGACGAGCAGGCGATCGCCGACCTGCGGCTTGCCGACTACGACGCGGTGCTGGCCTTCGGTGCCACGCTGAAGGAGCGCTACGAGCGGCAGGGCTGGGGTAGGCAGGTGTTCGTCTGGCACGAAGCCGCCGATACCCGCGTCTTCCGCCCCATGCCGGAGATGGAGCCCGAAGCCGACCTGGTCTGGATCGGCAACTGGGGCGACGGCGAGCGGGAGCGCGAGCTCCAGGAATTCCTGATCGAGCCGGCCACGCGGCTGGGCCTGTCCGGTACGGTGCATGGCGTGCGCTATCCCGAGCCGGCGCTCGCGGCCCTGGCGCGCTCGCCCCTGGCCTATCGGGGCTGGCTCGCCAATGCCGACGTGCCCCGGACGTTCGCCCGGCACCGCATGACGATGCACGTGCCGCGCCGGCCCTATGTCGCCGCCCTGCCCGGCATCCCCACCATCCGCATGTTCGAGGCGCTGGCCTGCGGCATCCCGCTGGTGAGCGCACCCTGGGACGATACCGAGGGCCTGTTCCGCGGCGACCGCGACTATCTGCGTGCCGCGGATGGCGAGGCGATGACGCGGCATCTCCAGGCACTGAAGGCCGATCCCGAGCTGCGCCGGACGATCGCCGCGAGCGGCCTTGAGACCATCCGCCGCCGGCACACCTGCGCGCATCGCGTCGACGAGCTGCTGGCCATCCTGGCCCTGCGCGGCAGTGCGCGGGTCCAGGCCGCCCTTGCCACCATCGAGGAAGCCGCATGACCCGGACGATCGCGTTCTACGGCTCCAGCCTCCTGTCCTCCTACTGGAACGGGGCCGCCACCTACTACCGGGGCATGCTCCGGGCGCTGGCCGCCCATGGCTATGCCATCACCTTCTACGAGCCGGACGCGTTCGACCGGCAGAGCCATCGCGACATCGACCCGCCGGACTGGTGCCGCGTGGTGGTCTATCCGGCCACCCCGGACGGCCTGAACAGCGCGGTGGCGGCCGGTGCCGGCGCGGACGTCGTGGTCAAGGCGAGCGGCGTGGGCTTTGCCGACGACGAGCTCCTGCTGCGCACCCTGGGCCAGGCCCGGCCGGACGCGCTGCGGATCTGGTGGGACGTGGACGCGCCCGCCACCCTGGCCGAGGTCGCCGCGGCACCCGACCATCCGCTGCGCCGGGTCCTGCCCAAGATCGACCTGGTGCTGACCTATGGCGGCGGCGATCCGGTCGTGCAGGCCTATCGGGCACTGGGTGCCGCCGACTGCGTGCCGGTCTACAACGCGCTCGATCCCACCACCCACCATCCGGTGGCGGCCGACGGGCGCTTTGCCGGCGACCTCGGCTTTCTCGGCAACCGCCTGCCCGACCGCGAACGGCGGGTGGAGGAATTCTTCCTGCGGCCGGCCGCCATGCTGCCGGAGCGGCGCTTCCTCCTGGGCGGGTCCGGCTGGGCCGACAAGGACTGCCCGCCCAACGTCGACAAGATCGGGCACGTCGCGACCGAGGCGCACAACGCCTTCAACTGCACGCCGAGCGCCGTCCTGAACATCAACCGGGACAGCATGGCGGCCATCGGCTTCTCGCCGCCCACCCGGGTGTTCGAGGCGGCTGGTGCCGGGGCCTGCCTGCTCACCGACCATTGGGAAGGCATCGAGCTGTTCCTTCGGCCGGGCGAGGAGGTGCTGGTGGTCCGCGACGGCCAGGACGTCGCCGAGGCCGTGCGGACGCTCGACCCGGCGCGCGCCCGCGCCATCGGCCAAGCGGCGCTCCGCCGCGTGCTGGCGGAGCATACCTACGACCGGCGTGCGGTCCTGGTGGACCGGCTGCTTTCCGCCGGCATTGTAACCAAGGCCAAGGAGCTTGCTGCATGACCGAGCGGTCCTTCGACCTCGTCGTCCTCGGCCTGTCCCTTTCCTCGTCCTGGGGCAACGGCCACGCCACCACCTTCCGGGCTCTCCTGCGTGGCCTCGCGACCCGTGGCCACCGCGTGCTGTTCCTGGAGCGCGATGTCCCCTGGTATGCCGACAACCGCGACCTGCCTAATCCCGACTTCTGCACGCTCGGACTCTATGCGAGCTTGGAGGACCTGGAGCAGCGCTACCTGGCCGACATCGAGGCCGCCGATGCGGTAATCGTCGGCTCCTACGTGCCGGATGGCATCGAGGTCCTGGACCTGGTGCTGGAGCGGGCAAAGGGCATCCGCGCCTTCTACGACATCGACACGCCGGTCACCCTGGCCAAGCTGGAGACGGACGAGGCCGGTTACCTGGCACGGCGGCAGATCCCCGAACTCGACCTTTATCTGTCCTTCTCGGGCGGCCCGGTGCTGGAGCGCCTCGCCCACGAGTTCGGCGCGCGCAACCCGCAGGCCTTCTTCTGCGCGGTGGACGAGACCCGCTATGCGCCGCTGCCGGCGGACCCGACCTGGGATCTCGGCTATCTCGGCACCTACAGCCCCGACCGGCAGCCCGCCCTGGAACGGCTCCTGCTGGAGCCGGCCCGCCGCCTGCCGCACCTGCGCTTCGTGGTGGCCGGGCCGCAATATCCGGACGGGATCGACTGGCCGGCGAACGTGGAGCGGATCGAGCATCTCTCGCCCGCCGAGCATGCCGCCTTCTATGCCCGCCAGCGCTTCACGCTGAACGTGACCCGCGCCGACATGATCAAGGCCGGCCACTCGCCGAGCGTGCGTCTGTTCGAGGCGGCGGCCTGCTGCACCCCGATCATCAGCGATCGCTGGGAGGGCCTGGGCGACCTCCTGCCGGAGGGCCGGGCCATCCTGATCGCGGACCGGACCGAGCAGGTGGTGTCGGCACTGACCCGGATCGACGAGCCGGTGCGCCTGCAGATCGCGGAGAACGCGCGGGCGATCGTGCTGGGTGCGCATACCGGCATTGCCCGGGCGGCGGAGCTGGAACGGCATCTGGCCGCCGCGGAACGCGCGACGCCGAAGGAGACATCGTCCCGGGGGCGATCCCGCCGCAGCGCGCCGTTGACCGCCCTGGTCGCGGGTGGTGCCGGGTTTCTCGGCAGCTATCTGTGCGAGCGGCTGATCGGCGAGGGCCGCCGCGTCATCTGCCTGGACAGCTTCCGCACCGGCACGCCGGAGAACCTGCGCGCGCTGGAGCGCGACCCGCGCTTCTCGTTGCTGGAGGCGGACGTGTGCGAGCCGCTGCCGAGCAGTATCGAGGTGGACCGGGTCTACAACCTGGCCTGCCCCGCCTCGCCCCGGCACTACCAGGCTGACCCGATCCACACGCTGATGACCAGCGTGCTGGGTGCGCGCAACCTGCTGGAGCTGGCGCGCTCCAATAATGCCCGGCTGCTGCAGGCCTCGACCAGCGAGGTCTATGGCGACCCGGACCAGCACCCGCAGCAGGAAAGCTACTGGGGCAACGTCAACCCGATCGGCATCCGCGCCTGCTACGACGAGGGCAAGCGCGCCGCCGAGACTCTGTGCTTCGACTATCTGCGCCTGCACCGGGTGGACGTACGGGTGGCCCGGATCTTCAACACCTACGGGCCCAGGATGCGGCCGGACGACGGGCGGATCGTCTCCAACCTGATCGTGCAGGCCCTCTCCGGCCGGCCGCTCACCGTGTACGGCACCGGCGCCCAGACCCGCTCCTTCTGCTACGTCACCGACCTGATCGACGGCCTGGTCCGGCTGATGGAAGTGCCGGAGAACCCGCAGACGCCGATCAATATCGGCAACCCGGAGGAATACACGATCAACGAGCTGGCCCGGCTGGTCACCAGCCTGACCGGCACGACCTCGCCGATCGTCTACGAGCCCCTGCCCGCCGACGACCCGCAATGGCGCCGGCCGGACATCACCGTGGCCCGCCGCGTGCTGGGCTGGGCGCCCCGCACCACCGTCCGCGAAGGGCTGGCCGCCACCATCGCCTGGTTCGCCGGGCCGGCGGCGGCATCGGCCGTAATCCGGATCCAGCCACCCAGGCGCAAGCTGAAGCCGGCCGCGGTAGCCGGCCTGTCCGCCTGAACGGGCGGGCGGATATCGATGAGTCTTCGCGCAGAGAAGGCAGAAATCAGCCAAACTCCCAGGGACGACAGCCTCGATGCGTCGGTGGCCTTCCTGCGCGAGGGCTACACCTTCGTGTCCAGCCGCTGCGACCGCCTGGGCTCCGACCTGTTCCGCACCCGGCTGATGCTCACACCGGTGGTCTGCATGCGCGGCGCCGAGGCCGCCGCCATCTTCTATGATGGCGGGCGCTTCACCCGGGTCGGCGCCATGCCCGCGACCATACTGCGCCTCCTCCAGGACGTCGGCAGCGTCCAGGCCCTGGACGACGCGCCACATCATCATCGCAAGGGGATGTTCCTGGCGATGATGACGCCCCCGGCCCTCCAGCGGATGGTGGCGCAGTTCCGGGCGGCATGGCTCTCGGCCGTGCCGCGCTGGGGGGAGCGGCAGATCGTGCTGCAGGACGAGGTCTCGGCGATCCTCGCCGAGGCCGCCGCCGCCTGGGCGGGGGTGCCGCTCGATCCGGACCGGGCGCCGGAGCTCACCCGGCAGCTCGTCGCCATGATCGAGCAGACCGGCTCGATCGGGCCGGCCAACTGGTGGGCGCAGCACCTGCGCAACCGGGCCGAGCACCACTGGCAGGACGTGATCCGTGCGATCCGCTCGGGCCGGGCTGCCGCCCCCGAAGGCTCGGCCGCCGACCTCATCGCCCGGCACCGCGACCTGGACGGCGAGTTCCTCGACGAGACCACGGCCGCGGTCGAGCTGCTGAACGTCCTGCGCCCGACGGTGGCGGTGGCCCGGTTCGTGACGTTCGCCGCCCTGGCGCTCCACCGTCACCCGCAATGGCGCGAGACGTTCGCAGGCGGCGGTGAGGAGCTGCTGCGCCCCTTCGTCCACGAGGTCCGTCGCTTCTATCCCTTCTTCCCGGTGATCGGCGGCCGGGCCCGGCACGACTTCGTCTGGCAGGGCCACCCGTTCAGCAAGGGCGACTGGGTCCTGCTCGACCTCTACGGCACCAACCAGGACGAGCGGCTGTGGCCGGAACCCCTGTCATTCCAGCCCGAGCGGTTCGTGGACTGGCCGGGCGACCCGTACACGCTGATCCCGCAGGGTGCCGGCGACTACGCCACCGGCCATCGCTGCCCAGGCGAATGGCTGACGATAGCACTGGTGGAGGAGGCAGTGCGCCTCCTGACCCGGACGATCCGCTACGAGGTGCCGGCCCAGGACCTGACCGTCGCCCTGGACCAGCTTCCCGCCCTGCCCAAGAGCGGCTTCATCATGCAGAAGACGCAGCTCCTGGCCGCCTGAGCCAACACGCGCCCTTCCCTGGACCAGCCATGCCGCCAGCCGATTCCCCAGCCGACGCCCATGCCGACTCGCGCCCGGTGCCCACCGGCCTGCTGGCCGCCCGGCTGCTCCATTTGCTGACAGCCGAGCCCACTCCCCTGATCCATGTCGTCGCCGACCTGCGCCTAGCCCAGGTGCTGGCGGCACAGGTGCAGGCGATGGCGCCGGACCTGCCCGTGGCCGTGCTGCCGGAATGGGACAGCCTGCCCTATGAGCGCATGCCGCCCTCGGTCGCGGTGATGGGTCAGCGCATGGGAATGCTGCGCTGGTTCCTCGACCAGCGGGCCCGCCCCCGGCTGATCCTGACCACCGCACCGGCCCTGCTGCGCCTGGTGCCGCCGCGCACGGTATGGGTGGATGCCGGGCTGGAGTTCCGGGTGGGCGACCCGGTCGATCTTGGCCGGCTGCGCATCGACCTGCTGCGCCAGGGCTATGTGGTGGACGAGCGGGTCGACGAGCCGGGCGAGGCGGCCCTGCGCGGCCAGGTGATCGACCTGTTCCCGGCGGCCGCCCCGCTGCCCTGCCGGATCGAGCACCAGGACGGCAGGATCAGCGAGATCCGTTCCTACGACCCGGTCTCCCAGCGCTCCGAGGTCGAGACCGATCTGCTGATCGTGGACCCGGCCTCGGAGATCGTGCTGCCCCGGCCAGCGGATGGTGCGGTGCCGGACTTCCCGCGCGGCCGGGAGCACGAGCTAGCCCGGTACTATGGCCGGCTGGAGAGCGTGTTCGACTACCTGCCCGATGCCCGGCTGGTGCTGGACCCCCATGCCGTTACCCGGGCCACCGACTTCCTGGAACAGGCGGCCGAGGCTTGGCAGGCCCGCCAGGGTCCGGGCGACACCGCACTGCCTCCGGAACAGCTCTTTCTTCAGGAGGATGGGTGGCGCGAGCGCACGGCCGCCGCCCGGGACCTGGAGCACCGGGTCCGGCCGGACGAGCGTGTCCCACGCTTCGTCGAGAGCCGGGACAGTGCCCGGCAGTTTCGCGACTTCCTCCAGGCACGGCTGGCCGAGGGGCCGGTCGTGCTCGCCGCGGGCGACCCGCGGCCGCTCCGGGCCCTGGCCTCGCGCGCCCGCCAGGCGACCGGCCGTTCTGCCGCGGCGGCAAAGGACTGGCAGGAGGCGGCCGCCGCCCCGCCGGGCGCGCTCCTCACCCTGACCCTGCCGGTCCGGCACGGCTTCGTCGATCAGGCCAGCGGTGCTGCGGTGATCGCCGCGGCCGACCTGCTCGGCACGCGGGCGGAGTTCGCCCAGGCCGCGACCCGGGCCGCCCTGCCGCTGGGCGAGGCCGATCTCGGCACGGGCGACGTCGTGGTCCATCTCGACCACGGCATGGGGGTGCTGGAAGGGCTGGAGGAGGTCACGCTCGCGGAGGACGAGCCCGGCGAGGTGCTGCGCCTGCGCTATGCCGGCGACAAGACCCTGTTGGTGCCGGTGGGCGAGATCGGCCGGATCTGGCGCTATGGCGGCGATCCCGAGGCGGTGACCCTGGACCGGCTGGATGGCGATGGCTGGACGAAACGCCGGGCCGGGGTCGAGAACGGCATCCGCGCCACCGCCATGCATCTGGTGGAGCAGGCCGCCAGGCGCGCCCGGGCCAGCGCGCCCAAGCTGACAGCACCAGCCCGCGACTATGAGCGCTTCGTCGCCCGCTTCCCCTACCCGCTCACCCCGGACCAGGCCGCCGCAGAGGCGGCGGTGCTGGCCGACCTGACGGCGGGGCGGCCGATGGACCGGCTGGTCTGCGGCGATGTCGGCTTCGGCAAGACCGAGATCGCCCTGCGCGCCGCCGCGGTCGCGGTGCTGGCCGGCCGACAGGTGGCGATCGCCGCCCCCACCACGGTCCTGGCCCGGCAGCATGCCCGGACCTTCGCGCGCCGCTTCGCCCATTTGGGCATCGAGGTGGCACTCCTGTCCCGGCTGGTGAAGCCGGCCGAGGCACGCAAGGTCAAAGCCGGGCTGGCCGACGGCAGCATCCGCCTGGTGATCGGCACTCATGCGCTGGCCGCCCGTGGCGTGCGCTTCGCCGAGCTGGGTCTGCTCGTGATCGACGAGGAGCAGCGCTTCGGCGCCGCGCAGAAGGCGAAGCTGCGTGCCCTGGCCGAGGGTGGCGGCCATGTGCTGACCATGACCGCTACTCCGATCCCGCGCACTCTGCAGGCGAGCCTGGTCGGGCTGCAGGAGCTGAGCCTGATCACCACGCCGCCGGTCCAGCGCCAGCCGATCCGCACGCAGCTGCACCCCTTCGACGAGGCGATGGTGCGCGACGCGCTCCTGCACGAGCGCCAGCGCGGCGGCCAGAGCTTCGTGGTCTGCCCGAGGATCGAGGACATCGCCCCCATGGCCGAGCGGCTGGCCCGGATCGTGCCGGAGCTGCACATGGTGGTGGCCCATGGCAAGCTGCCCGCCGACGAGGTCGACGCGACCATGGTGGGCTTTGCCGAGGGCGAGGGCGAGATCCTGCTCGCCACCAACATCATCGAGAGCGGCCTGGACGTGCCGCGCGCCAACACCATGCTGGTCTGGCGGCCCGAGCGGTTCGGCCTGGCCCAGCTCCACCAGTTGCGTGGCCGGGTCGGCCGGGGCAGTCGCAGCGCCACCGCCCTGCTGCTGACCGACCCCGACCACCCGCCCGCCCCGGCAGCGGAGAAGCGGCTGCGCACCCTGGAGGCGCTGGACCGGCTGGGCGCGGGCTTCGCGATCAGTGCCCGCGACCTGGACCTGCGCGGGGCCGGCGACCTGATCGGCGAGGAGCAGGCCGGGCACGTCACCACGCTGGGCCTGGGCCTGTACCAGCATCTGCTGGACCAGGCGCTCCGCCGCGTGCGCGGCGAGACGGTGGCCGACGACTGGCTGCCGGAGCTGCACCTGGGTGTCACCGGCCGGATCCCGGCCGACTACGTGCCCGAGCCTGACATGCGCATCGACCTGTACGCCCGGGCAGCGCGGGTGGCGGATGCGGCGGATGTGGCGGCGTTCATGGCCGAGCTGGAGGACCGGTTCGGCCCGGTGCCGCCGGGCATGACCCGGCTATTGGCCCAGGCCCGCATCCTGGCCGCCTGCCGCCGCCTCGGCATCGGCCGGCTGGATGCCGGGCCCCAGGGCCTGGCGCTGACCCTGCGCGACGAGGCGCCGGTGCCGGCCCTGCCCGGCTGGATCCGGAAGGACCGGCGCCTCGTGCTGGCGCGCGCCATCGAGGATCCCGAGGAGCGGCTGGACCTGCTGCTGGCGGCACTGGAAGTGGCCACCGAATCGCCGGAGGAGCCGCCTGCTGCCGCGTGAGCAGGAAGGAACTCCGCCTGCCCGCTGCCGGTTCCCTTCGCAAGATCAACCAGGGCGAGGCAGGCCATGAGCAGAGCGATTACGGCGATCTTCGCGAGCCGCGCTGCAGCGGAGCGCGCTCGCGACGGCATCGTGGCCATGGGCGTGGCGCCGGAGGCGGTACGGGTCCAGGGCGGGGAAGACCGGGAGGCCGTGGCCAGCCACGGCTTCTGGCGCAACCTGTTCGAGACCTTCATCCCGCAGAGCGAGCATCCGACCTATCTGGAAGGCATGCGCGCCGGCTCCTTCGTCCTGGCGGCACAGGTGTCCGACGCCCAGGCGGCTGCGGTGGAGCGCCTCCTGGACGACCAGGGGAGTTGCGTGGCCGGTGGTGCCGGTTGCGCGGTCGGCACCGCTGCAAGCTCGAGGGTGCGCAGCTACGGGCGCAGCCGCCAGGGCTGACCCGGCCGGCTTTTTAGGCACTGCCGGCACGATTCCTGCTTCACCGCCGGCCGGGCTGGCCTGTGCCGGCGGTTTCGCACGGCTGAGCTGGCCAATGGCGTAACGGCGTTACCGACTCTAAGGTCGCCGCCGTCCCGGCCCTCTGGGAACAGCCCTCGAGCGATGCCGTACGAAGCAGGAGAACAAGGTTGGCAAGGGTGACGAAGGATCTGGTGGGGCTCTATGCGGACAGCGATGCGCTGGCGCTGGCCGACCTGGTCAGGAAGAAGGAAGTGACGCCCGGCGAGCTGGTCGAGACCGCGATCCAGATCATCGAGGACATCGATCCCAAGCTCAACGCGGTGGTGATCAAGAACTACGAGATCGGCCGCGAAGCAGCCAAGTCCGAGCCCAAGGGACCGTTCGGCGGCGTGCCCTTCCTGCTCAAGAACATCGGCTCGCACTGGAAAGGTACCCGTGTCGATGGCGGCATGGAGTACATGAAGGACTATGTCTGCGCCTACGATTCCACCCTGTCGTCCCGCATCAAGGAGGCCGGCTTCCTCCTGCTCGGCCGCACCAACTCGCCCGAGGGCGGCTGGTGCATCGCGACCGAGCCGCGCTTTCACGGCAAGACGCTGAACCCCTGGAACCCGGAGCGCACGCCCGGCGGTTCCAGCGGCGGCGCCGCTGCGGCGGTGGTAGCCGGCATGGTGCCGCTGGCCGAGGCTTCGGACGGCGGCGGCTCGATCCGCGTGCCGGCCTCATGCTGTGGCGTGGTCGGCCTCAAGCCCTCGCGCGGCCGGATCACCTATGGCCCGGTCGATGCCGACTACTGGTTCGGCTCGGTCTACACCTTCGCCTGCACCCGCACCGTACGCGATACCGCGGCCTATCTGGATGCGACGGCCGGCTGGGGTGCTGGCGACCCCTACACGCCGCCGGTCCCGGAAAAGAGCTGGCTCGAGCTGGCGCAGGCCGCGCCGAAGCCGCTGAAGATCGGCTTCACCCTGGATGCGCCGTTCGGCGAGCCCCTGGCACCCGAGGTCGCCCAGGCGGTCAAGGAAACGGCGGCCCTGCTGGAGAGCATGGGCCACAAGCTCGAGCCCTACACCATCAAGTTCGACCTGGAGAAGGCCTGGTGGGACTATAACGACATCATCGCCGTCGAGATGGCCAACGGCATGGACCAGATGGCCGAGATCGTCGGGCGGCCGGTCGAGCAGCACGAACTGGCGGCCTTCAACTGGACCATGTTCGAGTACGCCAAGACGCTGTCCGCCAAGCAGTACTCGACCAGCATCGCCGGGATCCGCAAGGCCAACCAGCAGCTGGGCCTGGAGCTGGCCCAGTTCGACGCGTTCCTGAGCCCGGTGCTGACCCAGCCGCCGCGGCCGGTCGGCTACTGGACGATGGAGGACGGCGACCGCAAGCGCTACCTGGCCCGCTGGTCGGACGCGGCCTACATGTTCGCCTTCAACATCTCCGGGCTGCCGGCGATCTCGCTGCCGAGCACGACGTTCGCCAATAACACGCCGATCGGCATCCAGTTCGTCGGCCGCATGGGCGACGAGGCGACCCTCCTGAACCTGGCCACCCAGGTCGAGCAGGCGCGCCCCTGGATC
>NZ_DATMFZ010000193.1:0-10687 GCF_035556675.1 Geminicoccus sp. | reverse complement strand
GCGGGCAGGGCATGCTCGGCCGTGCCTTCGCTGCCTGGCTGGTCGAGCAGGGGGCCCGCCACCTGCTGCTGGTCGGCCGCTCCATCGCCGAAGGCTCCTGGCTGAACGGCCTGCGCGCCGCCGGCGCGGAGATCCGCCTGGCCCAGATCGACCTGGCCTCTGTGGATGCCGCGCCCCGGCTGACCAGCCTGCTCAATCGTCCAGTTGCCGGCCTCGTTCACGCTGCCGGTAGTGTCGAGGGCAGGGCCGGAGAACTGGTCGCCGCCAAGCTCGCGATCGCCCGGACGCTGGCGGAGGCAGCGGCGGCGCATCGCCCGGACTTCTTCCTGCTGGCGTCGTCGGCGGCCGGCACCTGGGGCGTGCGCAACAACCCGGGCTATGCCGCCGCCAACGCTGCGCTGGATGCCTGGGCGGCCGGGGCCCGGGCGCGGGGGCTGCCCGCCACCAGCCTAGCACTCGGCCGCCTCGCCGAGACCGGCCTGCTGGCGGCGGACGAAGCTGCCGCCCTGGAGGCGGCGGGCCTTCAGGCCCTGCCGTTGCCGGCAGTCTGTCGCGCCGGTCTGGACGCGGCGGCGGCCGGCCTTGCCACGCTTGTGCTGGCACGGGTGGACTGGACCCGCTTCCTCGGCACGATCGAGGCGCGGCGCCGCCATCCCTTGTTCGACCGGCTACGGCCGACGGCGCTGCCGGTGAGCACGCAGGCAGATGCCGGACGCCCGGCGCTCCGGCCGGCCCAGGATCTGCGCCAGCTCGTTGCCGAGCTGCTGGGCCATGCCGATCCCAACCGGCTCGATCCAGAGCGTGGCCTGTTCGAGCAGGGACTCGACTCCCTGATGGCGCTGGCCCTGCGCCGCCGGCTGGAGGAGTTGTCCGGCCGGCCGGTGCCGGCCTCCGTCCTGTTCGCGCATCCCTCGGTGGCAGCATTGGAGCGCTGGCTGGCGGGGGAGGCCAATGCGCGGTCCGCGGCACCCGTGGCGGAAAGCGGCGACGCCATCGCCATCATCGGCATCGGCTGCCGCTTCCCCGGCATCCACGGCCCGGATGCGTTCGCCGAAGCCGTGTGGGCCGGGATGGACCTGATCCGCGAGGTCCCGCCCGAGCGCTGGCCCATCGACCAGTGGTACGACCCCGATCCGGCCCGGCCCGGCCGGATCGCCAGCCGCTTCGGCGGCTTCATCGCGGATGTCGACCGGTTCGACGCCGGCTTCTTCGGGATCAGCCCGCGCGAGGCGGCGCAGATGGACCCGCAGCAGCGCCTGCTGCTCGAGACCGTCTGGGAAGCGCTGGAGCATGCGGTGATCGCCCCGGACCGCCTCCAGGGCAGCGCCACCGCGATCTATGTGGGTGCTACCGGCAGCGACTATGCGGCGCTGGCCCGCAAGGCCGGTGCCGCCAGCCTGGACGGCCACAGCCTGACCGGCCAGCCGAGCAACACCCTGGCCGGGCGGGTCGCCCACCTCTTGGGCACGGAAGGCCCGGCGGTGGTGGTCGACACCGCCTGCTCCTCCTCGCTGGTGGCCTTCCACTTGGCGGTGCGGGCCCTGCGCAGCGGCGAGGCGAGCCTCGCCATTGCGGCCGGCGTCAACCTGCTGCTGGCGCCCGAAGGCTCGGTGATCCTGTCGCGCGCCGGCCTGCTGGCACCGGACGGGCGCTGCAAGACCTTTGACGCTGCCGCAAACGGCTATGTCCGCGCCGAGGGCTGCGGCGTCGTGGTGCTCAAGCCCCTGGCCCAGGCGCTCGCCGACGACGATCCGGTGATCGCGGTGGTGCGTGGCAGTGCGGTGAACCATGACGGCCGCAGCTCCGGCTTCACCGCCCCCAACGGGCTGGCCCAGGAGGCGGTGATCCGCGCCGCCCTGGCGGATGCCGCCATCCAGCCGGAAGCGATCGGCATGATCGAGGCCCACGGCACCGGGACGAAGCTCGGCGACCCGATCGAGCTCGACGCGCTGGCCAACGTATTCGGGGATCGCACCGCCCCGCTCCTGGTAGGCTCGGTGAAGACCAATTTCGGCCATGCCGAGGCTGCGGCGGGGATCGCGGGCGTGATCAAGGCGGCGCTGGCTCTGCGCCGCCCGAGCATCCCGCCGCATCTGCACTTCACCCGCCTCAACCCGCACGTGGCGGCGAACGCCACGCCGATCCAGGTGCCGACCGCCGCCATCCCCTGGCCGGTCGACCCACCGCGCGCCGGGATCAGCGCGTTCGGCGCCAGCGGCACCAACGCCCATGTCGTGCTGGAAGCACCGCCGGCACGCCCGGCTGCCCCGGCGGCAGGAAATGACGGCCAGCTGCTCGTGACCGGTGCCACGCCCGAAGCCGTCCGCCGGCTGGGCCAGGCGCTCGCAGCACATCTCGCGCGCCATGCAATCCCGTTCGCTGACGCCTGCCACAGCATGGCGGTCGGCCGGGCCAGGTTCGCCTGGTGGGCGATCGCCCGCACCCCCGCCGAGCTGGAGCACCTGGAACCGTCCGACCGGCCGCTGCCGGATCTGCCGCCCACGCGTGGCAGCCGTATACCGCTGCCGACCTATCCCTTCGCCCGCGAGCGCCACTGGCTCCCGGACATCGCGGAAGCGGTCGCCACGCCCGTGCTGGGCACGCCGCAAAGGATTGCCGGCACCGGGCTCACCGTCCGCATCGGCCGCCTGACCCAGGACCTCGACTGGATCCGCGACCATCGGGTCGACGGGAGCACGATCCTGCCCGCCACCGGCTTTCTCGCCTTGTGCGCGGCGGCGGGGATGCCGGTGCTGCAGGATGTCGAGCTCCTGGAACGGCTGGACGTGCCCGCGGACGGACGCGACATCCAGCTGGTCCAGGCGGAAGGGGGACAGGTCGAGCTGTTCGCCCTGTGGGGCGATGACTGGCGCCGTACCTGCAGGGCGCGCCCTGTCTCGCTGCCGGATGCTCCTCCGGCCCCGGCAGCCCCACAGGCTACGGACGTGCTCGACGCTGCCGGCCACCAGGACGAGCTGTCCCGGCGGGGCTTCACCTTCGGCAGCGCCTTCTGCCGGATCCAGACACTGCGCCGTTCCGAGGGCTTGGCCGAAGCCGAACTGGCTGCCTCCCCTGCGGCCACGGCGCTCCAGCCGGACCCGGCGCTGCTGGACCACGCCCTGCAGACCCTGACCTCGCTCCTGCCGCAGGAGGAAACCTGGCTTCCCGCCGCGATCCGCGGGTTCGGCTGGGTCGGCGGCACTGCCAGCCAATGCCGTGCCCGGCTGGTGCGGCTCGACCGGGAGGATGCGACCGGCGAGGCCTGGCTGCTCGGCCCGGACGGCCAGACCGTCGCATGGTTCTCGGGCGTGCGCTTCCGCCGGATCGGCAGCCGGCACCGCAACTGGCTGCACGAGCTGCGCTGGCGCCCGACCCCGGACGACCTCGCCTTGCCCGGCCCGGGCTGGCATGTCCTGACCCGGGACGCCGGCCCGGTGCCGGAGGATGCGGCGGGCGTGATCGATCTGCGGCCGATCACGGCAGCGGACCCGCGCTCCTGCCTGCGCGAGACGGCCGAGCTGGTCCGGTCGCTGGCCGGCCGGGCGCACCCGCCGCGCCTCCTGCTGGTGAGCCGCGGTGCCGCGGCAGCCCCGCCGGTCCTGCCGGGCGAGCCGCCGGCAGCCGCCATTCTGGCCGGTCTGGTGCCGACGGTCGCCGCCGAGCACCCGGAGCTGCGCTGCGCCTGGATCGATCTGGATCCCGCGGACGACCGCCTGCCGGACCGGCTGCTGTCCGCTCACCCGTGCCTGGCGCTGCGCGGCGGCACGCCCTACCTGCCGGAACTCGTCCGCCTCGCGCCATCCATGGATGGCGCCCGCCATCTCCGCGCCGGCATGGCCGGCAGGCTGGAAGAGCTGGAACTGGCGCCATTCGAGCCGCGCCCGCCAAGCGAGGGCGAGGTGCAGGTCCGCATCCTGGCGAGCGGCCTGAACTTCAAGGACACATTGGTCGTCCTGGGCCGGGCTGCCGGCGACGCGCTGGGCCTGGAGGCGGCCGGCGAGGTGATCCTGGCCGGCGCAGGCGTCCAGGATCTGGCGCCCGGTGACCAAGTCCTCCTGTTCGCGAGCGGTGCCCATGCCAGCCAGCTCACCCTGCCGGCCAGCCGCTGCATCCGCCTGCCGGACGGTCTCCTGCCGGAGGCCGGGGTCACCCTGCCGATCGCCTTCCTCACCGCCTGGCACGGACTGATCGAGCTGGCCCGGCTGCAGCCGGGCCAGCGTGTCCTGATCCATGCCGGTGCCGGCGGGGTCGGCATGGCGGCGATCCAGCTCGCCCGCTGGCGGGGCGCCCGAATCTTCGCCACCGCCAGCCCGGGCAAGCAGGCGTGGGCACGCCACTTCGGCGCCGAAGCCACCGCCTCCTCGCGCGACACGGGCTTCGTCGCCGCCGTGCGGGAATGGAGCGGCGGGGTCGGCGTCGACCTCGTACTGCATGCCTTGGACAGCGCCACCGCGGCGGCGTCCGCGTGCCTGCTGCGCGAGGGCGGCAGCTTCATCGAGCTCGGCAATGCGCCCGCACCGGACCTGCCATCCGGTGCCCGACACTTTACCTATGATCTGGAGCAGCCGCTGGCCGCCGATCCTGGCTGGTTCCGCACGCGGATGGGCCAGATCCTGGACCTGCTTGCCGCCGGCATCATCCAGCCGCTGCCACGCAGCGAGGTCAGCCCGGCCGTCGCGGGCGAAGCGTTCGCCGCGCTGGCGCAAGGTCGCACGGTGGGCAAGACGGTGCTGGTCTGGCCGGGGCACCGCATCCAGGGCGGCACCTGGCTGGTCACTGGCGGGACCGGCGCCGTGGGCGGGGCGCTTGCCCGGATGCTTCGGGACCGGGGGGCCACCCGCATCGTCCTGGCCGGCCGCCGCCCCCAGCCCGAAAGTGACTTTGAGACCGTGGCGCTCGATGTCGGCGACCGGGCCGTCGTGGCGCGCCTGCTGGCCGAGCTGCCGGATCTGCGCGGCATCGTCCATGCCGCCGGCATTGTCCAGGACGCGCCCCTGGCCCGCCTCGACGACGCAGGCATCGCCGCCACCTTCCACGCCAAGCTGGAGGGCGCCCGCCATCTGGACGTGCTGACCCGCCATCGCCAGCTCGACGCCTTCGTGCTGGTTTCCTCCACGGTCGCCCATACCGGTGCCGCCGGCCAGGGCGCCTATGCCGCCGCCAATGCCTGGCTGGAAGGCCTCGCCCGGGCGCGTCGCGCCAACGGCCTGCCGGCCACGGTGCTGGCCTTCGGCCCCTGGCAGGGCGGGATGTTCGCCGCGCTCGCCCCGCTGCACCGCGACCGGCTGCTGGCGACGGGCTACCGGGCCATGCCGCCCGATGCCGCCGCGACCGCCGCCCGGGCAGCGCTGGCGGAAGGCGGAGGGCTGACCCTGTTGATGGACCGGCAGGACGAGCGGCCGCCGGAACAGGCTCGAGCCGCGGCGGGCCTGCGCATGCGGCTGGAGGAAGCATCCGCTGACCAGCGCACCGACCTGCTGACCGGCGCGCTGGGCGAGATGGCCTGCCGCCTGCTGGGCTTTGCCGGGGGCACGCGGCTCGACCGCGGGCGGGCCCTGCGCGAGCTGGGCCTGGATTCCCTTCTGGCGGTGAGCTTCCGCAACGAGCTGGCGCAGGCCCTGGCGCTGGACCTGCCCGCCAGCCTGGCCTTCGACTATCCGACCCTGGAGGCATTGGCGGCGCATCTCCATGGGCTGCTGTTCCCCGAGGGAGACGAGTTGGACCGGCTCGTGGAGGACGATCTCGCCGCCCTGCTCGCAAGCGAGCTGGAGACCCCCGCTTGAGCGAGCCCACGCCCGACACCCGCGAACTGCTCAAGCGCGCCCTTCTGGAGATCCGCAGCCTGAAGGGCCGGCTCGCCACGCTCCAGGGCGAGCTGCGCCCACCGGTCGCGGTCATCGGCATGGCCTGCCGCTTTCCCGGCGGCGCCGACGATCCCCACTCGTTCTGGGACATGCTCCTGGCCGGCCGCGACCCGATCGGGCCGGTGCCGCCCGGGCGCGCCGCCAGCGACGGCCCGCCGCTGGGTGGTTTCCTCGACGACGTGGAGAGCTTCGACCCGGCCTTCTTCGAGATCACGCCGCGCGAGGCGCAGGCGATGGACCCCCAGCATCGCCTCCTCCTGGAGACGAGCTGGCAGGCGCTCGCCGATGCCGGCCTCGATCCGACGAGCCTGCGTGGCAGCCGCACCGGCGTGTTCGTGGGCCTCGCCACCAACGACTTCGCCCGCCGCACGCTCGGCAGTGGCGTCGACCGCTTCTATGGCAGCGGCACCAGTCCGGCCGTCGCCGCCGGCCGGATCGCCTATGCGCTGGACCTGAAGGGGCCCTGCCTCACCCTCGATACGGCCTGCTCCTCCTCGCTCACCGCGGCGCATCTGGCCGTCCGGGCCCTGCGCGCCGGCGAGTGCGATCTGGCCCTGGTCGGCGGGGTCAGCCTGATGCTGTCGGAGGAGCTCAGCCGGAGTTTTGCCGAGGCCGGCATGCTGGCGAAGGACGGCCGCTGCAAGAGCTTCGATGCCGCCGCGGACGGCTATGGCCGCGCGGAAGGGGTGGGCGTGGTGGTGCTGCGCCGCCTCGCCGATGCCGGGGCGGAGGGCGACCGGGTCCATGCAGTGATCCGCGGCTCGGCGGTGAACCAGGATGGCCGCAGTGCGGGCCTCACCGCGCCCAACGGCCCGGCCCAGATGACGGTGATCCGGGCAGCCCTGGCCGATGCCGACCTCGCCCCCGACGCGATCGACCTGATCGAGGCGCATGGCAGCGGCACGCCGCTCGGCGACGTGATCGAGGCGCAGGCGCTGGCCAGCGTGTTCGCCGGGCGCAGCCGGCCGCTCCTGGTCGGCACGGTCAAGAGCGTGATCGGTCATGCCGAGGCCGCGGCCGGCATGGCCGGCCTAATCAGGGCGGTCCAGGCGCTCGTCCACGACACGGCACCGCCCAATCTTCATTTCCGGCAGCTGAACCCGGAGATCCGCACGCCCGGCCTGGACTTCCAGGTCCCGACCCGGCCGGTGTCGGGCATCGCGCGCGTCGGCGTCAGCTCGTTCGGGTTCAGCGGCAGCAATGCCCATCTGGTGCTGGAGCGGGCCCCGCCTGCCGCCGGAAGCACTAGATCCGCCCTCTCGCCGCCGGTCTTCCGCCGCCAGCGCTTCCCGCTGCCGGGGGCGCCCGCGCCTGCGCGGCTGCTCCATCCGGACGACCCGCTCCTGGCCGGCACGGGTGGGCTGGCCCATCTGGGCGTGCTGCTGCACCTGCTGCCGCAGGCGGGCCGCCTGGAGGCGATGCGCTTCGAGCAGCCGCTCCAGGTGGACACGCCCCGCGAGGTCCGCTGGCGCCAGGCAGGCGGCGAGACGCTGCTGGAGAGCCGGGAGGAGGCAGGCGCTGCCTGGACCGTCCATCTGGCGGCGCGCAGCGCAGCCAGTTCTGCCCTGGCGCCGCCAGTTCTGCCCCTGCCCGGCGGGGCCAAGCTGACCGCCGACCAGCTCTATCGCCGCATCGAGGCGGCAGGCTTCCGCTACGGCCCGCAGGCACGCTGCCTGGCCGAGATCCGCATCCATGGCGACGACTGCGCCACCGGCACGCTCCTGCCCGGCCTGACGCTGGGGGAGCCGGGCGTCATCGAGGCTGCCGCCCAACTCCTCTATGCGCTCGCACCCGATGTCGAACGCCGCCCGCCCATGCTGGCCGGCTGCGCCGCCTTGAGCCGTGCGGAACCGGATGCCACGGCGGACCGGGCCTGGCTCCGGATCCGGGAGGGGGGCGGCGGCGTCATCACCGCGGATTTCGGCGTGCTCGGCGCCGACGGCACGCCTCTGGCGCTGGTGGAAGGGGCGCGGTTCGCCCGGCGGCAGGGCCTGCTCGAGCGGTTCGGCCAGGAGATCGTGTGGGACAGGCTGTCGCCCCCCGCTTCGCCCGGTACCCCCAGCGCCGTCATCGGCAGCAGCGACCTGCCCTGGCCTACGGCCGGCTCGGTCGAGCAGGCCCGCAGCCTGCTCCAGGCGGCCGCCGACCCGCTCCTGCTGGCGATCGCCCCGGAGCTGGACCCCAAGGCTGCCATCGCCTGGCTCGGCGAACTCGTGCGCGGCCTGGAAGGGGTGCAGGGCCGCCTGCTGGTCGCCACCCAGGGCGCGGTCGCGACCGGCCGTGGCGTGGAATGGCCGGGCAGCCTCGGCGGTGCCGCCCTGTGGGGGCTGGCCCAGGCGATCGGTGCCGAGCAGCCCGAGCGCACCTGCCGGCTGGTCGATCTCGACCCGGCCAAACCAGTTGCGGCCCAGGCCGACCTGCTGGCGCTGGAATGCCGGGCTGCCGATGCGCGCGAGGTGGCATGGCGCCATGGCCGCCGCCTTGCCCGGCGGTTGCGCCCGATGGCCGGAATCGAGGCTGGCCCACCCGCCCGCGCCGTCCTGCAGGCCACGGGCGCGCCGCCGCAGATCGGCTGGGAGCCGCACCAGCCGAGCGGCGAAGTGCCGGCCGGCCATGTCCTGGTCGAGGTGGTGGCAGCCGGCCTCAACTTCCGCGACCGGCTGGTGGCGCTGGGCCTGCGCCCGGCCGACCTGCCGCTCGGCGCCGATCTGGCCGGGACCGTGCGGGCCACCGGCGCCGGGGTGACTGGCCTGCTGCCCGGCGATGCGGTGGTGGCGCTGGCGCAGCCGGCCCTGTGCGACCAGGTACTGGTCCCCGCTGCTTTGGTCCGGCCGGCGCCACTGACGGATCTGGTGGCGGCAGCGACCATGCCCCTGGCCTATGCCACTGCCCTGGCCGCCTGCGGGGAGGTGGAACCCGGCAGGATGGTGCTGGTGCATCAGGCTGCCGGTGCCACCGGCCTTGCGGCCGTCGAGGTCGCACGCGCCGCCGGTGCGACCGTGCATGCGACCGCCAGCACGGCGAAGCAGCCTGCCCTGCAGTCACTCGGCCTGGAGACACTGGCCGACAGCCGCGACCGGGCCAGCTGGCTGCCGGCTCCCGTCGATCTGGCGATCGGGGCATTCGGTCCGGCGCTGGCCGAGGAACTGCCGGCCAGGCGAATCGTCGACCTGACCGGGACCGGTGAGCACGGCTTCGACCTGGACAGGCAGCCCGACGCGGTGCGCGCCGCCTGCCTGGCCAAGCTCGATGTGTTCCCGGCATTGCCCTGCCGCCCGGTGGCACGCGCCGACCTGGCCGAGGCGATCGCCGCGGTGGGTGAAGGAATCGGCCGCAGCGTCCTGGTCCTGCGCGAGCCGCCCCGCGTCCGGATCGAGCCACGCGCCAGCTATCTCGTCACCGGTGCCGCCGGTGCGCTGGGCCAGCGGGTCGCGCGCTGGCTGGCGGCCGAGGGCGCAGCGCTCGTCGCGATGCTCGATCTGGCCGAGCCGCCAGCGATGCCCAACGGTCTGGCGGTCCGGGCCGACCTTTGCGATGAGGCGGCAATGGCGGCCCTGATCCGCCGGATCGACACGCCCGAGCATCCGCTGCGCGGCGTGTTCCATGCGGCGGCGGTCGTTGAGGACGGCCCGGTCGCCAGCCTGGACCCGCAGCGGATCGCGAGAGTCCTGGACGCCAAGGTCGGCGGCGCCCTGGTCCTGCATCGCCTGACATCCGGGCGCCGGCCCGGCCGGGACCGGCTCGACCATTTCGTCCTGTTCTCCTCGATCGTGAGCCTGCTGCCCTCGGCCAGCCAGGGCGCCTATGCCGCGGCGAACGCGGTGCTCGACCGGCTGGCGCAGGAGCGGCGGGCCATGGGCCTGGCCGGGCTCAGCCTCAATCTCGGCCCGGTCGACGCGGGCATCGGCCAGCGCATGGGCGAGCGCGCGCACGAGGTCTGGCAGCATCACGGCATCGGCCGGCTCGATGCGGATGCCCTGGTGGCAGCCCTGCCGGAACTGCTGGCCACGCCTTTTGCCCAGCGCGCCGTGGTCGACATCGACTGGGCCGTCTATGGCGGGACCGGCCGGGATGCTCCCTGCACCGTCCAGACCAGCCTGGACATCGCCGGCCTGCAGGCGCTGCTGGCGCCGATCGTCGGCGTCGCACGGCCCGAGCTGCTCGACCCCGACGCGCCCCTCCTGTCACTCGGCATCGATTCGCTGATGGCGGTCGAGTTCGCCCAGGCGATCGGCCGCGCATCCGGCCGGCCCGTGCCGCGGACCTTCGTCTACAGCCATGCGAACCTGCGGGCCGCCGCCGAGACGCTGCAGCGGCAGGCCGCCCCGGCCATTGTCCAGGCCAGCGCCCGGAACACCCCGGCAGCCGCGCCGGCCAGCGAACTCGACCTGCTGGCACCCGCCTGGATCGCCCTGCCTGCCCCGTCGTCCGCCGGTCCGGGTGGCTGGCGTGTGCTGGGCGAGAGCAGCTGCGCTGCAGCCTTGCGCGAACGTCTGCCGCCCGGCGACGACCTGCTCGACCTGCGGCCCCTGGACGGTCCGCCGGACGGGAGCGAGACCCGGCGCTGCCGGTTGCTCGAGCAATTCTCCGCCGAACTGCGCCGCTGCCTCGGCACGTCGGCCAGGATGGTCTGGGTCTGCTGGGAGGGAGACACAGAAGCAGAACTGCTCGACGGGCTGATTGCCACCGCACGGACCGAGTATCCGGGCCTGCGGCCGCGCCGGATCCTCCTCCCTGCCCGGCTCGCCGATCCGGCGGCGGCGCTGGCTGGCGAACTCGGCCGGGAGGGCCATGAGCCGGTCGTGCTGCTGCAGGACGGCGTC
>NZ_DATMFZ010000192.1:0-6975 GCF_035556675.1 Geminicoccus sp. | reverse complement strand
GGAACAGGACGACGCCGCCGAACGGGCCGCAGCGGAGCAGGAGGAACGTGCCGCTCGCCTGGCGCGCCTGTACGAGACCATGAAGCCCAAGCGCGCCGCTTCCATCCTGGACCGCGTCCCGGTCGAGGAGGTGGCGGCGATCGCGAGGCGCATGCGCGACGGCAAGGCCGCCCTGATCATCCAGCAGATGTCGCCCGAGCGGGCCGGCGCGCTGAGCGCCAGGCTGGCCCTTCCCTGAGGCCCGCCCGGCCGAAGCACGACAGCGGCGGGGCGTTGCTGACGCCACCAAACCCTGATCGGCCGGTGACCATCCGGGATGCCGTCACGCAGGGGCCGGTTCCACCCGGCCAGCCGCACGGACCGACATGTTCGAGCTTGGCTGCCGTCGGTGCTGTCCGTGCCCGTCCAGGCCGGACATCGCCATGGCTTGGCCGCGTCTGGCCACCTGCTCATCCGTGCACCCGCTGGATCGCCGGTGACGGCGGGCCATGATGGAGAGGGAGGAGCGTACCGCCGGCACCGGCCGCTCTCAGAAGCACCCACTCCTTCGGCACGACCGTCCTCGGCAAGCGCTTCCGGGCATGGCGGAGCAGCACGGCCCCGTCCATGGGCGGCAGCAGAGTGGCGGGTCCCGCGGGATTGTCGCGGCCGGGACACAGGGGGACGGATTCACCGGAGCTACCTTGACCCGGCCTGGGATCGGCGCATGGTGTTGTCGTGGTGGATCGTATCAGGGGGATCACCATGGCAGCCTTGCCTCGACAGAGCAGCCAGGGCGCATGCGTTCTGGGCAGACCTTTCTTCGGTCCAGCCTCCTGCAGAGGGCGCACCACGGCGCCGGTGCTGGCCTGTTTGGTGCTGGCGGTGGGTTCGTGGATGGCCGGCCCTTGCGAGGCGGCCGGCCAGAAGCAGCGCCTGCTCGATCTCACCGTGCGGCCGCCGGATCTGCATCTCCGCCAGGCGGGGCCCCTGGAGGCGGCGCTCGGCGGGCCGCACAGCCTGCGCCAGGGACTGGCAGAGGGCGAGGCGTTCGGGGAAATCGCCCTGCAGGCAGGTGCCGTGGGCGTGGCACTGCGGCCGGAGAACGACCGGCTGAAGCCGGACCTGTTCTACGATCTCTCCGGGTGGCGGCTGCGCACCCGGATCATGTCCGGCGACTCACCCCTGGAGATCGACGGGATGGTGCTGCGTGCCGCGCACGCACTGCCGCTGTTCGGCGCCAAGATCGGTACGGCCGACCTGCCCTGACCACCTCGGCTCCGGTCGGGCACCACTTCGCCGGCATGCCGGTGCAAACCCTGTGTCCGGCCATCGCCGGCTTCTCTCGAACCGGCTGATGGGTCCTTTCGCACTGAATCGGACGAGCGGACGACGGCTCATACCAATCGTCGCCTGCTGCTGAACGGCCTGCTGTCGTTTCCCTGCCACCAGACTGGCGGGGCTGCCTGCGACGGAACGGCGCCGTTGCATGGCACCACCTACCGCACGTCGCCGGCCGGCCCGGTCGGTCCCCGACGGTCAGGTCGTGCGTGCGGCGGGTGCCGGTCCGATGACCAGGAAGGCCACCAGGAGCAGGCCGGGCAGCACCGCCAGGTTCATGGCCTCCCAGCCGATCGTCGCCTGCAGTGCGCCGGACAGGCTGGCGGAGGCGGCCACGCAGGTGAACAGGAGGAGATCGTGCAGCCCCTGCACCCTCGCCTTCTCCGCGGGCGCGTAGGCGCCGGTGAGCATGGCGGTGGCGCCCACGAACATCAGGTTCCAGCCGATCCCGAGCAGCAGGAGGCCGGCGGCGAAATGGGCGAGTTCCTGCCCGGCCAGCGCCACGCCGATACAGGTCAGCATGGTGGCGGCACCGGCCAGCACCATCCGTCTGGCACCGAACCGCGCCACCAGCCCGCCCGAGACGAAGCTCGGCGCGAACATGCCCACCACGTGCCACTGGATGACGCTGGCACTGGCATCGAAGCCGAAGCCGCAGTCCAGCATGGTGAGCGGCGTGGCGGTCATGAGCAGGTTCATGGAGACATAGGCGACGAGCGCGATGCCGAAGGCGCGGCGGATCGCCGGGTCCGCCGCGAGCTCGGCGAGCGAGCGCCCCGGCCCGCCCGCCCCGCGCGGCTGCAGTACCGGCACGTCGAGCGCCAGGAGGATCACGCAGGCGAGCCCGGCCACCCCGAGCACCGCCAGCTGGCTGCCGGCGAACATGATGGGGGCGAGCAGGTCGCGGGTCGCCTTGGCCAGTTCCGGCCCCGCCACCGCGGCGAGCGTGCCGCCGGCCAGCACCCAGCCGATCGCCCGGGCGCGCAGCGGTCCAGGATCGCGCCCGGCATGGCTGCCGCCGCCACAGCAGGACGCGTCGGCCGCATCGGCGGCCGCAAAGCGGAAATACTGGCAGAATGCGGAGAACACGCCGTAGAGCACGCCCGCCAGGCAGAACAGCACGAAGTCGGCGCGCATGATCGCCAGATAGCCGCACAGGCCGGACAGGACCCCGACCAGGCAGCCCAGCATCAGCCCAGGCCTCCGGCCGTACCTCCCCATCAGCAGCGACGCCGGCAGCGTCGCCGCCATGGTGCCCGCGAACTGCACGCCGAGTGGCACGGTGGCCAGCACCGGGCTCGGCGCCAGCGCCAGCCCGACCAGCGGCGAGGTGCTGATCGTGATGGTGTTGGCGACGAAGAACAGCGCCTGGCACAGCGCCAGGACCGTGAGGTTGCGGCTCAAGGAGACCCCGCGCGGCTTCTGGCTGACTGGCAGAACGTTCATGCGGCCATTCCTAGCCCCCGGCGCGGGCGGGCGGAACCCCGCCGCAGCCGGGCCATCCCCGGGCGGGGGGGGGCGACACCTAGTGCACCCGGCTCAGCTGCAAGGCGGCGACACCCAGCGCCACGAGCGCCGCACAGGCGATGCGGCGGCGGCCGAACGGCTCGTGAAGCAGGCGCGTGCCCATCCAGGCGGCCAGCACCACCGAGGTCTCCCGCAGGGCCGAGACATAGGCGATCGGTGCCTTGGTCATCGCCCAGATCACCAGGGCATAGGCGGACAGTGACATCGCCCCGGCAAGGGCGGCCGGCCGCCAGAGCAGCGGCACCGCCCGCAGGAGCACCCCCTGGCGCCGCGCCAGCACCAGGGCGCCGAACGGCAGCCCATCCAGCGCGAACAGCCAGACCACGTAGCTCCAGGCATCGCCGGCGGTCCGGGCACCCATCCCGTCGCAGATCGTGTAGCCGCCGATCACGCAGGCATTCATGACCGCCGGCACCAGCGCCCGCCGGCCAGCCATGCTGCCGCCCGGGCCTGCCGCGGCCAGCGCCACGATGCCGAGGCCGATCACCACGACCGCAGCCACGCCCGCCGGCTCCAGCCCTTCACCCAGGATCAGCCAGGCGAGCAGGGCGGCTACCGGCGGGGCCAGGCCACGGGTAACCGGATAGACCTGGGACAGGTCGCCCAGCCGGTAGGCCCGCGCCAGCAGCTCGTAATAGAACAGGTGCGAGGCGAGCGAGCCCAGCAGCCACGGCCAGGCGGCAGCCGGAGGCGGCGGCACCAGCAGGCAGAGCGGCAGCATCATCGCCGAGATCACGAGACCCACCAGCGCCAGGCGCAGTTCGGGATCGCCGCCGGTCTTGACCAGCGCGTTCCAGCTCGCATGGAGCCCCGCGGCCAGGATGACGACGAGGAACACCGTGAGAGGCATCGGCCCGGGTCCGCCCTTGGACGACCCGGCGGGGATGTGCCAGGGTGGCGCCGGGACGGCCGGCCGTAGCGCCTGGCCCTGCCGCTTGTCGAGCCCGAACCGGAGGACGCATGCGCGTCTCCTTGATCCAGCTCACCGCCGACATCGATCCCGACGCCAACCGGCAGGCGGCGGCCGCCTGGATCGAGCGGGCCGTCGAGGCGGACCGGCCGGACCTGGTGACCCTGCCGGAGGCCTTCACCCTGATCGGCGGCGGCCAGGAAGCCCGCGCCGCCGCGACCGAGACGATTCCGGACGGGCCCACCACCACGCTGCTGCAGGAGCTCGCCCGGCGCCACCGCATCACCATCCATGGCGGCAGCTTCATCGAGGCCGGCCCGGACGGGCGCGCCTTCAACAGCTCGGTCGTGGTGGGGCCGGACGGTGCGATCCTCGCGACCTACCGCAAGATCCACCTGTTCGACGTCACGGCACCGGACGGGCAGAGCTTTCGCGAGAGCGAGCGGTTCGCGCCGGGCACGGAACTGGCGGCCTTCGAGGCCGGCGGGTTCCGCTTCGGCTGCACGATCTGCTACGACCTGCGCTTTGCCGAGCTGTTCCAGCACCTGGCCCGCCGGGGTGCCGACGCGTTCCTGGTGCCGTCGGTGTTCACCCTGCAGACCGGCAAGGACCACTGGGAGGTGCTGCTGCGTGCCCGTGCGATCGAGCACGGCGCCTATGTCCTGGCCGCGGCGCAGACCGGGCGGCATCCGTCCAGCGGCCGCCAGTCCTGGGGCCATTCCATGGTGGTGGACCCGTGGGGCACCGTGGTGGCGCAGGCGAGCGAGGGGCCCGGCTGGATCACCGCCCGGCTCGACCCTGCCCGCGTCCAAGAGGCGCGCCGGCTGATCCCGACGCATCGCCATCACCGGCTGATCGAACCCTGGGACGGCTGACCGATCCAGGTCCGGCAGCACGCTCCAGCAGACCAACCAGCAGACCGAAGAAGAGGGGGAGGCACCCATGCCCGACTTCGCCATCGTCGACACCCATGTCCATCTCTGGGACCCGGCCGAGATCCCGATGGACTGGTGTGCCGGCGCGCCGGCACTGAGCCGCCCGTTCGGCCTGGCTGAGCTGGACGAGGCCCGCGGTGCCGTCCAGCTCGAGCAGGTCGTGTTCGTGGAATGCGACGTCGTGCCGGGGCGCAGCCTGGACGAGGCCAGGCGCATCGCCACCATGGCCGAGGCCGATCCGCGCCTGGCCGGGATCGTCGCCCATGCGGCCCTGGAGGACGGTGCGAAGGTGGCGCCGCATCTGGAGGCGCTGGCTGGCCTCGGTCTGGTCAAGGGCGTGCGCCGGCTCCTGCAGAACGAGGCGGACGACGCCTTCTGCCTCCGGCCGGACTTCCAGGCAGGCCTGGCGCTCCTGCCGAACTACGGCTTCCATTTCGAGCTGTGCATCTTCCACCGGCAGTTCCCGGCGGTGCTGGAACTGGTGGCGCGCCATCCCGAGGTCCGCTTCGTCCTGGACCATATCGGCAAGCCCGGGATCAAGGCCGGGATCGTCGAGCCCTGGTGGACCTTCATCAAGGCGCTGGCCGCCTTCCCCAACGTGATCTGCAAGCTCAGCGGGGTCGCCACCGAGGCCGACCATGCCGGCTGGCGCGAAGCGGAGATCCGGCCCTACATGGACCGGGCGCTCGACGTGTTCGGCAGCGAGCGGGTGATGTTCGGCGGCGACTGGCCGGTCTCGATCCTGGCCCTGCCCTATGCCGACTGGGTCGAGGTCGTGGATCGGGCCACCGCGCATCTGTCGCGCGAGGAGCGGCAGCGGATCTTCCGTGACAACGCCAAGCACTGGTACCGCCTGCCGGGCTGAGCGGATGGCGGCACTGGCCGGCAGCTGGCAGTTCTGGGCGCTGCTTGCCGCCTGCTGCGCGGCGCTCACCGCATTGTTCGCCAAGCTCGGCGTGAGCGGCATCGACCCGGACCTCGCCACCTTCCTGCGTACGGCGGTGGTGATCCTGGCGCTGGGCCTGATCCTGACGGTGAGCGGCAAGTGGCGGCTGGACGGGCCGGTTCCGGCGCGCAGCTGGGTCTTCCTGGTCCTGTCCGGCCTCGCCACCGGCGCATCCTGGGTCTGCTACTTCCGGGCGCTGGCGCTGGGCGAGGTCGCCAAGGTGGCGCCGGTCGACAAGCTCAGCGTGGTGCTGATAGCCCTGATGGGCGTGCTGTTCCTGGGCGAGCGGCTCTCGGCCGCCGGCTGGCTGGGCGTCGGCCTGATCGCTGCCGGCACCCTGCTCCTGGCCTGGCGCGGCTGAAGAAGGCGCCCTGCCCGGCCGGGAGCCGGACCCTTCAGGATCAGATCGTGTAGTCGAACGCCGCGTAGGACATTTCGCTCAGGATCTCGTCGGCGCTGCGCGAGGTGTCGCAGGAGGGGGCGACCTTCACCGCCTTGGCCGGCACACCGGCGACGGTGGTGCGCGGCGCCACCGGGTTGAGCACCACCGAGCCGGCCGCGATCCGGGCGCAGGCGCCGATCTCGATATTGCCCAGGATCTTGGCACCGGCCCCGATCATCACGCCCTTGCGCACCTTGGGATGCCGGTCGCCGGCCTCCTTGCCGGTGCCGCCCAGCGTGACACCCTGGAGCAGCGAGACGTCGTCCTCGATCACCGCGGTCTCGCCGACCACCAGGCCGGTGGCATGGTCCAGGAGGATGCCCTTGCCGATCCTGGCGGCCGGATGGATGTCGGTCTGGAACACCTCCGACGAGCGGCTCTGCAGATAGAGGGCGAAGTCGCGCTCGCCGTTCTCCCACAGCCAGTGGGTCAGCCGGTGCGCCTGGATGGCGTGGAAGCCCTTGAAGTAGAGGAACGGCTCGATCAGCCGCTCGCAGGCCGGGTCGCGGTCATAGACGGCGGTGATGTCGGCCTGCAGGCCCTGGGCGATCGCCGGCTCGTGGCTGGAGGCCCGGTGGAAGGCCTGCAGGATCAAAGGCTGGGAGATCACGTCGTTCTTCAGCCGGGCGGCGATCCGGTGGAACATCGCCGATTCGAAGCTCGGCTGGTTGATGATCGAATCGAGGAACAGCGGGGCCAGCATCGGCGACTTGGCGCAGGCTTCCTCCGCCTCCCAGCGCAGCCGCCGCCAGAGCGTTTCGGAGATGTCGCCCTGCGCCTCGGGCGAGACCAGGGTCAGGTGCTTGTGCTTGGTCGCGGCTGCCATCGTCATCCCGTCGCCTCCGGCGACCGGCATCATCCGGTCGTCTAGCCGCCGAACGTCGGTCGGGCCGGC
>NZ_DATMFZ010000191.1:0-8121 GCF_035556675.1 Geminicoccus sp. | reverse complement strand
CAGCTTGTAGGGGTTGTCGTTGAGTGCGCCGAACGTGCCTTCGCCCAGGAAGGACTGGTGCACCTGCCACTGGCCCTTGAGCAGGTTGGTCACCATGCCCTCGTAGTCGACGGCATGGCGCAGGGCTTCCCGCACCTTCGGGTTGGCCAGGATCGGGTTCTTCTGGTTCAGGCCGATATAGAGGATGCTCTGCTTGGGCTGCGCCAGGAGCTTGAAGTCCGGGCTCGCGGTCAGCTTGGCGATCTGGTCGGGCGACAGGTTGCGGGCGATGTCGGCGTCGCCCTTCTCGATCAGCAGCTGCTGGGTGGCCGGCTCGCCGATATGGCGCACGATCACCCGCTTCATCGCCGGAGCGCCCAGGTAGAAGTCCGGGTTGGCCTCCAGCGCCACCGCGTCCTTGGCCTTCCAGGACAGCAGCCGGAAGGCGCCGGAGCCGGCCGACTGGTTCTTCAGCCAGCCATAGCCGAGGTCGCCGTCGGCCTCGTGCTCCAGGACCAGCTTGGAATCGACCACCGAGCCCACGCCGGCCGACAGGGCGTTGAGCACGAGGCTCGGGGCGAACCGGTTGACCAGCGTCAGTTCCACCGTGTCCGGCCCGGTGGCCCTGACGTGCTCCTTCACGTTGTCGGCGGTCCAGCCGAACTGGGTCAGGATGAAGGCCGGCGTCTTGTCCAGGATCACCACGCGCTGCAGCGACCAGGCCACGTCCTCGGCGGTCACCGGGTTGCCGGAATGGAAGGTCAGGCCCGGCCTGAGCTTGAAGGTCAGCCGGCCGCCATCGTCGGCCACTTCCCAGCTCTCGGCCACCCCGCCGACCAGCTGGCTGAAGTCCTTGGGGTCCGGCGTGACCAGGCGGGTGTACATCTGCGCCACGATCTCGCCGCCGCTGAACTCGAAGCACTCGGCCGGGTCCAGCGTGATCATGTCGTCGATGTTCTTGGCCATCACCAACATGTCGGAGGGCGTGGCCGCCCCTGCCGGAAGGAAGCTGCCCGTCAGCGTCGCGGGTACCCCGACGCTGAAGGCCATCGCGGTCAACATCGTCCGGCGCTTCATGGCACGCTCCATTACCCACCCCATCCGGATTGACGGTATCGCCATGCTGCAGCGCGTCAAGCCGGGACAGCGTCAGCCGATTGCCCTCGACGCCTGCCCTGTCTAGACCGGACGCGCCCTGCCCCGGAGACTGACGCATGTCGAAGCTCGTCGTGGTCGACCACCCGCTGGTCCAGCACAAGCTCGCCCTGATGCGCCGCAAGGAGACACCCACCGCCGAGTTCCGCCAGCTGGTCAAGGAGATCGCCCTGCTGCTGGGCTACGAGATCTGCCGCGACCTGCCGCTGGAGGAGGTCGAGGTCGAGACGCCGCTGGAGCGCACCACCGTCCGGATGCTCTCGGGCAAGAAGCTCTGCCTGGTCTCGGTGCTCCGCGCCGGCAACGGCCTGCTGGAGGGCATGCTCGACCTGATCCCGTCCGCCCGGGTCGGCCATGTCGGCCTGTACCGCGATCCGGAAACGCTGCAGCCGGTCGAGTACTACTACAAGGTGCCGAGCGACATCGCCGAGCGCCAGGTGATCCTGGTCGACCCGATGCTGGCCACCGCCAATTCGGCAATCGCCGCGGTGCGCAAGGTCAAGTCCTCGGGCGCCACCGACATCAAGTACGCCTGCCTGCTCGCGGCCCCGGAAGGGGTGCAGAAATTCCACGCCGCGCATCCCGACGTGCCGATCTTCACCGCGGCACTCGATCGCGCACTCAACGACCATGGCTACATCATGCCGGGCCTGGGCGATGCCGGCGACCGGATCTACGGGACTCGATAACGGAGGAACGAGGATGAGCGGATCGGACGGGCGCCTGCCGGCCGAGCTCAATGGGCTGCGCGCGAGCATCGACAACCTGGACGCTGCGATCGTCCACCTGCTGGCCGAGCGCTTCAAGCTCACCCGGCGGGTGGGCGCGCTCAAGGCCGAGCATGCCCTGCCGCCCGCCGACCCGGCCCGTGAGCAGCGTCAGATCGAGCGGCTGCGGCAGCTCGCGGATACGGCCGGCCTGGAGCCGGAACTGGCCGAGAAGTTCCTGAACTTCATCGTCAAGGAGGTGATCCGGCACCACGAGGTGATCGCCCGCGAGCGCGCCCTGTCCAGGCAGGACCCGCCCTGACGGGGCGGGCCGTGTCAGGGCTCAGATGGTGAGGCCGCCGTCGATCACAGCGAGCGTGCCGGTCGTGTACGCGCTCTCGTCCGAGGCCAGATAGACCGCCAGCGCCGCGATCTCCTCGGGCGTGCCGAGCCGGCCCAGCGGCTGGCGGGCGATGAACTCCTTGCGTGACTGCACCGGGTCGGCCGCGGCGTTGATCCGGTCATCCAGCGAGGGCGACTGCACCGTGCCCGGGCAGATCGCGTTGCAGCGGATGTTCTGCTTCACGAAGTCCATTGCCACCGACTTGGTGAGCCCCTGGACCGCCGCCTTGGAGGCGCCGTAGGCGAAGCGGTTCGGCACGCCCTTGAAGGCACCGGCCACGCTCGCGACATTGACGATGCTGCCGCCGCCCTGCTCGATCATCTTGGGCAGGAACGCCTTGATGATCCAGAACATCGAGCGGACGTTCAGGTCGAAGGCGAACTCCCACTGCTCGTCGGTGCAGTCCAGGATCGTGCCGTTGTGGACATAGCCCGCGACGTTGCACAGCACGTTGATGCCCGGATTCTGTCCGGCGCAGGCACGGACCGCATCCGCGGACAGGACGTCCAGGCGCTCGGTGCGAATGCCTTCCACCTGCGCCAGGTCTTCCAGGGCATGGATGTTCACGTCGGTCGCGAGCACGTCGGCACCTTCGCGGGCGAAGGAAAGGGCGATCGCGCGGCCGATCCCCTGCGCGGCCGCGGTCACCAGGACGCGTTTGCCCGCGAGACGTCCACTCATCCCATCTACTCCAAGCGATCGAGGTCCAGAGCCGGCCGATCCCATCGGCCGGGCCGCACCAGTAGCGGACGCGGCCCCGACCCGAAAGGGTCCGGGGCCACACGCGACTGCCGGTTCAGATCATATACTGGCCGCCGTTCACGCTGAGGGTCGAGCCGGTGACGAACCCGGCATCCTCGCCCGCCAGGAACACGACGGCACGGGCGACCTCCTCGGGCTCACCCAGGCGTCCGACCGGAATCAGCGGCAGGACCTTGGTGTTGAGCACCTCCTGGGGCACCGCCTTGACCATGTCGGTCGCGATGTAGCCGGGTGCCACCACATTGACCGTGATGTTCGAGCGCGCCCCTTCCAGGGCCAGTGCCTTGGTGAAGCCCGAGGCACCGGCCTTGGCCGCGGCGTAGTTGGTCTGGCCGAACTGGCCCTTCTGGCCGTTGATCGAGCCGATCGTGATGATCCGGCCGAAGCTGCGCTTCTTCATGCCGTCGAAGACGCACTTGGACATGTAGAACAGCGAATCGAGGTTGGTCGCCATCACCTCGCGCCATTGCTCGATGGTCATCTTGCTGAAGCTGGTGTCGCGGGTGATGCCCGCATTGTTCACCAGGATGTCGACCGGGCCGAGCTCCGCCTCGACCTTGGCCACGCCGGCCTGGCAGGCCTCGAAGTCGGACACGCTCCACTTGAACACCGGGATCCCGGTCCGATCGGAGAATTCCTTGGCCGCCTGATCGTTGCCCGCATAGTTCGCCGCCACCTGGTGCCCCGCTTCCTTGAGCGCGACGGACACTGCAGCGCCGATGCCCCGAGAGCCGCCGGTAACGAGTGCAACGCGAGCCATGCCGGTTCTCCCCAATCGTTCCGCGGTCCCGTGGCGGGACCTTGCTCATTCATATGTCGTTTCCCGACCGGGCGGCGACACCCGGTCGGGAAACTATCATCAAAAAAGATCAGTCGCGGGCCACGCACATGGCGATGCCCATGCCCCCGCCGATGCACAGCGTCGCTAGGCCCTTCTTGGCGTCGCGCTTCTGCATCTCGTGCAGCAGGGTCACCAGGACCCGTGCCCCGGACGCACCGACGGGGTGACCAAGAGCGATCGCCCCGCCATTGACGTTCACCTTGGCCGTATCCCAGCCGAGGTCCTTGTTGACCGCGCAGGCCTGGGCGGCAAACGCCTCGTTGGCCTCGACCAGGTCGAGGTCGTCGGGCGTCCAGCCGGCCTTCTTCAGCGCCGCGCGCGACGCCGGGATCGGTCCGGAGCCCATGATCGCCGGATCGACGCCGGCCTGGGCCCAGGAGACGATCCGGGCCAGCGGGGTGAGACCGCGCTTGTTCGCCTCCTCCGCGCTCATCACGAGCACGGCCGCAGCACCGTCATTGATGCCGGACGCATTGCCGGCCGTGACCGTGCCGTCCTTGGCAAACGCCGCGCGCAGCTTCTGCATCGCCTCGATGGTGGCGCCAAAGCGCGGATACTCGTCCTGCTCGACCACCACGTCGCCCTTGCGGGTCTTAATGGTGACCGGGACGATCTCGTCCTTGAACCGCCCGCTCTTGACCGCCGCCTCGGCCTTGTTCTGCGAGGCCAGCGCGAACTCGTCCTGCTGCTCGCGGGTGATCTGCCACTTCTCGGCGACGTTCTCGGCGGTGTTGCCCATGTGGTAGCCGTTGAAGGCGTCCCACAGCCCGTCCTTGATCATGGTGTCGACCATCTCCACCGAGCCCATCTTGGCCCCGGCGCGGAGATAGGAGGCGTGCGGCGCCTGCGACATGCTCTCCTGGCCGCCGGCGATCACGATCGAGCTGTCGCCGCCTCGGATCGCCTGGTAGGCCATCGCGACCGTCTTCAGGCCCGAGCCGCACAGCATGTTGACGCCATAGGCCGGGACGTCGACCGGCAGGCCGGCATTCACGGAAGCCTGGCGGGCCGGGTTCTGCCCCTGGGCCGCCGTCAGGATCTGGCCGAGCATCACCTCGGAGACCTCGGCGGCGTCGACCTTGGCGCGCTCCAGCACGGCCTGGATGACGACCTTGCCGAGATCATGGGCCGGAAGGGTCGACAATGCGCCGTTGAACGACCCGATCGCAGTCCTCGCCGCGCTCACGATGACCACATCACTCATGATGTTCCTGCCCTTTCCTTGGCCAGTCCATTTGGCCCGACTGCCGCGGCGACTCCATCGGTGGCGGTCGGGCCGTTGTCGAAAGTCTCCCCCAGCCGGCCCACCGGTGCAAGCGACCTGCTCCACCGGGTGGCGTGTCGCCCATATTGGGCAAGGCTTCCGTTAATTTTTGTGAAGCCGATGTGGAACCCGGCGCGCAGGAATTGGGTTAGGCAACCAGTCGATCGCAAGATCGGAACCGATCCCTGGAAAGGAGGATGTAGGTCATGCGCAAGTCGTTTCTCGCCAGCGTCGCCGTGATTGGCTTGACCACTGCAAGTGTCGCCTATGCGCAGCAGGATGCCACGACTACGGACCCGGCCGCTCCTGCTGAACAGGTCACGCCAATGACCGAGCCGGAAGTGCCCGCGAGCGGTGACACCATGGGAGCTGCCGGTAACGAGGCTGGTGGCGCCGCGGAGCAGGGCATCGAGGGCGCAGGCCCAACCATGACCGAGAGCGACGGCGGCATGGGCACCGCGCCTACTGACACCGGCGCTGGTACCGGCACCAGCACGGCGCAGAGCTACCAGCCCTATAGTGGCCAGGAACAGGGCAGCTTCACCGGCACGATCGCCGGCGACTTCAGCGCCGACGAGCTGATGGACCGCAACATCGTCGACATGGAAGGCAACAATGTCGGCAAGGTCAGCGACCTGCTGATCGGCAGCGACGGCACGATCCAGAACGTGCTGGTCGATGTCGGCGGCTTCCTCGGCATCGGCACCCGCACCGTGGCGCTGGGCCTGGACCAGGTCCAGATGGCCCAGGGTGACGCCGAGGACCTCGTCGTCAATATGACCCGCGAGCAGGTCGAGAACCTGCCTCAGGTCGAGGAGCAGGACGGCACCTGGGGCACCATGCCCGAGACGCCCGACATGCCGGCCGATACCGGCACCACGGCCCCGGGCCTCGCCCCTGCACCGGGCACCGACCCGGCAGCCCCGGCCACCACGACCCCGTAAGTCCGGCGTCAGCCGACCAGGGATGACCACCCGGCCCGCCTGCTACGGCGGGCCGTTTGGCGTCCGGTCAGAGCTCCACCACCGGCGTCTCGCCCTTGGGCGGCTCGCCGCGCAGCTTCTCCCGCGCCAACGGGCTGAGCTGCAGGTTCAGCTCCTTGAGCTGCTTGTCGGTGACCCGCGACGGTGCGCCCAGCAGCAGCTCCTGGGCCTGCTGGTTCAGCGGGAAGGCGGTGACCTCGCGGATGTTCGGCGTGTCGGCCAGCAGCATCACGATCCGGTCCACGCCCGGCGCGATGCCGCCATGCGGCGGTGCGCCGTACTGCAGGGCGCGGAACATCCCCCCGAACCGGTTCTCCAGCTCCTCCCGGCCATAGCCTGCGACCTCGAAGGCCCGCACCATGATGTCCGGCCGGTGGTTCCGGATCGCACCCGAGGACAGCTCGATGCCGTTGCAGACGATGTCGTACTGGAAGGCCTTGATGGTCAGCGGGTCCTGGCCGTTCAGCGCCTCCATCCCGCCCTGCGGCATCGAGAACGGGTTGTGCGAGAAGACGACCTGCTTCAGGTCCTCGTCATACTCATACATCGGGAAGTCGACGATCCAGCAGAACCGGTAGGCGTTCTTCTCGCAGATGCCGAGCTGCTCGCCAGCCTGGTTGCGCACCTGGCCGGACAGTTTCTCCGCCCCTGCCTTCGTGTCGCAGACGAAGAACACCGCGTCGCCATCTGCGAGGCCGGCCAGCTCCTTCAGCCTTGCTAGCCGCGGCTCGTCCAGGAACTTCGCGACCGGCCCCTTGGCGGCACCGTCCTGGAAGATGATGTAGCCCAGGCCGGGCGCGCCCAGGCTCTGGGCGAACGCCACCATCTTGTCGAAGTAGGAGCGCGGCTGTTTGGCCGCACCCGGGGCCGGGATCGCGCGCACCACCGCCTGCTTGCCCTCGATCGCCCTGGCGAACACGGCAAAGCCGCCGCCCGCGAACACCTCGGTCACGTCCTGGATCTTGATCGGGTTGCGCAGGTCCGGCTTGTCCGAGCCGTAATGCAGCATCGCATCGTGATAGGCGATCTGCGGGAACGGGTAGGGCGTTACCGCCCAGTCGCTGAACTCGGTGAACACGCCGTGGATCACCGGGCCTACCGCGTCGAACACGTCCTGCTGGGTAACGAAGCTCATCTCGACGTCGAGCTGGTAGAACTCGCCCGGGCTGCGGTCGGCCCGGGCATCCTCGTCGCGGAAGCAGGGAGCGATCTGGAAGTAGCGGTCGAAGCCGCTGATCATGAGCAGCTGCTTGTACTGCTGCGGCGCCTGCGGCAGCGCGTAGAAATGGCCGGGGTGCAGCCGGGACGGCACCAGGAAGTCGCGCGCACCCTCCGGACTGGACGCAGTCAGGATCGGCGTCTGGAACTCGGTGAAGCCCTGGGCAGTCATCCGCTGGCGGAGCGAAGTGATGATCTTCGAGCGCAGGACGATGTTCTCGTGGATCTTCTGGCGGCGCAGGTCCAAGAACCGGTAGCGCAGCCGGGTCTCCTCGGGATAGTCGCGGTCGCTCGCCACCTCGAGCGGCAGGGTCTCCGCCGCACTCTCGATCGCGAACTCATCGAGCACGACTTCGACCGCACCCGTGGGCAGCGCCGGGTTGACGGTCGCGGCCTCGCGCGCCACTACCCGACCGGTCGCGGTGACTACGCTTTCCGCCCGCACCCGCGACGCTTCCTCGAAGAACGCGCTGGACGGCTGGCACACCAGCTGGGTGATGCCGTAGTGGTCGCGCAGGTCGATGAACAGGAGTTGCCCGTGATCGCGCTTGCGCTGGACCCAGCCCGACAGACGGACGGTGCTGCCGACATCGTCTGCGCGAAGCTGTCCGCAGGTATGGGTGCGGTAGAGATGCATGGGTTCCTCGTATTCACCAGCCCTGCCGGCTGTCTCGACCGCGCGTCTAGCCCTACCCGTCCCGCTCGTAAAGCGAGCCTCTCCCCGCAGATGGATTCCCTACCCGCATGCTGATCCAGGACAACGCGTCGCTCGCCGCCGTCTGCGCCAGGCTCGCGCACGAGGATTTCGT
>NZ_DATMFZ010000190.1:0-25046 GCF_035556675.1 Geminicoccus sp. | reverse complement strand
CTTTCAGCGCCTGGATCTCCCCCATCTCGGTGGTGATGAACGATTTGGCGGCCTCGATGCCGGGGTCGAAGCGCTTCATGTGGCCGACCTGGAGGGTCAGGCCGGTCTGTCGGACCAGGGTGGCAAGCTCCTCGACCTCTTCGACGCTGACGCCCAGCGGCTTCTCGCAGAGTACGTGCTTGCCGGCCTGGAGGGCCCGCTTCGCGGCGGGGACGTGGAAGGCGTCGGAGGTGGCGATGATCACCGCCTCCAGCTCGGGATCGGCCAGCATCGCGTCGTAGTCGGCAAAGGATTTGCGCGGGGCGTGGGTGGCGGCCATGCGCTCGCGCAGGTCGTCGGCCACGTCGCAGATCGCGAACAGCTCGGCGTTCCTCGCCTTGGTGCAGCTCTCGAAATGGGCGGCCTGGGCGATCGGGCCGCAGCCGAGCACGCCCACGCGCAGGAGGCGGTCTTCTTTCTTCGGCATGGTCAAAGGTCCTGTCAGGCGGCGGCTTGGGCGGGCTGGGGCCGGGCGTAGAGGGCCTGGCCGGTCTGGCGGTCGAACAGCACGGCCTTGGTGTAGTCGATGTCGAGGGTGCGGGTCTCGCCGGCCTGCACTGCCGCGTCGGCGGGCAGGCGGCCCATGACCTCCACATTGCCCAGGCGCAGGGCCAGGAAGATGTCGGGGCCGGTCGGCTCCAGCACTTCCACGGTGAAGGGGAGGGACTGGACGTCGCGGCTGCGGCTGGTACCGGGCTCGGTGATCCATTCGGGGCGCAGGCCCAAGGCCACCTTCTGGCCCTGCTGCAGGGCGGTGGCGCCGGCGGTGGCGGGGATCGGCAGGATGGCGGCGTCGCCGTCCACGCCATCCAGGCGCAAAGCGGGGCGGCCGCCATGGGTGACGATCTCGGCGTCCAGCAGGTTCATGGCCGGCGAGCCCATGAAGGTCGCGACGAAGGTGTTGGCCGGGCGGTCGTAGATGTCGGCGGGCGTGCCGAACTGCTGGAGGATGCCGTCCTTCATCACCGCGATCCTGGTGGCCATGGTCATGGCCTCGATCTGGTCGTGGGTGACGTAGACGATCGTGGCCCCTAAGCGCGCGTGGAGCTTCTTGATCTCGGTGCGCATCTCGACGCGCAGCTTGGCGTCCAGGTTGGACAGGGGCTCGTCGAACAGGAAGATCTTGGGCTCGCGGACCAGCGCCCGGCCCATGGCGACGCGCTGGCGCTGGCCGCCGGAGAGCTGGGAGGGGCGGCGGTCCAGCAGATGGCCGATCCTGAGCAGGTCGGCCACGGCGGCGATCTTCTTCTTCCGCTCCTCCTTGGGCATGCCGGCCATCTCGAGCGAGAAGCCGATATTCTCCGCCACGGTCATGGAGGGGTAGAGGGCGTAGGACTGGAACACCATGGCGATGTCCCGCTCCTTGGGCTCCAGGTCGTTCACGACCTTGCCGTCGATGCGGATGGCGCCCGAGGTGGCGGTGTCCAGGCCCGCGATGATGTTGAGCAGGGTGGACTTGCCGCAGCCGGAGGGACCTACCAGGACCAGGAAGTCGCCGTGGCCGATGCCGATATGGATGTCCTTCAGGACCTCGACCTGGCCGAAGCGCTTGCCGATATGCTCGATGTCCAGGCTTGCCACTTGCCGTTCCCTTTGCCGATCAAGCCGTTGACGTCGTCCCGAGTCGTCATGGTCGGCCTTGAGCCGACCATCCAGTCATCGGCGGGCGCGACCCCTGGATGGCCGGGTCAGGCCCGGCCATGACGAGGGAGGGGTAGCCGCCTGCATCCTCATCCCTTCACCGCCCCGGCCATCAGGCCGCGCAGGAAGAAGCGGCCAAGGAACAGGTAGATCAGGATGGTGGGGGCGGCGGTGATCATGGCCGCGGCCATGTCGACATTGTAGAGCTTCACGCCGGTCGAGGTGTTGACCAGGTTGTTGAGCGCCACGGTGATCGGCTGGCTCTCGCCGCCGGCGAACGAGGCGCCGAACAGAAAGTCGTTCCAGATGCCGGTGAACTGCCAGATCACCGAGACCACGATGATCGGCCAGGAGATCGGCAGGAGGACGCGGGTGAAGATCTGCCAGAAGCCGGCCCCGTCCATGCGCGCGGCCTTCACCAGCTCGTCCGGGACCGCGACGTAGAAGTTGCGGAAGAACAGGGTGGTGAAGCAGACGCCGTAGACGACGTGGACCAGGACCAGGCCGGTGGTGGTGCCGGCCAGGCCGATCTTGCCGAGCGTGAAGGCCATCGGGATCAGCACGATCTGGAACGGGATGAAGCAGCCGAACATCATCGCGCCGAACAGGAGATTGTCGCCGCGAAAGCGCCACTTGGTGAGGACGTAGCCGTTCAGGGCACCCAGGCCCACCGAGAGGAGGACGGCGGGGACGACCATGCGGATCGAGTTCAGGAAATAGCCCTTCAGGCCAGCGCAGCTGACGCTGATGCAGGCGCTGTTCCAGGCGGTCGTCCAGGCCTCCAGGGTGATGGCACCGGGCGGGGAGAGCAGGTTGCCGGCGCGGATCTCGTCCATGGATTTCAGCGAGGTGAACACCATGGAGACCAGCGGCGCCAGGAACACGGCGGCGGCCACGATCAGGAGCGCATAGACGGCGAAGCGGGCGAGGTTCACGCCGCTGCCGGAGCGCCGGAGGATGACGGTCTCAGCCGCGACGCTCATGGCGCAGCTCCGAATAGAGATAGGGGATGATGATGGCGGCGAGCGTCATCAGCATCACCGTGGCGCTGGCAGCGCCCAGTCCCATCTCGTTGCGGGTGAAGGTGGTCGTGTACATGAAGGTCGAGGGCAGCTCGGTGGCGAAGCCCGGGCCGCCCTTGGTCAGCGCCACCACCAGGTCGTAGGACTTGATGGCGAGATGCGCCTCCACGACGAAGGCGGTGAGGAAGACCGGGCGCAGGGCCGGGATGATGATGCGGGTATAGATCTTGTGCGTGGGCGCCCCGTCCATGCGGGCGGCACTCAGGATCTCCGTGTTGATCCCACGCAGGCCAGCCAGGAACAGGGCCATGACGAAGCCCGCGACCTGCCAGACCCCGGCGATCACCACCGTGTAGATCGCCATCTGCGGGTCGACCAGCCACTTGAACGAGAAGCTCTCCCAGCCCCAGCCCTGCACCAGCCGCTCCAGGCCCAGGCCCGGGTTGAGGAGCCACTGCCAGATGACGCCAGTCACGATGAAGCTCAGCGCCATCGGGTAGAGGAAGATGGTGCGCAACGCGCCCTCCGCCCGGATCCGCTGGTCGATCAGGATGGCGAGGCCCAGGCCCAGGATCGTGGCGAAGACGATGTAGAGCCCGCCGAAGATGAAGATGTTCTGGACCGCCACGCCCCAGCGCGGGTTGCTGAACAGGCGCTCGTACTGGTCGAAGCCGGTGAAGACGAAGCGCGGAAACATCTTCGAGCCGGTGAAGGACAGGATCACCGAGAACAGCATGAAGCCGTAGACGCCGATCGTGACCATCAGGAGGCTCGGCGAGAGCACGAACAAGGGCAGCGCGTTCGCCAGCCTGCGCTTGCCTGCCATTCTTTCGGTGGGTGCCATCGGCGCCGGCCTTCAGCGGTGGAGCAGGAGGCCCTGTCCGGATGCAGGCGCAGCCGGGCAGGGCGGGGTCAGCTCACTGGGCCGCGGCGACCGCGTCGACCAGCGCCTTGGCCGCATCCGCGGAGGACTGGTCGGAGTTGAAGTGGTTGGTCACCACGTCGAACATGGCACCCTGGACGGCCGGCGGCTGGGCGTGACCATGGGCCAGCGAGCCCATCAGCGTGCCTTCCGCCTGGGCGGCCTTGATGTCTTCCATCGACTGCTTGCCGCAGGCGTCGAACTTGTCGCCGGGCACGTCGGTGCGCGCCGGGATCGAGCCCTTGGCCAGGTTGAAGGTCTCCTGGAAGGAGGGCGACATGGCGGCGGATGCCATGATCAGCTGGGCCGGCCGGCGCTCCTCGCCGACGTCGAACATGGCGAAGAAGTCGGTGTTGAACAGGAACGAGCCCTCGGTGCCGGGGGCGGGGGTGCAGAGGATGTCGACGCCAGGCGTCTTGCCGGCGGCGATGATCTCGCCCTTGGCCCAGTCGCCCATGAGCTGCATGGCGGCCTCGCCGTTGATCACCATGGCGGTGGCGAGGTTCCAGTCGCGGCCGGAGAAGTTCGGGTCGACGAAGCCGCGGATCACCCGCATCTGGTCGAACACCTTGACCATGGTGTCCGAGCCCAGCGCCTCCGGATTGGCCTCGATGATGGCCTTCTGGTAGAATTCCGGCCCGCCGATGCCCAGCACCACGTCGTCGAAGATCGTGGTGTCCTGCCAGTTCTGGCCGCCATGGGCGAGCGGCTGGATGCCCTTGGCTTTCAGCGCCTCGGCGACCTGGTTGAACTCGTCCCAGGTCTTGGGCGGGGTCAGGCCGTTCTCCTCGAAGATCTTGGCGTTCGACCACAGCCAGTTCGGCCGGTGGATGTTGACCGGGGCGGCGACATAGTGGCCGTCATACTTGGCAAACGCCTGGAGCGGCTCGGGGATGACCTTGTCCCAGCCTTCCGGCTCGGCCACCTCGGAGAGATCGCCCAGGAAGCCTTCCTCGGCCCAGGCGCGCAGCGACATGCCGAGCAGCTGGGCGGCAGTCGGCGGGTTGCCGGAGGTGACCCGGGCGCGCAGCGCGGTCATGGCCGCTTCGCCGGCACCGCCGGCCACCGGCATGTCCTGCCAGGCGACACCCTTGGATTCCATGTCCTGCTTCAGCACGCCCACCGCCGCGGCCTCGCCGCCGGAGGTCCACCAGTGCAGCACCTCGACGCTGCCCTGGTCCTGCGCCTGCGCCGGCTGGAGGGCCGATGCAGCCAGGCCCAGCACGGCGGCGCAGACGGTCGACAGCAATATCCGCTTCATCTCGGTCATCTCCCTGAGCAGCCTGGGATCGTTGCCCAGGCAGGTGATCTATTCCGGCGCCAGCACGGCGCTTGGTTTGTCAACTGTCCAAACAAATCAACGGATCGACGGGTCTCGTCAAGAGGCCATGCTCTTAGGGCAGGCGCCATCGCTCGCGATGGCGGCCTACCATGTCGATAGATAGCATTTCCTGGTGCAGGAGGCAGGCGGCACCGATCGCCGGGCCGTCTTCGGCATGATGGGCCAGGGCCAGGGTCGGCACCTGATAGTCCTCGAACACGTGGCGGCGCAGGGCATCCTGGACCTCGTCCGCGACGAAGGGATAGAGGCGCGCTACCGAGCCGCCCAGCACCACATGGCCGGGATCGATGATGTTGGCGACCGAGGCCAGGCCGCGGCCCAGCCAATAGGCGAAGTGCCGGCCGGCTTCCCAGGCGGCCGGCTCCGCTGCCTGCAATGCTTGGACCAGGCCGCGGATCGTGTCGCCGGCACCGCCCTTGCCCTGCCAGACCTGCAGTACCGCCTCGGCGCCAATCAGGTTCTCCCAGCGGCCGGGCGGGTCCAGGCGGTGGGTGATGCCGGCATCCGCCACCACCATGTGCCCGACCTCCCCGGCAAAGCCGTGATGGCCGCGAAACAGCCGGCCGCCCGCCACGATCCCGGCGCCGATCCCGAAATCGAGGAACAGGCAGAGCAGGTCGTTCGGGCCCTCGCTACCGGCCGCATAGATCTCGGCAATGGCCAAGGCGTTGGCGTCGTTTTCCGAGCTGACCGGGAGGTCCAGGCCGAGCTCGGCGCGGACCAGATCAGCGATCGGGACGTTGCGCCAGCCTAGGAACGGGCCGGTGAGCAGCACGCCCTCATGGTCGTGCAGCCCCGGCACGGTCACGCAGAGGCCGCGGATGCGGGACGGATCGGGCAGGTCGGCCACCACCTGGCGGACGAGGCCGCAGGCCAGGCGCACGACCTCCTCCGGACGGTTGCCGGAAAGCTCGAAGCTGGCGCGGCGGCGGGTGACGACTTCGGCCGCGAGGTCCAGAGCGACCACTGCGACATAGCCGACGCCGATCTCGGCACCGATGAAGAATGCGCCTTCGGGCCGGATCGCGATGGCGATGCCGGGGCGGCCGGCGCGGACGTCGCTGCGCGCGGCGTCGGGTCGTTCCACGACGAAGCCGTCGGCCAGGAGCTGGCCGATCAGGCTGCTGGCGGTGGAGCGGGTCATGCTCAGGCCGCGGGCCAGATCGGCGCGGCTCATCGCACCCTGCCGGTAGAGCAGCGACAGGGCGCGCGCCTCGTTCAGGAAGCGGACCGCCTGGGGCGTGGTCACGCCAGCTGCGTCCCGGCGGCCCCGAAGGCGAGGGCGGCGGCCCCGGCGAGGCCGGCATTGCCGCCAAGCGAGGCCGCCATAAACGGCACTGAGCGGAACGGCGCCATCGCCCGGGCCTGGATCTCCCGGGCGATGATGTCGCTCATCAGGTCCAGGGCGTTGCTGACGCCGCCGCCCAGGATCACCCGCTCGGGCGAGAACAGGTGCAGCAGGGAAACGATGCCGATCCCGAGCCAGCGGGCCTCGTCGGCGATCAGCGCCACCCCCAGCGGATCGCCGGCGCGGGCGGCGGCGACCACGTCCTCGGCGCTGACCGGCCGGCCGGCGATGTCCTGCAGGGAAGAGGCAGCGCCTTCCGCCAGCCGTTCCCGGGCGATGCGGGCCAGCCCGGTCCCGGAGGCCAGGGCTTCCCAGCAGCCGGGATTGCCGCAGCCGCAGCGGGGACCGTCCGGGTCGAGGGTCATGTGGCCGATATGGCCGGCCATGCCCATGCGGCCGTGCAGCAGCCGGCCATCGACGATGACGCCGCCGCCCAGGCCCGTGGAGACGGTGACGTAGACGAGGCTGTCCACCCCCTTGCCGGCGCCGAAACGCCACTCGCCGATCGCGGCCGAGGCAGCGTCGTTCTCCAGCGTCACCGGCAGGCCGGTCCGCTCGGCGACCAGGGCGCGCAGCGGCACGTCCTGCCAGCCCTGGAAGGTCGGCAAGGTGAAGACCGTGCCGGTGAAGGGGTCGAGGGGGCCGGGCGAGGACAGGCCGATGCCCTGGACCGGCGTGTCACCGGCCTCGGCCCGGACCCGGGCGACCAGGCCGGCGATCTGGGCCACCACCTTGTCCGGCCCGCCGCGGGCGTCGGTGCGGATCTTGGTGATCCGGCCGAGCTGTCCATCCGGCGTGGCCAAGGCGGCACGCAGCGAAGTGCCGCCCAGGTCGACGGCGATGACCAGCGGGCCCGGCATCGCCGTTCTCAGAGCCCGCGGGACCAGGCGATGCGCTGTGCCAGATCGGCAGCACCGAAGGCGAGCGAGCCCATCACCACGGTGTCGGCGCCGGCGGCGCGCAGCTTCGGCACGGTATGCTCGCGGATGCCGCCATCGGCCGCGAGCAGGACCTGGTCGCGCCGTCCGGCCTGGCACAGCATGGTGCCGGCCTGCTCCAGGCGGGCGCAGGCGTTCGGGTCCAGGTCCTGGCCCTTCACACCGATCCGGGTGCCGAGCAGGGTCACCATGTCGACTGAGCCCAGGAAGGGGGCGAGGGCGGCGAGGTCCGTCTCGACGCGGGCGACCACGCCGGTGCGCACGCCCATGGCCTTCAGTTCGGCCACCACGTCCAGACCCGCCTCGCCATTCTCGGCATGGACCGAGATCAGGTCGGCACCCGCCTCGGCGAACTGCTGCGCCTGACTTGCGAGGATGTCGTCCGTCGTCATCAGGTGAACGTGGAACGGCGTGTCGGTCAGCTTGCGCAGCCGGGCAACCAGGTCGGGGAAGAACAGGAAGGCCGGCGCGAAATGGCCGTCCGCCACGTCGATATGGTGGATGTCCGCATGGCCCTCGACCCGTGCCACCTCGGCGGCGAGGTCCGCGAGATCGGCCGACCATAGCGAGAACTCGGCGAGCAGCCGGTCCTTCGGCAGGCTGGCGAAGCGCGCCGAACCGATCGTTTGCGTGGCCATGATCCCGTTCCCGTGCCTCGTGCGCCCTCTGGGCGTCGTTCTTTTGTTCGGATACAATACAAACTCGGTCAGGGCAATAGTACGCGTACTGAGGGAGGGGCGGTTTCCAGCCCGGCCAGGGCCAGGCTGCGCCATTTGGGGCCGCGGCCGCACAGTTCCGCCCAGTGCTCCTGCACGTCGTGCGGGCGGTCCTCGGCCAGCACCTCCAGCAGCTGATGGGCCTGGGCGCGGTCCTTGCGCGCCTTGGCCAGATCGCGCCGCCGTTGCGAGATGATGAGCTTGTGCAGGGCGAAGCGCACCGGATCGGGAACGCGCACGGCGATCCCGGCATCGTGCAGCACCACCGCCTCCACCTCCTGATAGATCAGGAAATCCAGGAAGCGCAGGGGCTGGCCAAAGGTGCCGACGGCCGGCAGCGGCTGGCGGTCGTCCTCTTCGGGGCCGCGCATCGGGGTCAGGAACTCGACCTTGAATCCGGCGCTCCGATAGGCGGAGGCCGGCGTGCGCGCAAGGCCGAGCACCGGCGCGAAGGCGGGATCGATGCGCTGGAGGACATCCTGCATCGCCTCGGTACGGTCCTCCACCGCGATCGACACCGAGCGGAACTGGGCGACGTCGATATCGCCGGTCATGGCGATGGCGGCGGGGAACAGCGCGCCCAGCATCGGGCCATAGACCTGGAAGGCGACGGTGCCGACCAGGACGCCGCGCAAGCGGAACAGGCCGGCCTCGGCCAGGGCCTGGAGGACACGGCCGGTACGGCGGTCGGGTCCCTTGAATCCCGCCGCGTGCAGGCTGCGCACGAGGGTGCGGCGTTCCCCTTCCTGGGAGCGGGCCGCGTCCCGTTCCGCGATCCTGCGCAAAAGCTCGTCGGTCTCGGGACCGACATAGCGCTGGACCTGACGGCCTTCGATTCGCTGCTGGTGGTACCAGTAGCGGCGGCCCTTGATCTCCTTGACCACCAGCGAGCCATGCGGATGCAGGACCGCCGCGGTCGCAGCATCCCGGACCTGCTGGTCGAGCTCGGCATACATGGTCTGGACGGTTAGAGGGGCGCGCTGCATCGCCAGTTATACGTTGAGAGTATAAATAACGTATAACTCGTAGTGGCGATCACTGGCAAGGGTTGGCTTGACCGCCGGCGGCATGAAAAGTAACTCACCGGTTACTTATCGAGCCAGGGGAGGCCTTTCCATGCGGGCACTGCTGCTGCCGACCACGGACCGCAGGCTGGAGCCGTACCAGCCTGGTCAAGCCTGTTCTTACCCGGCCAGGTCCGCCGCGCCGGCCACCCGGGTGGCCTATGCCGCGGCGCATGTAGTGGCGGACCCGCTGGCCGAGGCGGTGCCGTTCGAGGGCGGCAAGGTCGACTGGGAGGCGACCCTGCGCTTTCGCCACCATCTCTGGGGGCTGGGCTTCAAGGTCGCCGAGGCGATGGACACCTCGCAGCGCGGCATGGGGCTGGCCTGGCCGGATGCGGCCGAGCTGATCCGCCGCTCGGTGGCCGAGGCGAAAACGGTGCCGGGGGCGGATCTCGCCTGCGGGGTCGGCACCGACCAGTTGCCGCCGCGGCCGGGCGTGACGCTGGACGAGGTGCGCCGGGCCTATCTGGAGCAGCTGGAGGTGGTGGAGCAGGCCGGCGGGCGGGCGATCCTGATGGCCAGCCGGGCGCTGGTGCTGGCGGCGAACGGGCCGGACGACTACCGGCGGCTCTATGGCGAGCTGATCGGCCAGGCGCGGGACAAGGTCGTGCTGCACTGGCTGGGACCGATGTTCGACCCGCAGCTCGAGGGCTACTGGGGATCGCATGACCTGGACGAGGCTCAGGCCACGCTGCTGGGGCTGATCCGGGACCATGCCGGACGGATCGACGGGGTGAAGATGTCCCTGCTCGACAAGGAGCGCGAGCTGGGCTTCCGCCAGTCCTTGCCCGAGGGGGTGAAGTGCTTCACCGGCGACGACTTCAACTATGCCGAGCTGATCGAGGGCGACGGGTCCCGGCACAGCGACGCGCTGCTGGGCATCTTTGATCCCATCGCGCGGGCGGCGGCCGCAGCGCTGGCCGCACTGGACGCGGGCCGGGTCGAGGACTACCGGGCGATCCTACGGCCGACCGTGCCGCTCTCGCGCAAGATCTTCGAGGCGCCCACCCGGTTCTACAAGTCGGGCGTGGTGCTCCTGGCCTGGCTGAACGGCCACCAGGACCATTTCGCCATGCTGGGCGGGCAGCAGGCGGCGCGCTCGGCCCTGCATTACGGCGACGTGTTCCGCCTGGCCGACCAGGCGGGCGTGCTGGACGATCCGGAGCTGGCGGCCCGGCGCATGGCGCGGCTGATGGCGACGTTCGGGATCGAGTGACGCCCTAGATCGCCCGGGCGACCATCTGGATGGGGGCGATGCTGCCGGCCTGCAGGGTGCGCAGGACGTTGGCAAAACGCTCCTCGAAGGCGGGGCCTACCAGGTTGCGCAGGCTCAGGGGCGGCTGGCCCCGGGCCGCCGCCTCGGCGCGCATCTCCTGCCAGCGCGCCAGCACGAAGTCGCGCCGGTTCACCTCCTGCTCGACCGCGAAGCCGCTCTCGCCGAGCAGCACCCGGTAGGTGGCGGGTGGCTCCACGAAGCTGGTGGCGGCATCGGCGGCCCAGGGCATCGGGTAGGGCAATGGCGCCTCGTCGAGGTGCATGACGTCGTAGACCCCGAACCGGCCGCCGGGCTTCAGGACCCGGTGCACCTCGCGGAACAGCAGGTCCTTGCGCTCGATGTTCATGCCGACATGGATCAGGGTGGCGGCATCGAAGCTGCCATCGTTGAGCGGCAGGGCCAGGCCGCTCCCCTGCCGGAACGAAACTTGGTCGGCCAGGCCGCAGCGCCGGGTGAGCGCGGTCGCGACCGTCACGAATTCCTCGGTCAGGTCGATGCCGGTCACCTGGCAGCCATGCGCCTCGGCTATGTAGCGGGCCGGCCCGCCAATGCCGCTGCCGATGTCGAGCACCTGCTGGCCCTGTGCCAGCTGCAGGTCCTGCGCCAGTGCCACCGTGGACGCGCGCCAGCCCAGGTGGAACTCGTCGACCCCGGCGAGGTCGGCGGCGGTGAGCCGGTCGGGATCCTTGCCGGCCCTTGCCAGCGCGTCGAGGATCGAGCGTTCCAGGGCGCCGTGCGTATAGTGGCGCGCGACCTCCGCTTCCGTGTCCATCATACCTCCCGCCCCCCTTTGCCCGGCCCGATGCCGGACGAGCGGCGGCCATTCTAGCCGGATGGGCAGGGTTCTCCATCGAAAGCCGCAGGGCCAGGCGCGGCGATGGCGGGCGTCAGCCTTCAGGCGGTGCTGCCAGGGCGAGGACGCGGCCCAACAGGCCGGGAAAGCGGTCCTCCAGCTCCGGACGCAGCGCCACGAAGCAGCGGGTACCTTCCACCCGGCTCGTCAGGATGCCGGCCTCGCGCAGCACCTTCATGTGATGGCTGAGCGTGGACTTGGCGACCGGCAGGTCGAACTCGCCGCAGGTCCGGGCACCGCCTTCCGCCAGCGTCGCGACCAGGGACAGGCGGACCGGGTCGGCCAGGGCCGCCAGCACCTCGGTGAGCTGCACTGCATCGATTGCCGGGTGGTCGGGTTGCCTCACTTCCTGCGCCTACCCATGTTCGATGTTCGACGAATATGAAACTTGGCCGGATCGGTCGGGGAGGCAAGGGCCTGCCGGCCGATCCGGGCGACCCCGTCCAGCCACGAGGCTGTACGGCCAACTGGAATGCGACGATGCCCAACCTGTTCGATCCGATCAATGTCGGTTCGCTGCGCCTGAAGAACCGCATCTGGATGGCACCGCTCACCCGCTCCCGCGCCGGCGAGAGCCGGGTGCCCAACGCGCTGATGCGCGACTATTACGTCCAGCGCGCCAGTGCCGGCCTGATCCTGTCCGAGGCGACCTCGGTCACCCCGCAGGGTGTCGGCTATGCGGGGACGCCCGGGATCTGGTCCAGCGAGCAGGTCGAGGGCTGGCGGGCGATCACCCGTGCCGTCCATGACGCGGGTGGCCACATCTTCCTGCAGCTCTGGCATGTCGGCCGGATCTCCGACCCGGTCTTCCTGAATGGCGAGCTGCCGGTGGCCCCCAGTGCGGTCCAGCCCAAGGGCCATGTCAGCCTGCTGCGGCCGCAGCGGCCTTATGCGACGCCGCGCCCGCTGGAGCTGGCCGAGATCCCGGGCGTGATCGAGGCCTATCGCAAGGGGGCGGAGAACGCGCAGGCCGCGGGCTTCGACGGGGTCGAGATCCACGGCGCCAACGGCTACCTGCTCGACCAGTTCCTGCAGGACAGCACCAACCGCCGCACCGACGAATATGGCGGGCCCGTCGAGAACCGCGCCCGGCTGATGCTGGAAGTGACGGATGCGGTGGTCTCGGTCTGGGGGGCGGACCGGGTCGGCATGCACCTGGCGCCGCGCGCGGATTCGCACGACATGGGCGACAGCGACCTGGCCGGCACCTTCGGCTATGTCGCGGCCGAGCTGGGCCGGCGCAAGCTGGCCTTCATCTGCGCCCGCGAGCGGCTGGAGGAGCCGCGGCTGGGGCCCGCCATCAAGAAGGCGTTCGGTGGCATCTTCGTCGCCAATGAGAGCTTCGACCAGGCGGCCGGCGACGAGGTGCTGGCCAGGGGCGAGGCGGATGCGGTGGCGTTCGGCAAGGCGTTCATCGCCAACCCGGACCTGCCGCGCCGCTTTGCCGAGAACGCGCCGCTGAACCCCTGGAACACCGACACCTTCTATGCCGGTGGGCCCGAGGGCTACACGGACTATCCTTCGCTCTGAGGAGCAACCGGGCGGCCTGCGCCGGGGCCCGCCGGCCATGCCGGCCGGTGACACTCTTCCTGCTTCGTCGCCTGACGCTGGTCGCGGCCAGGCGGCCAAGGCGGCGGGCAGGGCCGGCTCCGGGCATGTCCGCCGCCGTAGCTGTGGACCTGGGGAGAGGGTGAGGGTCACCATGAGCGACCAGACGAGCCGGAACTGGCAGACGGCCATGGCCTTCCACGACTTGATGTTCAACCGGTGCCGCCCGGCGGAGGCGGCGCGCCGACTTCGTGCGGCTGCAGCGCGTCCCGACTGAAGTCGCCAACCCCAACACGATGTTCTAGGCGGCCCGCCCCTCACGAGGGCAGACGCCGGGCCAACGGGCCTTAGTTGATCGTGATCGCGTGCGGCATCGCCAGGGCATTGTTGCCTTCGTGGTTTTCGGTGTGGCGGCGATCATGGTCGAGGATGAAGCCCAGCCAGTAGCGGCCGGGTGCCACCGAGGCGGGAATGGTCACGGTCCGGCTGAAGGTGAGGCTGACGCCGGGATCCGCCCAGGCACCGGTGTTGCTGCCGAGCAGCCGGTCGGCGGTGCTGATGATGTCGTTGCTCGACAGATAGAAGCCGATGTTGAAGGTCAGCTGCGAGGTGCTGAAATTGTGGAAGGTCAGCTCCATCGTGGCCGACGAGCCGCGCGTCGTGATGGTCGGGCTGGAGACCAGGGTCGAGCTGCCGGCGCCGGACTGCTTGAACACCGAGGCGGCGACGTCGATTTCGGTGGTGGCGTCGGGATACAGGAAGCGCACCCCGGCCCGGTCGTCGGCCAGTGGATCCCATTCCTTGGCGTGCCCGCTGGGGCCGCCGTCCGGATAGAAGGAGTTCAGGGTGGCGACCCAGCGGTCCTCGTGATTGAGGCCAAGGGCGTGGCCGAGCTCATGCAGGGCGACGCCCTCGAAGCTGTAGGGCGCGTCCGGACTGTCATAGTTGAACGGGTCGGTCGACCAGCTGTAGTTGAGGTTGAAGCCGATATCGGTCTCGATGATGCTCCGGTCGGAGCAGCGCGACCGGAAGGTGGTGACGGCCAGGGCGGTGCCGATATTGCTGCTGAAATAGATCTCGGTGACGCCATTGTCGTTGCTGATCGTCCCGTCGGTGTCGCGCAGGACAAAGAAGTCGAAGCTCGAGCCCTTCACGTTGTTCCAGTGCCACATCGCGTTCTGGAACCGGGTGTCCCAGACGCTGCCGGGCGGCAGCGAGACCGTGTTGAGCGAGAGATTGGTCCAGCCGCGCAGCCATTTGACCGGCACGCCGCCGCAGGTGTCGTAGGCATAGGCTCCGGCGGATTGCGTCCCGAAGGTCAGGGGCAGAAGCGAGATGAGCGCGGCCATCAGGTACCGGCGCCGCACCGTGGTTCTGGAGATCATGGCAGGTTTCCTTTGGGACGATGCCCGGGGATGGCGACCGCCGGCCGCCGTGCTACCGGCGGTTGACCGGCGGGGCAGCCGGCGGGCTGCCCGGTGCCTCTGAGGACAGAGGTGCCCGCGCACGCGCTCCGGCTTCCTGTCCGGGGGCCTTTAGGATCGACAGCGACCTGGGCGGCGGTGCCGGCTGCAGCGCGGCGCCGACCTGCACCGAGTTCAGCGCCCGCATCTGGCGCGGGCCACTCAGTGCCACCCGCCGCGCAGCCCCCTGGATCGACTGGATGAAGGCGTCATACGCCATCGGCTGGGCGGCGGCCGGGGCCGCCAGAGACCGTTGCCGGGTCTCGCTCATGCCCGACCGGCTGCCGCCCTGGCCGCCTGCCGACCACGCCTCGCCCGGACCGTCGGCTGCCGGCTGCGGCTCGACGACCTGCGCCTCGAATGCGTGGCGCTGCTCCTTCTCGATCCTGCCATCCTCCACGTCGAGGATGCGGTTGCCGGCACTGTCGGTCACCAGGTTCCGCCCGTCCTGCGGCACCACGAACAGGCCCTGCTCCCAGCCGACCAGGGGCACGATGTCGGTGCCGTTGCTGGCCACGAACGCCAAGACCCGCTGCCCCTCCTCGAAGGCGGGCGCGCCGACGACTTCCAGCGTCTCTCCCTCGACCGACCCCCCCAGCATCATGAGGGTGAGGCTGCGCTGACCGTAGCTTCCGGCATGGACCTCGACGTCGCGCAAGGTCACGTAGGTGAAGATCTGGCCCTGGGCCCGGGCCGAAACGACCGATTCGACCGTGCCCTCGACGACACCATCCGCGCCCTGGACCAGCGCGTTCATGTCCAGATAGGGCAAGGTGGTCGCCTCCGCCTGCCCGAGCCACATCAACCCGGCCAGGAAAGCCGCCGTTCTCATCATTGGCCATGCTCCGGCAGCCAAGCCCTGTCCTGACGCATCCACCCCCAGGATGAGTTCGCTGCGCAGGAATGAACATCGCAGCAGACCGCGGCGAGAGCCACGGGAGCCGCGTACATGCTCTTCACAGGCCTTGCCGCAACCAGTGATGCGAGAACGTCGAGAAGCATAGCATAAGTATAGTCATGCTGACAACGTGATCAGCGGCGAGATCGTCCTGTGTGGCGATGAAAGGGGGGTTGTTCAGTTCTGAGCGGCAGGGTTATTTTTGTACCATGGCGAGCCTTCACCTGCCTGTGGTTGTGGTTGCTACTGGGCGTTGTGTTTCTTGAATATTCATGGCCCACGATGGCCGCGCCTGCCTTGCCTTTGCCGGCCCTGCGCGGTCGAAGAAGCCGCTCCCGGCCAGCACCTTGGCGATCTCGTCATGGGTGGCGGCGGTGAAGTGGTGGTCGCAGGAGAATGAGACCTTGGCCAGGTCCACGCCGGCCCGGGCCAGTGCCGGCGCCAGGTCCAGCGTCTCGATGCCGAGCGGTGCGATGCGCCGCTGCCATTCGGCGAGGAGCAGCGGATCACGGTTCCAGACCAGGGCCAGGTAGCGGCCGCCATGGGCCTCCACCAGCTTCTGGTTTTGCCGGATCGGCCCGATCAGGTTGGTCCACGCCAGTTCCGAGGGCCCGATCCGGGCCGGATCGGCCGCTGGCGACGGCGGGCTGGCTTTCAGCGTCTGCCGCACCTCGCGGAGCAGCCCGCGCACCGGCAGGAGGGCCGCGCGGGAATAGGAGTAGAGCTGGAAGTCCGAGAAGACCTCGCGGAACTGCTCCAGTCGGGTGAAGGGTGCCGGCGGAACCAGGTGGAAGCGGTCGAGATCGGCCGGATCGTCGAACCGGAGCCGGGCGCGCGGGCGCTGGCCCGGCTTGTCGTTGTTCGGGTTGGCCTCGTAGACGTCGCTGTCCAGGTTGACCAGCTGCACGACCCAGCCGACCTGGTCCAGATCGACCAGGTGCTGGAGGACCAGGTGCTGCAGGTCGGCGCCGCTGCCGCCCAGGCCATAGTTCAGCACCTCGATCCGGTCGCCCAGATGGGCCTGGAGGCGCTGGTGCATGACCTGCTCGTCGGCGACCATGACCGCCTCGACCTGGCTGTCGCCCAGCAGGATCGCCTTCCTGCCCGGCACCTGGCCCCTGGACGGGCGCAGCCCCTGCCCGTCCAGGTGGTAGGGCACCGAGTAGCAGGCCGAGAAGGACTGCCCGTCATAGTCGGTCTTGTGCCAGTAGCCGAGCTGCGGGTGGTAGGTGACCGGCGAGACGCCGACCCGGAACGGCGGCATGCGCAGGAAGGCCTCGAACAGCACCAGCGCCAGGCAGACCGCCAGCGGGATCCGCCAGGCCCAGCCCAGGATGGTCCGGACCCGCCACGACCGTGCGGCCGCGCGATCAGAAGTTGAAGTACAGGAAGCTTGCATCGAGATCGAACAGTTCCTGATGGTGCATGACCAGGATCACCCAGACAGCTGCGGCCGAACGCACGAGCGGGAAGGAGAACCAGCGGAGCCTGACGAGATCCTTGGCCTCGGCGCCATGCAGGCAGAGCGCGTAGGCCGCACCCAGCGCCAGGAGCAGGAAGGAATCGACCGCTTCCATGCGGAAGGTCCGGGGATCCACCATGCCGGCCAGCATCACCCAGGCGCCGTCCAGCGTGGTGGCGCGGAAGAACACCCGGACCACGATCACCGCCAGCATGGTGAGCAGATGGCCGCCCACCCTGCCTAGCGGCGCCAGCGGGCGGAGCTGGAGCTGCCAACCTTTGGTGAGCGCCCGCCAGCCATGGGCGATCATCAGGAACAGGCCGTTCAGCCCGCCCCAGATCACGAAGTTCCAGGATGCGCCGTGCCACAGCCCGCCCAGCAGCATGGTGATCATCAGGTTGACGTAGCGGCGGACCTTGCCCTGCCGGTTGCCGCCCAGCGGGATGTAGAGATAGTTGCGCAGGAAGCTGGACAGGGACATGTGCCAGCGCTGCCAGAACTCGATGATGCTGGTCGACTGGTAGGGGTTGTTGAAATTGTCCGGGATCCTGATGCCGAACATCAATCCCAGGCCGATCGCCATGTCCGAATAGGCGGAGAAGTCGAAATAGAGCTGGAAGGTGTAGGCGGTGGCGGCCTGCCAGCTCTCGACGAAGCCCACGGCCGCGAGCCCGTCGGCCTGGGCGAAGGTTGGGTCGACATAGAAGGAGAGCGTGTCGGCGATGCCGACCTTCTTGATCAGGCCGATCAGGAAGATGCCGAAGCCGAGCTTCAGGTCGGCAGCGCTCGGGCGCAGGAACGACCAGCTGTCGAACTGCGGGCCGATCTGCCGGTAATGGATGATCGGCCCGGCGATCAGGTGGGGGAAGAAGCTGACCGAAAGGGCGAAGCGCCACGGATCGCGCTCGGCCTGGACATCGCCGCGCCAGACGTCGACCACGTAGGCGATCTGCTGGAAGGTGAAGAACGAGATCCCGATCGGCAGGAGGATGTTCTCCAGCCGGATCCAGTCGCCCGTGACCAGCGCCAGGTTCTCGGTGACGAACATGCCGTACTTGAAGAAGCCGATCGAGGCGAGATCGGCGGTCACGGCCAGGATCAGGAGCCATTTCTTGCGGGGATCGCGATCGGCGATCACGAGGCCCATGGCCCAGTTGAACCCGATCGAGACGACCAGCAGCAAGAGCGTGAACGGCTTCCACCAGGCGTAGAAGAACAGGGAGGCCGCCAGGATCAGCCGGACTCGCGCCGCGATCCGCCGCTGCCCGCTGCGGTCGAGCTGTCCGACCAGGAAGAACAGGATCAGGGTGATCGGCAAAAAGCCGAACACGAACGGGAGCGAGTTGAACAGCAATGTCGCACTCCAGGCGCCGCGCGGGCACCGGGACCTGCCCGGAGGGACCGGAGCATGGGATCCTCATGGAGTGCCGGACGGCGAAGTATCTGATGTCGATGCGAATGAGAGGCGGCATCGGCATGAACCATGACGCGGGATCATCCCGCTCTGAGCTGATCAATGAACAAGTCGAGCCTGGAAAAAATTCGCTTAATGCGCGAACCATCATGATGTCGACTACAACCACTTCGTCAGGTTCGCTGCGAAATCAGCAGCTGTTCTCCCTGCAAGCTTGAACATGTACGAACTGTAACGAAGTGCAGGGAGGGGTGCAATCCGCCTCCGTAGCAAAGCGCCCGGATTTGTCGAAAAATTTACGCGAAATTGATCTTCGGATCAGCCGATCAGGCGGCCGGCGGTGCGGCCGAGCGGCCGGGACCGTGCGGGGAGTACGTCACGCCCCTGCCGCCACCATGAGGCACCCGCTGCCGCCAGCCCGGCCAGCAGCACCCACCAAGCCGGGCGGATCGTGTGGGCGAGCTGGAGATTGGCCTCCAGCACGCGCATGACCGGCGCGTTGCGCATCGTTGCGTACCACGCGGCCTCCACCAGGGCGCAGAGCAGGGCCGCGGCGAGCGCCAGCCCGGCCAGACGCAGCGGCCCCGGCACGCCCCGGAGCGCCAGGAGCCGGTAGCCCATCAGCAGCAGGAACAGGCCGGTGAGCAGGACCGGCTCGGTCACGTCGATCTTGGACTGGATGAAGAAGTGAAGCAGCGCCAGGGCGGTGACCGGGTAGGCCAGCCGGTGCAGCCGGCGCCACCACCCGCCCATCCGGCGGATGGCGGCATCGGTCGAGGTGGCACCCAGTGCTGCCAGGCCGAGCAGGGCCACGAATCCGATGGTGAGATAGAAGCGCAGCAGGATCTCGCTGCCGACCCGCAACAGGTCGAACTGCTGGTCCACCACGTAGAGCAGCAGGTGGCTGAGCGCGTAGGCAAGCGCCGCCACGCCGACCATCCGCCGGACCAGCATCAGCCGCGGCCAGCGCAGCACCCCGCGCAATGGCGTGATGCAGAGCGAGGCCACCAGGAGCCGGACCGCCCAGTTGCCGGTCTGGTGGATCATCTCCTCCAGCGGCCTGGGCATCAGCATGCCGGCCAGCAGCTGGCCGAGGATCCACGCGGCCGGCAGCGCCACCAGCACGAGGGTGGTGAGCTTGAGGAAGGAGAGCTGCCCGGACCGGTCGAGCCAGGGCAGCTTGCGGACGGCTTTGCTGGTCATGCCCCTACTACGCTCCCTCCGCCCGTCCGGATGCAAGCCCTGGGGCAGGGATCGGGGATCGGGCCCGCGGCTCGTCCGCCCAAGCGTCAGCGGCACGTGGCCAGTTCGGCGCCCGACGGCGGCAGGGGCGGCACCCGGTCACTGTCCTTGAGCCGGTTCTGGCCGGACAGGACGACGAGCAGGGCCAGGGCCGCGGCAAACCCGGCCAGGCCGAAGGCCGCTGCGGTGCCATGCACGTCCACCGTCCAGCCGGCCGCTGCCGAGCCGATCGCCACGCCGATGCCGAGCCCGGTCATGGCCCAGGTCATGCCTTCGGTGAGCTCGGCCGGCGGCACGATCCGCTCGACCAGGTTCATCGTCAGGATGATGGTGGGCGAGACCGACATGCCGACCACGAACAGGATCGCCGCCAGGAGGGGGATGCTGCCGGCAACCGGCAAGGGCAGCACGGTGAGCAGCATGAAGGCGATCGCCGCCGCCAGGAGCTGGCGCGGGGGCAGGGAGAGGCGCAGGGCACCGAACGTGATCCCGGCCAGGCCCGAGCCGACCGCGCAGATGGACAGCGCCCAGCTAGCCGCCACCGGCTGGCCCAGCAGCCCGGCGAACGCGATGGTGGTGACGTCGATCGAGCCGAAGATCATGCCGACCGCCGCCATGGTGGTGACCAGGATCAGGACGGCGGGCCGGCCGATCACCGGGCGGCGCGGCCCTGCGGCCACCGGCAGGACCGGCGGCTCGGTCCGGCGCTGGGCGGCTAGCAGCAGGGTGCCGACCAGGAGCAGGAAGGCCGCGGCCAAAGGACCGGCCTCGGGGAAGACCAGCACGCTCAGGCTTACCGACAGGATCGGGCCGATGATGAAGCAGATCTCGTCCAGCACCGATTCCAGGGCGAATGCGGTGTGGAGCATCGGCGTGCCCCGGTAGAGCCAGGACCAGCGCGCCCGGACCATGGCCGGGATGCTCGGCATGCAGCCGGCCAGCACCGCGCAGGGGAACAGGGTCCAGCCCGGCAGGTCCAGGCGGACCGCCAGGAGCAGCAGCAGCATGCCCAGCACGCTCAGGCAGGTGGCCGGCCGCAGCACCCGGGCCTGCCCCAGCCGGTCGACCAGCCGGGAGACCTGCGGCGCGATCAGCGCACTGGACAAGGCAAAGGTCGCCGCCACCGCACCGGCCAGCCAGTAAGCACCCCGCAGCTGGCCCAGCATGGTGACGATGCCGATCGCCAGCATCGACATCGGCATGCGCGCCACCAGCCCGGCCATGGAGAAGGCAAGGGTGCCGGGAGCGGCGAAGACCGCACGATAGGGATTGGCCACGCTGCACTCCGCGCTCGGCTGGCCGGTCGGGCCGGCCCGTTGGCCCGTAATCCGCAGCCGGCCGACCTAGGGAGCCGGCGCCATCCGTGTCAATCCCGGGGGCAAGCACCGGCGCCGGCGCCTGACATGCGGTCAGCCCTCAAGCGTGTTCTTATGGATCACGCCGCCCTTCATGATCACCATGAGGCCGGTTTCCGGCCGGGCCAGCGGAGCCAGGTCGGCGAGCGGGTCGCCGTCGACCAGCAGCAGGTCGGCCCAGGCGCCAGGCTCCACCGCTCCGAGCTTGCCCGGGTAGGGGTTGCGCGGGCCGGACAGGGCCAGGAGCTCGCCATTGGCGCTGGTGGCCATCCGCAGGATGTCGGCGTTGCCATACCAGCGCGTCAGGTGGGTGAGCATGACGCCCTGTCGGGTCGCCATCTCGGCGGAGAACAGGAGGTCCGAACCGAACGCGGTCTTCAGCCCGTGCTCGATCGCGAGCTCATAGGCGCGCTCGGTGCCGCTCAGGACCTGGCGCATCGCGACCAGGCTCGGGCCCTGCAGCGGCACCGTATCCTCGGCGCTGAGAAAGGGCTGGATGCTCAGCCACACGCCGTTGTCGGCCATGAGCTTGGCGGTCACCGCGTCCATGAGGTGGCCGTGCTCGATGCAGTGCGCCCCGGCCGCGATCGCGCGCCGCATCGTGTGCGGGGTGTAGGCGTGCACGGTGGCGTAGGTGTTCCAGTCGGTCGCGACCTCCGTCCCGCCGCGCAGCTCGGCCAGGGTCATGGTCGACAGGTCGATCGGGCTCCTGGGCGAGGACACGCCGCCACTGGCGACCAGCTTGATCTGGGAAGCGCCCTGGAGGAGCTGCTCACGGGCGCGCATGCGCACGTCGGCGGGGCTGTCGACGATGGCCGCACCGCCCATCTGCTCGATGGTGCTGAGGCCCCTATCCGGGCTGCGCGGGATGTCGGTGAGCTGGCGCAGATCGCCATGGCCACCGGTGGCGGTGATCATGGCACCCGACGGATAGATGCGCGGGCCCTTGACCAGACCCTCGTCGATCGCCTGCTTCAGGGCAAAGGACGGGCCGCCCAGGTCGCGGATCGTGGTGAAGCCGCGCATCAGCGTGCGCTCGGCTTCGGCCGCTGCCGCCAGATGCAGGTAGGCGGGACTGGCGGTCATCAGCGTCGCCATCGAGGCCGCTGCGAGCACGGCGTGCCAGTGGGCGTCGATCAGGCCGGGCATCAGCGTCCGGCCCTGGCAGTCCAGAAGCTGCGCGCCCTCGGGTGCCGTGGCTTCCCCGGTGGCGAGGCCGGCGATCCGCTCGCCCTCGACCAGCAGGTGCAGCCCGTCGCGGAGCTGCGGCGAGCTCCCGTCGAACAGCCGGAAGTTGGTGAGCAGGATCGGTCGGGTGCCGGCCGCCGGCGGTTCCTGGGCCAGGGTCCGGCCTGGCAAAGCCAATGCCGCCGCGGACGTGCCGAGTGCCGCGACGAAGCCGCGCCGCGACAGGGTCCGGCCGAGCCGCCGGCTGGCGGCCAGGAGGGCCGGGCTGTGGCAGGGGCAGCCGAAATGACTCACGGGCTGACCGGCCTCGCCGGGCGTACAGGACCACATGCGCTGTCCTCCCCTGGGCCGCGTCCTCGGCATGATGCCTCCGACCGCTTGCCGGTGGGACGAATGGTGAGCATGTCAGGAAGGGGTGCCCTGGGCAATGGTCCGGCCGGCGAGGTTTGGGAGAAGACGATGCGGAACGACACCAACCAGCGGATCGTCCTGGCGGCACGACCCGAAGGACAGCCAGGGCCGGAGCATTTCCGCATCGAGACCACGCCGGTGCCGGAGCCGGCGGACGGACAGGTGCTGCTGGAGGTCCTCTATCTCTCGCTCGATCCATACATGCGCGGCCGGATGGACGCCCGGAAATCCTATGCGCCGCCGGTGGAGCTGGGAGCGGTGATGGAAGGCGGGACGGTGGCGCGCATCCGGCGCTCCCGCCACCCCGACTACCGGGAAGGCGAGATCGTCCTGTCCCATGCCGGCTGGCAGCGCTTCGCGCTTTCGGACGGGACCGGCCTGCGCAAGCTCGACCCCGAGCTGGCGCCGGTCAGCACCGCTTTGGGCGTGCTCGGCATGCCCGGCTTCACCGCCTGGTCCGGCCTGCTCCAGATCGGCCGGCCGCAGCCGGGCGAGACCGTGGTGGTCGCGGCCGCCAGCGGTGCGGTCGGCTCGGTGGTGGGCCAGATCGCCCGGATCAAGGGCGCCCGGGCGGTCGGGATCGCCGGCGGGCCGGAGAAGTGCGGCTTCGTGAAGGACGAGCTCGGCTTCGACGCCGTGGTCGACCACCGCGCCGCCGACTTTCCGGAGCGGCTGGCGGCGGCCTGCCCGGACGGGATCGACGTGTATTTCGAGAATGTCGGCGGCCACGTCTTCGACGCGGTGCTGCCGCTGCTCAACGAGTTCGCACGCATCCCGGTCTGCGGCCTGATCGCCCAGTACAACGACCCGGCCGGGCCGAAGCAGGGGCCCGACCGGCTGCCGCAGGTGATGCGCGAGGTCTTGAGCCGCAGCCTGCTGATCCGTGGCTTCATCCAGCGCGAGTTCGCGGAGCTGCGCCCGCAGTTCTACGGGGAAGCCGCGCAATGGCTGAAGGACGGCCGGCTGCGCTACAAGGAGGATGTGGTGGACGGGCTGGAGAACGCGCCCGACGCGCTGCGGGGCCTGCTCGAGGGCAAGAACTTCGGCAAGCTCCTGGTGCGGGTGGCCGAGTAGCCAGGCTAGCCGGCCGGCAGCTGCTCCTCCATCAGCAGCCGCACGGCCGCCAGCGCCACCGGGTCCAGCCCTTCGCCGCCGGTCTCGACATGGGTGCTGATCGCGGCGCGCATCCGCGGGTCCCAGAACTGGCGGAGGTGGTGGGCGGTGGCCTTGGCGGCGTCGCCCGGCTGGGTGGCGAAGAAAGTGGCGATCTGGTTGGCCATGGTGACGAGGTGCCTGACGTTCATCCGGCGCTGATCCGCTGCTCGTGGGTATAGATGTTGAAGCCGCCGCGCCGGGCAAAGCCGATCAGGGCCTGGCCGGCGGCATCGGCCAGCTCGACCGCCAACGTGGTCGGCGCCGAGATCGCGACCACCACTGCGAAGCCGGCGAGCACGGCCTTCTGCACCATCTCGGTGCTGCAGCGGCTGGTCAGCAGAAGGAAACCGTCATCTGGCGTCATGCCGGACCGGGCCATGGCGCCGGTCAGCTTGTCGAGCGCGTTGTGCCGGCCGACATCCTCGCGGACCAGAGCCACCCGGCCCTCACGCGTGGCGAACGCCGCGGCATGGACCGCCCCACTCTGGCGGTTGAGCGTCTGGGTGGCCGGCAGGGCCGCCAGGGCCCGCAGGATGGCAGGGGCAGGGATGGGAGGGGCAGGCGGCATGGTCGGCAGCGGGCGCAGCGCCCGCTCAATGCTGAGGATGCCGCACATGCCGCAGGACGTGCCGGTGGTGACGTGGCGCTGGCGGTCGGCCAGGGCCGCCATTCGTTCATCCGGGATCGTGATGCGGATCTCGACGCCCAGCACCACGTCCTCGATCTCGATGGCCTCGATCTCGCCGGGATGGTCGACGATGCCCTCGGCGAGCGTGAAGCCGGTCGCGAAGTCCTCCAGGTGCTCGGGCGAGGTCATCAGCACGGCGAAGTCCTGGCCGTTATAGACCATCGCCGTGGCGCACTCGCCGGCCACCGTCTCGATCCGCTCGACGAACCGGCCGTCCTCGTAGCGGCACACCGGCCGGCCGGGTACGAGCGGCCGGTCGCGGCGCTGCCTGCCTTCCGCCAGCGGGGCGGCGGTCACTCGGCGGCCACGGCCGCGATCTGCCGGGCCGCCTCGCGGAACTGCTCGTACTCCTCCTGCCAGCGCGACGGCTGGTTGGTGAGCCGCACCTCCACCGCCGTGACCTTGTATTCCGGACAGTTGGTCGCCCAGTCGGAATTCTCGGTGGTGACGACGTTGGCGCCGCTTAAGGGGTGGTGGAAGGTCGTATAGACCACGCCCGGCTGCATCCGCTCCGAGATCATCGCGGTGAGCGTGGTCTCGCCGGAACGGCTGGCCAGCAGCACCACGTCGCCATCCTGGATGCCGCGCTGCTCGGCATCGTGCGGATGGATCTCCAGCACGTCCTGGCCGTGCCAGACCGTGTTGGCGGTCCGCCGGGTCTGGGCGCCGACATTGTACTGGCTAAGGATGCGACCGGTGGTGAGCAGGAGCGGGAAGCGCGGCCCAGTGCGCTCCTCGGTCGGCACATAGGCGGTGACCACGAACTTGCCCTTGCCGCGGGCGAAGCCGCCGACATGCATGGTGGGCGTGCCTTCCGGCGCCTTCTCGTTGCACGGCCACTGGATCGAGCCCAGCTGGTCCAGCCGCTCGAAGCTCACGCCCGCGAAGGTCGGGGTGAGGGCGGCGATCTCGTCCATGATCTCGGACGGATGGGTGTAGTCCATCGGGTAGCCCAGCGCCCGGGACAGGGCCATGGTGACTTCCCAGTCGGCCATGCCCGCCATGGGCGGGATCGCCTTGCGCACGCGGGAGATGCGGCGCTCGGCATTGGTGAAGGTGCC
>NZ_DATMFZ010000189.1:0-3842 GCF_035556675.1 Geminicoccus sp. | reverse complement strand
CGAGGCCAGCGTATGGCCGGGCGAGTGCATCACCCGCGCCTCGAGTTCGCCGATCCGGAAGCGGTCGCCATCCTCGAACAGCCGGTCCCATTGCGAGCCGTCGGTGCGCAGTTCCGGCCAGTGGTAGAGCTGCTGCCAGAGGCGCTGGACCTCGACCACCCGGGCGCCGATCGCGATCGGGGCGCCGGTCCTGGTCTTGAGGTAATGGGCGGCGGAGAAATGGTCGGCATGGGGGTGGGTGTCGAGGATCCACTCGACCGTGAGCCCTTCCCGCTCGACATGAGCGAGGAGCGCATCGGCGTTCCAGGTGCCGGTGGAACCGGACTTCTCGTCGAAGTCGTAGACCGGGTCGATGATCGCGCAGCGCTTGGTCGCGGGATCGGTGACGACATACTGCACGCTGGCGGTGCGGGGATCGAAGAAGGCCGTGACCTGCGGGTTACGCGCGCGCTCCCGCTCCAGCCAGCGTACGGCACCTGTCAGGTCGAAGCCGTGGGCCTGGCCGAAGCCCGCGATCTCCGGTGCGGCCATGCGGCCGTCCAGTGCCTGGCCCAGCGCGTGCAGCATCAGCGCCCGCTGGCCGGTGCGGCAATGGGCCAGGACCCGGCCGTCGGTACGGGCGAGCGCCTGGCCGAAGGCCTGGACATCCGCCTGAGTGACCGCCGTCTCCGGCACCGGGATGAAGTGGTAGGCGAGGCCCGCCGCCTCGCAGGCGGCCTTCTCGGCAGCACTGCCGGGCTGCCCCGGATCCTCGCCATCCGGCCGCGCGTTGATCAGCGCCCGGAAGCCCTGGGCCGCCAGACTGCCCAGTTCCGCGACTTCCGGCTGCGGCGCCACCGCTAGCCGCTCGTCGACTGGCACGATCCGCATGACTGCTCCTCCTGGCCATCACCGGGCGGAGTTATGGAACGGCGGCAGAGCCCTCCTCAAGGATGGCCGTCACCGCAGGGCGGCGTGCCCGGGAACGTTCCCGCCTGCCCGCCATCGAATGGAGTGCCTGCCGCTTTTCGGCGGATGGGCGCCCAGCCCTGGAGGATGCCATGAGAATCTGCCTCGCTGCCCTGGCGCTCGCCGGCATGTTCGCCAGCCCCGTCCTCGCCGCCGACCAGGTCGCCAAGGCCCCGCCGGACGGCGACTACCGCAAGGTCAGCGAGCTGGCGAAGCTGCCGGACTTCCTGCCCGGGCTCGGCCAGCTCTATGTCGATCCCGCCACCCTGCCGGCCGGCCCCTTCCTCGCCTACGACCATGACGGCAGCCTGGTCAGCACCATCTACATGCTGCCGGTCGCGGACCTGACGGACAAGGACAGGCGCTTCGATGATCTGGCCGCACCCGGCGGGGCGGTCGATCATGTCGATGTCTACTTCAATGCCGGCCATCCCGGAGTCGAGACGCCGCATGCGCATGTGGTGCTGTGGCATGTCCCGGCTGCGGACGAAGCACGGGTGGCCAAGTGATCGTCACGCGCCGGCGGGTGCTGCGGATCGGCGGGGTCATCCTCGCCGGTCTCGCCGGCACGGCGTCCGGCAGCACCGGCGGGGCCGCCGAGATCGCGATGCGGGGCAATGAAGACGGCTCCGACGTGTGGTACGATCCGGTCGGCCTCCATGTCCGCCCGGGCCAGGCGATCCGGTGGACCAACCACGATGCCGGCAATGCCCACACGGCCACGGCCTACCACCCGCACCATTCCGGCCGCCCCAACCGGATCCCGGACGGCGCTGCGCCATGGGATTCCGGCTATCTCCTGCCGGGCGAGAGCTTTGCCGTCACCCTCCTGGTCGAGGGGGTCTATGACTATTTCTGCCTTCCCCATGAGCTGGCCGGCATGGTCGGGCGGATCGTCGTGGGCAGCCCGCCGGTGGCCGAACCGCCTCCCGGCGACGTGCCGGGCGTGTTTCCCCCGGTCGGGCAGATCCTGCGGGAGGGCTCGGTCCGGCGCAGCCGGACGGCGCGGCGCGGCCATCGGGAACATTTCCCCGCCTCGTGCATCTCATGATCAGGCTCAAGGAGATGGGCGATGATGTCAGGAGCAGCCGCGCCGGCATGGGTGCCGGACGAGTCGGGCGATCTGGCGCTGGTCGAACGGGCGCGCCGCCACGACCAGGAGGCGTTCCGCCTGATCATGCAGCGGCACAACCGGCGGCTCTACCGGGTGGCGCGCGGCATTCTCGGCGACGACAGCGAGGCCGAGGACATCGTCCAGGAGACCTATCTGCGCGCCTTCACCCATCTGGACACGTTCCGCGGCGCTGCGCGGCTGTCGACCTGGCTCACCCGGATCGCGGTGAACGAGGCGCTGGGCCGGCTCCGGCAACGGCGGCCCCTTTTCGACCTGAATGTTCTCGACACGATGGATGAGCAGGGAGAGGCTCAAGTGATCTTCCTCCCATCGGCTGCCCGGGATGGGGGACCGGAAGCGGCTGCCGCCCGCGCCCAGGCGCGTCGCCTGCTCGAGGACGCGATCGACCAGCTGCCGGATGCGTTCCGCATGGTGTTCATGATGCGCGAGGTCGAGGAGATGAGCGTCGACGAGACCGCCTTCCAGCTGGGGCTGCTCGCCGAGACCGTGCGCACGCGGCTCTATCGTGCCCGCCGGCTCCTGCGGCAGACGCTCACGCGGAGCTTCACCACCACTCTGGCGGATGCGTTCCCGTTCGACGGTGCGCGCTGCGAGCGGATGACCAGGACCGTGCTGGCACGCCTCCCGGCTGCCCCGAGCGAACCGCCCGGGGAATGAGCGGCATGGATCTCTCGCGCATCGCGGCCGACAGCATTCTCGCCGCGGCCGCCGATGCCGTGGTGGTCACGGATGCCGAAGGGATCATCCGGGTGTGGAACCCGGGTGCCGAGCGCATCTTCGGCCATGTCGCCGGCGAGGCGGTCGGGCAGTCGCTCGACCTGATCATCCCGGAGCGGCTGCGCGAGCGCCACTGGCAGGGCTTCCGCGAGGTCGTCCGGACCGGCCGGAGCCGCTATGGCGCCGGCGACCTGCTGGCGGTTCCGGGCATCCACAAGGACGGGCAGCGCATCTCGCTGGAGTTCACCATCGTCCCCTTCCATGACGACGGGGGGCGGATCGCCGGCATGGTCGCGGTGATGCGCGACGTGACCGCCCGGTTCGAGGAGACCAGGCGGCTGAAGCGGGAGCTGGCGGAAGCCAGAGGAGGCGGCGGCTGACGCCGGCTCAGGCCGCCGAAGGCAGGCAGGCCGGGCCCAGCGGCTCGAAGCTCTTGTAGCCCAGGATGAATTCCTGGTGGCCCAGGTCCTCCGAGCGGGTCTTCCGGCCACCGGCCGCCGCCAGGATCAGGTCGAAGATCTCCTGGCCGACCTCGTCCAGCGTGGCTTCGCCGTTCAGGATCCGGCCGGCATCGACGTCCATGTCGTCGGCCATGCGCTTGTAGGTCTCGGGATTGGCGCAGATCTTGACGACCGGCGAGATGGCCGAGCCCACCACCGAGCCGCGCCCGGTCACGAACAGCACCAGATGGCTGCCGCAGGCGATCAGCTCGGCGATCTCGGCATTGTCGTTGATGTTGGGAAAGCCGAACCGGACCTCGCCATCCGGCACCACGTCCAGGAGATAGAGCCCGCCCTTGGGCGGCAGGTCGCCGGGCTTGATCAGGCCGGTGATCGGCGAGCGGCCGGACTTGGCATAGGCCCCCATCGACTTCTCCTCGATGGTGGAAAGCCCGCCATCAGCGTTGCCCGGGGCGAACGAGCCGTAGCCGAGCGTCGCATAATAGCGGGCGGCCTTGGCGACACTCGCCTCCAGCTCCTGGCCGAGCTCCGGGGTGATCGCGCGCGCCGCCATGATGTGCTCGCAGCCGATCAGCTCGCCG
>NZ_DATMFZ010000188.1:0-2291 GCF_035556675.1 Geminicoccus sp. | reverse complement strand
GCCAGCGGCAGCACCGCCGCCGGCCGGGAACGGGCGGCCGGGGCCTGCTCCGGCGCCTTGGCCACCACCACATGGGCGTTGGTGCCGCTGAAGCCGAAGCTGCTCACCCCCACCGCCCGTACCGGCTGGCGCTGCAGGCTGGTCGGCACCCGCAGGTCCGCGCCACCCAGCTCGATATGCGGGTTGAGCTGGGTGAAGTGCAGCGAGGGCGGCACCGCGTCCTGCTCCACCATCAAGACCGCCTTGATCAGCCCGGCGACCCCGGCGGCGGCCTCGGCGTGGCCGATATTGCTCTTGACCGAGCCCACCCACAGCGGCCGGTCGCGCTTGGCGAACACCTCCGCCAGCGCGTGCATCTCGATCGGATCACCCAGGCTGGTCCCGGTGCCGTGCGCCTCGACCGCATCCACCGCACCAGGGTCCAGGCCGGCATCGGCCAGCGCTGCGCGCACCACCGCCGCCTGCGCCGGGCCCGACGGTGCCGTCAGCCCCGCCGAGCGCCCATCCTGGTTCACCGCACTGCCCAGCACCAAAGCCCGCGCCCGCACCCCCGCAGCCGCCCGGCGCAGCACCACCACGCCGCAGCCCTCGGCGCGGACATAGCCGTCGGCACCGGCGGAGAACGGCTTGCAGCGGCCGTCCGCGGCCAGCATGCGGGCCTTGGAGAAGTTGATGGTGAGCTCGGGCGAGAGGATCAGGTTCACGCCGGCGGCCAGCGCCACCTCGCACTCGCCGGCACGCAGGGACTGGATCGCCAGATGGAGGGCCACCAGCGAAGACGAGCAGGCGGTATCGACCACCAGGGTCGGGCCATGGGTGCCCAGGCTGTAGGCCAGCCGGCCGGCAGCGGCGCTCTGCGCATTGCCGATGCTGGCATAGGCGTCGATCCACTCGGCACCCCGGCCGGCACCCAGCAGCGTGCCATAGTCGTTGGTGCTCAGGCCCACGAAGATGCCGAGCTTCTTGCCGAACAACGAGTCCGGTGCGATCCCGGCATCCTCCAGCGCATGCCAGCTGGTTTCCAGCAGCAGCCGGTGCTGGGGATCGAGCGCCTCCGCTTCGCGGCGGGTGATGGCGAAGTGGGCGGAGTCGAACTGGTCGACCCCCCGGAGGAAGCCGCCCCAGCGGGACGACATCTTGCCGGGGCGGTCGGGGTCCGGGTCGTACCAGGCATCGATGTCCCAGCGCTCCGGCGGGACCTCGGTGATGGCGTCACGGCCTTGGGCGATCTGCGCCCAGTAGCCGTCGGCATCGTCGGCACCGGGATAGCGGCAGGCGAGCCCGGCCACGGCGATGGGTGTGCGGGCAGCACCTTCGGCGGCAGCGAGTTTTGCCTGCAGGTCACGGATCATCGCGAGGGCGCGCCGTGCGGCGGCCACGCCAGCCTGGTTCAGGTCGCGTTCAGTAGCCGGCACGGAGCAGCTCCTGTTCCAGTTCGTCGATGACCGAGTCGTCGTCGGCCGGCGTGGCTTGGGCCGGGCTGGCCGGTGGCGGCGCAGGCACGGGCGGCGGCTCGGTCCAGAGGGTCGCCAGATGGGCGGTCAGCAGCTCGACCGAGGGGTGATCCAGCACCAGGGTCGGCGGGAGTGGCCGGGCCAGGGCGCGGACCAGGGCATTGCGCAGTTCCACCGCCATCAGCGAATCGAGGCCCAGCTCGGTGAGCGGCCGGGCGGGATCGAGCGGCAGGTCGCCCAGCTCCAGCACCTGGCGGGCATGGTGCCGGACCAGCTCCTCCAGGCGGAAACGGCGCTCGCTGGCGGGCAGCCCATCCAGGTCGAGGACCGGCTCCGCAGTCGCCGTGGCAGCGGCCACCGTGGCGGCCGGCAGCACCGCGGCTTCGAGCGTGGTGCCGCACAGGAGCTCGCCCAGCGCGTCCAGGGCCGCCGCCGGTGCGATCGCGGCTCCGGCACGGCCGGCGGCCATGCCCGAGCCGGACCAGGCGGCCCAGTCGACCAGCAGTGCCGGCAGGCCGTCCGCCTGCCGTTGGCGGGCGAGTGCGGCCAGCGCGGCGTTGGCAGCGGCATAGTTGGCCTGGCCGGCGGCACCGGCGGGTCCGGCCAGCGAGCCGAACAGGACGAAATGGTCGAGCGCGGCGCTGCGGGTCAGGCGGTCCAGGACCTGGGCACCCTCCAGCTTGGGGAGCAGTGTCGTGGCCAGCCGCTCTGGTGTCTGTGCGGCCAGGACGCCGTCGTCCAGCGCGCCGGCCAGGTGGAACACGCCCTTCAGCGGATGGTCGAGCCCGGCCATGGCGGCAGCGACGGCGGGCTCGTCGGCGATGTCGACCCCGATCA
>NZ_DATMFZ010000187.1:0-46108 GCF_035556675.1 Geminicoccus sp. | reverse complement strand
CGCCGAGCAGGCCCTCATCCGAGGAGGGGTAGTGCGGTCGAGGGCCTCCACGCGCTCCTTTCGTCTCACCAGAGGTCAGGCTGACGCAAGCAAACTGTGGGGGATATTGTGGGGGACGCCGCCATGGCGGAAGCTTGGAGGACGAAAAATCAGCCTCTTGAACAGAGGAAATGGTGTGGGGAATGGAACCGGGAGCGAACACTCTCTGGGGCTGATGCGGCAGCCCAAGATAGGGGCGCTTGTGGACACCGCGGTAGGTTCATACTCGCCGGCGCGCACGCTGCGGTGCCTACAGCAACCCGTTTGAAGAAGCGCTGTAGTCCGCAATCACCCCAAGCTGAAGTCACCGCATCGCATCTGTAGCAACTCCTTAATCCGGTAAATCGGCAACGGCTTGAGATGGCTGAGATCATCTCTTGCGGTCTTCAGCCGGCCCAGGCGCCCGACCGCGGGATCGCTCCTCTGAAGCTCAATAAGCTGCGCCTGGCGCGCTAGGTGCCCGACCTGCAACAGCCGCCTTTCCTCCACAGTTTCCATCCGGGCCGTCCCGGGGACCTCGTGCGTGTAGGGCGTGAAGCACCAATTCGCCGCTTCTTCGATCAGCGCGAGGCGTCGGGCATCGATCTCGGCCATCAGCACGGACTGCTGTGCTCGCCAGATCACAAGGTGAAGCGTGATCGGGTCACCGGCCGGAAGATCCCGACCTGCCGCGAAGGCGGCCAAGCGGCCGGCATCGCCGATGCAGTCCAGCGGCATTCCGAGCCAACTGTCGAGCAAGTCGATCAGGGCGTCGCAGCCCCGCTCTTCCATCATCGGCAGTGTCAGCGCGATCGCGATCTCGGCGACGATAGCGAGAAGCGCCGGGGGATCGGTCCGTTGCGCGAGCCGGTACCGCGCCATCACCTCCAGATCGAGCCGAGACAGCAGCACGATGCGCTCCCGCATCGCCTCGTGGCCTGGGGCGGCCCGGCCGTCCGGCGTGACGGGAAGCGCCAGCACGAGTTGCAGACGCTCGCGCAAGGGTCGGTCCCGCTGGCTGTCCGAGATGCGTTCGATCTCCCGCTGCCATGAGGCCGCGCGGTGGATCGCGATATTGGCCACCCAGAACAAACCATCCGGCGCACGGGCAGCGCTCCCCGTCGCCTCGGCAATGAGCGAGGCAGGCGGCGCGTCATCGTCGAAGATCACGGTGAGTGCGAACTGCTGCTGATTCAGTTCCTGCTCGACCGCGAGCCGGAACCCGCGCTCCCAGTCCGGCTCCGCCCGGAAACTGACCTGCATGCCGCGTTCGAGGTGCGCGACGATCTGCCGCGCCGCGCGGAGCGGGCCCGGCAACTGCCACAGGTCAATCACGACAGACTGGCTTTGAGCATTGGCAGGGCCGCCCGCAGCAGCGGATTGAGCTGCAACCCCTGGCTGCCGGGGACCACGGCCTCAACCGCCTGCGCCCAGGCGAGACCTGCGGGCGGGATGACAAACCCGCCCGCTTCGGCGATCAGCTTCGCATCAACCTTCTCGTCGCCAGCACGAACGATCTCGGCCTCCTCAACGGCCGCCAGCAGCCGGACCGCTTCGGGCAGCGCGCGCAGATCGGCCAGCGGATTGTCGCCGGCTGCGTCCTGAGCCAGAAGCTGCCGCGCGAGCCCTGCCGCGTCCGTCTTCGCGAAGCCCTGCCGGCCAGCCGCGCAAACCCGTCGCAGCGCCCAATCCCAGCCGCCCGTGCCACGAAGCAGCACCTCGCGGTCGTTCACGAGCCAGTCGGGCAACATCCCCGTGGGATCGTGCAGCTCGAGCCAGACATCCAGGCTCGGCCGGTTCCACAGCCCCGGGACGACCTCCACCACCTGACGCGAGCCGCTGGACATTGCCGCCAGCAGGTGCTCCCGCCTCGCGCCGTCCTGGGCCCAGTTCCAGCCTATCCGAGCATCGGCCAGGAACGCGAAGCGGAGAGACGCGCCTCCCGGCGGCCGCCGTGAGATCGTCTCCTGCGCCGCCGTCACCCATTCCGGCGTCCACCCGTGGCCAGGCGGAATCACCAGGAGCCGGCGGCTCGTTTCCTTGCGGGGCGCTGCAAGCGCCTCGATCTCCACGCGGAACGCCTCCAGCGTGCGCGCCTTAATCGACGGCGTCTCGATCCGCACGTCGCGCCGCCCCTGTGCGGACTTCGCGGCCTCGCGGATCGCCTTCTGGAGCGTGGGCGCTCCGCCGATGCCACTCCCGCCAAGGGCAAGGCCGAGGCAGACGATGATGCGATCGCCGGGCGTGGCGCCGACGATCTCTGCCTCCTGCCGAGTGGTCAGCAGGCTCGGCGCGCCGTCGATGGTGCGGCGATCCTCCAGCGGGTCAGGCTCGGGCGGCGCGGCACGGCCCAGGAAGGCGTTCAGCTGATCGGTGATGCTTTTCGGCGAGCCGATCAGATGGATCAGGTTGGCGCTGCGTAGGGCGTAGCGCTGCCCGTCGAGGCTGCGCAGCAGGCCGAGGCCGACCATTTGGTCGGCCAACGCATCGAAGGCCGCCTCACCGAGCTCGGGCGGGAAGCCGGCCGGCCAGGACATGGACGCGTAGCCGTGCAGGTCGCGGACGGGGATGCCGACCGCAAGCGCCTCCGGGTCCTTCTGGCTCAGCTCGGCGACCACCAACGCCAGCAGGAAGTAGCGTTGGTCGAGCTCCAGCGTGATGCGGAACTTCTCGAATGCCGCGCGGCGAAGGTCGGGCGCGCCGAGCAGCTGCTCGACATCCGACATCTCGACCCGCCACGGCGGCCCGCCACCGCCCTTGCTGCGCAGCGCGTGCAGTAGGTTCTGGCAGACCAGCTGGATGAGGCTCGGGTAGTAGTTCGCGAAGATTAGGATGCGGTTCACCACCTCTGGCGCGAGCGTGAAGCCGAGGGCGGTGAAGGGCCAGCGCACCAGCGCCTCCGCCTCGCGCCGCTCGGCGCCGCGCAGGAGGGGGCCGATCAACAGCGGGGTGGCGAGCTGCGCGATCGGGTTGTTCGGGTCGCGCGCCATGCGCTGGACATTCTCGAGCCCGGCGAAGACTGGTTTGAAGCGGCGCTGCGTCTCCTCCGAAAGCGCGCGGAGCTCCTCGGTGATCCGGTAGCGGTTCGTCTGGTCTTCCTTGAAGAACTTATCCGCCTCGTCGAGCAGCAGCAGAATTGAGCGCTCGGGGCGGGTTCCGAGCCAGTCGCGGATGTCTCTGCGGAAGCGCGCCGCCGCGTCTCCCTTGGTGTCCAGATTGATTGGCACCCCGGGGCGCAGCGCCTCAGCCAGCGTCGCCCAGAGGTCCTCCGTCGGCATGGTGTTGCCGAAGCGCTTGATATCCACGTAGCGGACCACGCGGTGCGGGTCGCCCGCGGCGCTACCCTCGATCTGGCGCAGCAACGCCGTCTTGCCGAGCTGCCGGCCGCCATAGACGAGATGGTTGAGTTGGCCGCTCGTCGCTTCAATGCTCAGCCGCTCGTTGTGGCGGCCAAAGAACATCTCTGGCGGGGGCGCGCCGGTCTCCGACCAGGGCTTGACGCCACTAAAGGGCAGCGCGCAGGCGAAGAAGGTGCGCAGCCTGTTCTGCTCCGTCAGGGCGAGATGCAGCGCCAGCACCTGGTCCAGCACGAGGACGGAGGTGATCTGGCCGTTACGCGCCATCTTGGCCAGCTCACGGCGGTCCTGGTTCGTCAGCACACCGAAGAAAAGGACGATAACCCTGTCGACCCGACCACCCGTTTTCTGCAGCGCGGTGCGGATCTGGTTCACCTCCGGCTGTCGCCATAGGCAGAGGACCGTGTAGTTGCCGTTCGCCACGGAGCCAAAGTCGGGCAGCAGCGCCGTCTCCCGGTCGCGCAGCGGCGCCGTGCGAAGGGTGAAGCGCGCGTTGGTGCTGGCGGCGGTTAGTTGCGGCATGCCCTCTGGCCGCGAGTCGGTGAACCCGAGCTCGCCGAACAGGGTCACAATGGCGCGCGGAAGATCGTGATCTCCGGGGCGGCCGCAGGCGGCCCACGCCTTGGCCAACGGCAGGGAGCGGTCCGGGGGGGCGATTCCGTTAGAGGCCAGGACGTCGCTTGGCAGGCTATCCGGGCGCACGATGAAGTCGCCGATGCCGGCCCGATTGGCCTTCAGCCACCGCGAGAGGGTGTCGGAGCGGGTCGGAAAGAATCGCTCGAGCTCCGCCGCCACCGGCGTCACCTCGACGACCTCATCGATCCGCTCGCCGGCCTCCGCCCGGTCCACGAGGTCCTCGGCAATCGCAAGCCAGCCTTGGGTGAGCGCCCGCTCAACGGATGCCCGGACGGTTGCTGCGCGGGCGAGATCGAGGCCGCGCAGCCGCGCGGTGATCCGCTCACGCACCAGGCGCTCGGCGTCCCCCAGGGCCTCGCGGAGGGTCAATCCCAGCAGTTCGAACGCGGCAGCGAGAGCGGGGATGTCCTCCGGCGGCGCTTGGTTCAGGCTCTCCTCCAGCGCGTCGATCTCGCGCAGGAAAGGCTGGGCCTGCTCCGATGGTAGCCGCCCCGCAGCCTCCGCCGCCTCAGCATCGCTGCGCAGCCGCGTCAGCGCCAGCATTGTCTCGGCCAACGCGGTGCCCGCAGCATTGCGGATCTCCCGGTCCAGCGCAGCCCGCCTATCGGCGTCCTCGACTAGCGTCAGCGCCAAGACAGCCCCGGCGAACTCTCGCGTGGCGACGCGCCGCGCGATTGCCTCCTCGACCGGGACGGTCTCCCGTGACGCGCTGACGAGCGCGTCGAGGGTTGCCGCGTCCCCCGGAACCTGCATTCGCCATGCCGGATCGAGGCCGATGCGCGGCACCGCGATTACATCCATTGCGAGGAACTGATCGGTACTGGCAGCGGCGCGCGGCGCATCACCCGTTTCGAGCAGCGCGGTGAAGCGCTGAAGGAGGCGCAGGGTGAGCGGTGCCGCCGGTAGGCCGGGCTGCGACGCGAGCTCCCCTTCGGCCTTCGTCAGCAGATCCAGTAAGTCCTCGCGCAGACGCTTCAGTTCCGCTGCGCCAGCGCCATTCCGCCGGTTCACTGTCCAGGCCGCCAGGCGCGCCCAGTCACGCAGCAGCGGCTGCACCTCATCCACCAGATTGTTCAGGTCACGCTCGGCGCCGAAGGAAATGGGCGTCTTTTGCACCAGCTTGAGGCCGCGGATCTCGATATCGAGGCGGCGCAGCTCGTCCTGCCCGGAGTAGGCCGCGAGCATCGCGGCGACCTCTGGCGCGCGGCGGACGTCATTGCACACCACCGCAGCGAGCATGCTGCCGAGCGGCTCATTCTCCGCCAGCATTCGGCTCCAGAGGATCTTGGCCGGTGCATAGTTGTTGAGGTGGGCATCGCGGTTTCGGTCGAGCCATACGCGGACTGTGTCGCAGTGCGCCTCGAGAGCGCGTTGGCGTCCGTCCTCTGAGGCGAGCGAAGCGAGCACGCCGGAGGAATGCCAGAGGCCGCCGAGCGCCACGCTGCTCTCCGACAAGGTACGCGCGAGCGCGTGCATTTCCGGGACGAATACCGGCGTTTCGAGAAGAAAATCCACCAGGCGGCTCGCGTTCCCACCAGGCGCCAGGATCGTGAGTAGGCCTGCGGCAGGCAGAACCAGATTCCAGACTGCCGTCGCTGCGTCACTGCTGGGCACCCGATCCAACCAGACTTGGATCAGCGCTTCGGCTTCCTCGCCGACCCGATCATCCACCTCACCCGAGCCGTCCGCGACCAGAGCCAGGGCAGCGAGATGCAGGGCGCGCCGGAGCACGGCCCGGTCCCCCGGTAGGGCGCCCGCTTCAAGCGTGGCTTTGGCAAGCCCGGGGCGGCCAGCCGACAGGGCGGCCCAGAACGCGGCGTCGGCCGGCGAGTGGCGTCCAGCCTTGCGCGAGCCCTCTTCGATCGGCACCACATTGGCGGGAGCCTCGGTGGTCACGGCCGTTGGGAAGGGCGAGGTTCCGGCAGCGACGGCCTCCGGACCCGTTGGCAGCGCTACCGCGACGGGGTTGGGAGTGGGCCGCGCCGGCATAGTCTCGACGAGAGATGGCGCAGCACCGGGTTCCTCGGCGGAGGACTCAGGGTGAGCTGGTTCCCCGACCACGAGGTGCTCGGCTGATGGCTCCTCGGCAACGGGCTCCGCGGCACAGGGCGCAAGCTCGCGATCCTTGATCTCCTCCGCAGCATCCGGCGAGGGGGGCGCCGCCTCTACCGTCTTCTCCGCCGAGGCCCGCTGGGCGTCATCGGTCCTGGCCGCCTCCAACAGGGCATTGCCGGTACAAGCCTCCGAAGCCGCGACGGGCTGGATGACCTCGCCGGCTGGCATTGTGTCCAGCAGCAGGGCGTCGAGGATAGCCTTGGCGGTCTCGGCCACTTCCTGCGCCGTCGCTGCCTCGCCGGCGAGGCTTGCCGCTGCCTTGTAGTCCCGTCGGCTTGTGGCGGCATGGAATGCCACCTCTTTTTCTGCGAACACGGCCGCGCTGGCTTCCGCCTCATCCAGAGCCTGCTCAATCTCGTCCGTCGACGCATGTTCTGGGATCGCCATGCCGCCGAGAGCGAGCGGGGACCGTTCGAGGCGTGCCAGCAGGGCCGAGCGACGAGCGGCGCCTTGCTCCTCTTCGGCCCGGAGCCACGCCGCGGCCTCTCCCGCCATGCGGCTCAAGGTCTCCAGCGTGCCTGCGTCAAGCGTCGCGGCTGCGGCAACTGCGGCACACAACTCGCGGATCTCTTGGAGCGCGTCGGCTGGTGGCGGAGCTGGCTCGATGCCAAACTGCGCCGCGAGGCTCGGCTCCTCGCGCACCAGCACGGTGACCTCCTCCGCCTCTATAGGCGAGGCCAGCCACAGGAGCCAAGCAAGGAACGCCGCATCCTCTGTCCGGCCGGCGCGCAGTAGGTCCGGAACGGCTGCACCTGGGAACCCCTCGAACTTCGGCAGACCCGCCTCATGCCGTGCGCGCATGACGCGATCTATGCCGCGGTAGAGCAGGTTCAGGCGGTGGTCATCCGCAAGGCGGCCGCGGTTGTGCCGCTCGGCGGCCTGCATAAAGAGCCTGTATCCCTCGTGCGAGGACAACAGCGCTGCGAGGGCCTCGCCCCAGGCCGGATCGGTGGCCGCCGGACTTGGCCAGCATGATCCGGCCACCTGCCCTAGGCACTTTCCGAGCTCGCGGCGGAGCTTCGCATTGGTGCCTAGCGACAGGAGATTCAGCAGGCACTCGACTGTGAAGCCCAGAGGACGGGGGAGAAATTTATCCACAGCCGCTTCAACCTTGAAGATAAACCAATTAAGAGATTGTCATCTTATATCTATCGTCTCATAGTTTTGTATCGCTGACAATCCGAAGCTCGTCGGCTGCAAGCTTCGCCCGCTGGTCTTGCCACTAACTGATGCGGCTCAGATCGTGCTGCTGCCACGCCTGCCCGCACGTGGCCCCAGTTCACCGGCCAGCGATCGTGCGGGCACACGTTCACGCGGTACAAAGCATGGAAGCAGGCGGACCGGCCCAGGCTGAAAAGGCCGGGTTTCGGCGGCGGTGTCGCCGAAACAGCCACTCTGCGTGCTCTCACTCGACCCGGCGAAGCGATTCGATATGTGGTCGATGTAGCGAGCGGCAGTGATGTTGAGGCCTTTGTTCTTGATTGGTTCGTGTCACCTCGCCATCGTCTGCCGCACCGCCGCCGCCAGATGGCAGCGGCAGGCTTGAGCTTCCCGCTCTCCTGACGACCTCCTTGGCCCCGGCGTATCCCGTAGATGCCACCTCGGCCCTTGCCTACGCGCTGCGCCTCGACGAGCGGGGCCGGCCGCGCCAGGGCGGTGGCGCCATGTGGGGCGCGCAGCCGCCGCAAGGCGTCGGATACCCGGCGGCCTCCCCCTTACCAAGCGGCGACAGGTCCCCGACCCTGCCCGGAGACTTGCAACGGCCCAGAGGATGCGCGACCGACCAATGTCCACAGCAGCGCGAACCATGTTCGAGACGCGCCAAAACGCCGAGCAGGCCGTCGGCCGCCACATCGACGGCTTTCTACAACCCTGCCCGGCGCCACTCCGCGCTCGATTTTACAACCCCGGCCCCTCTCGAGAATAGGGCCCCCAACTGATCCAACGCCTCCCTAGTAAACCGAAGCAAATCCAACCCCGGTGCAGACGCAGGTTACCGGAGGCGAGCGGAGGTATTCCGCAACTGACTAGGTCACTGAAGCCGAAGCGAGGAGGGCCCGAGAAGACGACAGACGGGCGCCCTAAGCCGGTTAATCAAACAGTCAGGGCCTACACAACACCCATGTAGGAAAGAGTGACGGGCGAGTGCGATGTCACGAAATATTGATCAAACTGTTCGTTCTTTGTTATGATCGCCTCAGCCTTCGGGCAAGTCTCAGATCGGAAACGTCGCTCACTATGCCTCTCCCCTTGCACACGCTTCTGGCGCGATGTGTTTCCGTTGACCTGGAGGTGGATCCCAAAACCGCCCGGACCTTCGCTTTCGCCGCAGTCCGACACGGCGATGCGCCCGGGATCCGCTCCCGAAAGGGGGAATTAGGAAGTGCCCTGGACCAGTTAGAACGGGCGTTGCGCGATACTGATCACCTCATCGGCCACAACATCTTGCGCCATGATCTTCCGCATCTTGCGGCAACCCGGCCCACGCTGGCGAAAATGGCTCGCGCCCCGGTCGACACGCTATGGCTCAACCCGCTCGCCTTCCCGCGCAATCCCTATCACCACCTAGTAAAACACTATCACGACGGCCGCTTACGGGCGGGGCACGTGAACGACCCCGAGTTAGATGCGCGTTTAGTTTTCCAGGTGCTGCAGAATCAGGTCGATGCTTTGTGTCACCTGAACGCAGAAGAACCCGACGCAGTGACCGCCTACCATTTCCTGACCACGCGGATGGAGGACTCTGGTGGCTTTGATGCCGTATTTCACCATATCCGTTCAACCGCAGCGCCGCCGACCGCGGAGGCATACAAGGCAATTCGAAGGCTGCTCGTGGGCCGCGCCTGCGAGTGCCGCACTGAGCAAGCCCTCGAGGAACTTTCCTCGCCCCGACAGGGCTGGCCCATGGCCTATGCACTGTCCTGGATTTCTGTTGCCGGCGGTAACTCCGTTATGCCGCCCTGGGTGCGCGCGCAGCATCGCGAAGCCGCGCTGATCGTTCAACAGCTGCGCGACACCGTCTGCGACAGCTCCAATTGTGCATGGTGCCGCGAAACAAGCAATCCAGTGCGGGCGCTTTCTCGATGGTTCGGGTTCGGAGCCTTCCGCCCGCAGCCCACCGACAGCATGGGCCGCCCGCTGCAGGAATGTATCGTCGACCAGACAATGCGGGGACAAAGCGTCCTGGGCATCTTACCCACCGGCACGGGAAAGTCAGTCTGCTATCAGGTCCCCGCACTCACCAAATTTGACAGAACCGGCGCGCTAACAGTCGTAGTCTCACCCCTCGTCGCTTTAATGGCCGATCAGGTGCAGGGCCTAGAACGGGCGGGCATTTCATCAGCTGTCACGGTTAATGGCATGCTCTCGGTGCCCGAGAGGCAGAATGCGCTTGACCAGGTGCGCCTGGGCGAAGCGGCGATCCTGCTCATCTCGCCCGAGCAGTTGCGCAGCATTTCGGTCCGCGCAACGTTGGCACAGCGACAGGTCGGAATCTGGGTGCTGGACGAGGCGCATTGCGTCTCAAAGTGGGGTCACGATTTCCGGCCCGACTATCGGTACGTCAGCCGCTTCATCAAGGAATTTTCCGGCGATCAGCCGCCCGCGCCAATCCTCTGCCTGACCGCCACCGCAAAACCAGATGTGGTCCGGGACATCCGCGACCACTTTCGTAGCCGTCTGGGCACGGATCTCATGTTGCTCGACGGCGGGTCAGTGCGCACCGACCTGACATTCGAGGTGCGCTCCACCCAGAAGAGCGCGAAGCTGACGGATATCCTCGATGTAATCCGGGCGAAGCTGCCCTCCGATGGTGGCTCAGGAGCAGTCGTCTACTGCGCGACACGACGAGAAACGGAGCGCGTCGCGGACTTCCTACAACAACAGGGGCTTGCGGCCGAGCGCTTCCACGCCGGTCTTCTCCCCGATGAAAAGCGCAGCATCCAGGAGCGGTTCCGCATCGGGGAACTGCGAGTGATTGCAGCAACCAACGCCTTCGGCATGGGAATCGACAAGCCAGACATCCGCCTAGTCGTGCACGGCGACATCCCCGGCTCCCTCGAGAATTATGTGCAGGAGGCAGGTCGCGCGGGCCGAGACCGAGCTCATGCTGACTGCGTCCTGCTCTTCGCGTCCGACGATGTAGAACGTCAGTTCTCGCTTTCCGCGCGTTCCCGGCTGGCTAGGCACGAGATCGGTGCGATCCTCAAGGCTCTCCGTAGGCTGGACGAGAAGACAAGGAAGACAGGCGAAGTAGTCGCCACTTCGGGCGAGATCGTGCGAGCCGAGCGTGATCAGGAGTTCGAGCGGGACAGTGCCACCGAAGATACGCGTGTGAAAACCGCTATCTCCTGGCTCGAAGAGGCCACACTGCTGAGCCGAGAGGAGAATCGAGTTCAAGTCTTCCCCTCGTCTCTGCGCGTTCGCAATCTGGAGGAGGCAGAGGAGATACTCTCTAGATCAAAGGGCAGTATCACCAATACAAGGCGCAAGCAGCTGCTCAATATCGTGTGCCATCTGATGAATGCACCACCCGATCAGGGCATCTCGACTGATGAGCTGGTTGGCGTCAGCGGGCTGACGAGCGGCGGGCTAAGTAAGGCCATGACTGATCTCGAGGCGCTCGGGATTGTGCGCAACGATCTAGCGGTGACCGTCTTTGTGCATGTCGGCATCGAGGGACACTCCCAGCATCGGTTGAAAATGGCCTCACGGCTGGAAGCCGGCCTGATCGCGTTGATGCGTGAGGCTTCTCCCGACGTCACCGGCGACACAGCCCTGCCACTGCATCTATCGGAAACCTGCCAGTTCTTGCGGGATGCAGGGCACGCCAGCGTCCGCCCGGATCTCATTGAGAAGCTCCTGCGCGGCATGACCCGCGACGGTCGAGACGAGGATGGTGGAAAGGGCAACATTCACCTACGCAAGAACTCCCGCAACACCTTGCTGGTGACACTGCAACGGACCTGGAACGCGCTAGAACGAACCGCAACCGTCCGACGCCAAGCTGGGGAGCTTCTGCTCGGTCATCTCATAAGCAAGTTACCGAAGGGCACGCGCGGCAAGGACCTCCAGGTCGAGACCACCCTGGGTGATCTGATTGCAGCCCTGAACGGCGACGCTCTCTTGCGTGGAGAAGTGCGCGACATGAATAAGCTCATGGAGCGCGCACTGTTGTGGTTACATGAGCAAGGAATCGTGACGTTGGGCAAGGGGCTGACGGTGTTCCGCCCTGCGATGACGGTCTATCTGCGCCGCGGCGGCGGGAGCTTCACGCAGAAGGATTTCCTCCCTCTGGAGGAACACTACAATGAACAAACGATCCAGACCCACGTGATGGCCGCCTATGCAGACAGGGGCCTTGTCTCAATGGATGAGGCGCTACGACTTTCCGAGGACTACTTCTTGTTGGATCGCGACGCTTTCCTGGAGCGGTGGCTGCCAGGGAAAGGGGCAGAGATCCGGCGCCGGACCACCGGTGCGTCCTGGAAGACGATCGTTGAGGCGCTGGACAACCCAGTCCAGCAGAAGATCGTCTCAGATGATCGCGAGCAGACCAACGTTCTGGTCCTCGCTGGTCCTGGGTCCGGCAAGACGCGGGTTCTCGTCCATCGAATTGCCTATTTGATTCGTGTGAAGCGCGAGGACCCGCGCGGTATTCTTGTCCTCAGCTATAATCGTCATGCGGCATCAGAGATCCGCGTGCGTCTAAGGCACCTGATCGGCGATGATGCTATCGGTGTCGCGGTTTCGACCTGCCATGCGCTAGCGATGCGCCTGGTCGGCGTAAGCTTCGCCGGGGGCTCTGTTGACACCCGTGACTTTGATGGGATCCTCGACGAGGCGGTTCGGCTACTGAGCGGCGACGGGCTGAGCAAGGACGAGGCTGAAGCGCAGCGCGATGTATTGATTCAGGGCTACCGCTGGATTCTGGTCGACGAGTATCAAGACATTGGCCCCAAGGAGTACGCTCTAATCTCGGCCGTTGCGGGCCGCTCTCTCGAAGATCCGGACCTGCGGCTGAGCCTCTTTGCTGTGGGCGACGATGACCAAAATATCTACGCCTTCACGGGTGCCTCCGTGCACTTCATTCGCCAGTTTGAAGCCGACTACAGAGCGAAGCCCGAGTTCCTGATCGAGAACTATCGGTCAACCCACAACATTATCGACGCAGCCAATTCGGTGATCGCCCCGGCAACTGCCCGAATGAAGCGCGATCACGACATCATCATAAATCGGAGGCGCGAGAAAGATCGGCCCGGCGGTGCACTGACGACGCTCGATCCGGTAGCACAGGGGCGAGTGCAGCTTCTACAATGCCGGCCTGGTAATACGGCGCAGGCTGTCGCGGCGGTGGACGAACTCCTGCGCCTGTCGCGCCTGGATCCCGACTGGAGCTGGTCGCGCTGCGCGATCATCTCTCGCGACTGGCGCCGGCTGGGGCCGGTGCATAGCTATGCAGAGGCGCTCGGTATCCCGGTCGAGATAGCAAATCAAAGCCTGCCGAGCATCTGGCGCCTGCGCGAGATGCAGGTCTTTGTGGCCGAACTGCGGCGTGAGCCCGCCCGACTACTTAGCACCCCCGACTTACTGGAAGTGCTGAGCCGATTTGCCCGGAATAGCTGGACCGATCTGATCTCCGAGGGCATTGCCGCGCTGGGACGCGAGCTTGCCGACAAGGCCATCTCGGTTCCGGATCTGATTGAATGGTTCGCAGACTGGTCCCGTGACGTACGAGGCGAGCAACGCGGACTGCTCCTCCTGACGGCACATCGGGCCAAAGGACTGGAGTTTGACGATGTAGTGGTCCTGAACGGCGGTTGGGAAAGGCCGTCACAGGGAGAAGATGCCGACGCCCCCCGCCGCCTTCTCTATGTAGCTATGACGCGCGCTCGCCGCAGCTTGGCCGTTATGACCAGCGGGGTGCACCCGTATCTGAAACCGTCCCAGACTTCGGTGGTCGAACGAAATGTTGCCCCGGACACAGCAAACCTGCCCAGTCGAATGCATCAGTACCAGTCGCCCGACCTGAGCCTGGTCGATCTGTCGTGGGCCGGACGCCTACGTGCAGGAGATCCATCGCTCGCTGCAATTGCTGCCGCCAAAGCAGGTGATCCAGTCACACTCGTTCGCACAGGTGATGGCTGGATGATTCGGGATGTTCTGGGGCGGCCCCTGGGCCGTATGTCGCGCGCCTATTCCACGCCGGAAGGGTGCGAGTTCCGCCGGGGTGAGGTCGGAGCGATCATCTGCTGGCGCAAGACGGACAGCAAAGAGGAATTCCGTGAAAGGATCCGTCGTGAGGAATGGGAGGTCGTGCTGCCGGAGCTAGTCTTCGGTTAGAGGGTGTTTGAGGAGGGGGCTCTGGCGCCTTCCGGAGCAGGCCAGATGAGCTTTGCCCTGCTGGACCGCCTGCAATGGTGCGCGGCCGCCATTCTTCTTGGACTAACGTGATCGGCATACAGCAGGCACCATGTACAGGCCGACCCGATCCGCCCCGACGGACCGCGGCACCCTTTGGTCGGACAGGCTTGGTCTGCGGCACTTGGCGGAGCAGGTCCAGCGCCTCAGCGTTCCACCAGGCCAGCGCCTCCGCGGCCTGCGGCGTACGACCCCAGCCCCAGATGGTCGAGAGATCGGCGACAATGAACCAGGCCATGCCTTGCTTCGCATAGCGGGAACCATGGCCGCAGCCTATCCTGCCGCATGCGCCTCTCCCGCCGGCTGCTCGCGCCGCTCCTCCTCGCCCTGTCCCTCTTCGTCCACCCCGCCCTGGCCACCGAACTGCGCGGCTTGGTGGTGGGCGTGCACGACGGTGACACCCTGACCCTGCTGACGCCCGAGAAGCAGCAGGTGAAGGTCCGCCTCGCCGAGATCGACACGCCGGAAAGCCGGCAGCCCTACGGCACTCGTGCGCGGCAGGCGCTGGCCGACCTGGCCTTCCGCCAGCAGGTGCGCGTGGTGGTGGTCGACACCGACCGCTACGGCCGCACCGTGGGCCGGGTCTTTGTCGGCGCTACCGACGTCAACGCCGCGCTGGTGCGGCAGGGCGCCGCCTGGGTCTACCGGCAGTACGCGCACGACCCGGCGCTGCGGGTGCTGGAGCAGGCCGCACGGAACGATCGGCGGGGGCTCTGGGCACTGCCCGAGGCCGAGCGGGTGCCGCCTTGGGAGTGGCGCCGGCAGCGGCGGCACCAGTGAGTTGGGACAACCACCCCGTCCATAGATTTTTTGTCGCCGTTCATCGGGCGTTTACCGCCATCGGCTACAAGGGTCGCACTGCGGCAGCGGGGAAAGCAGACCCGCCCTAAGCCGAAACAGGCCCAAATTGTTCGCGCCACCGCGCCCTCCCGGGCGGGGTCGTAGAAGGGAGAGCCGGCGTTGCGACCGGCCCGCAGGACCCGCAAACCGCCCGGCGGCAGAACGCGGCCGGGCGGGTTTGCGGCGTGGGAGGCCCGCAGCCTCGCGGCAATCAGCGGAAGTCGACGTCGCGATGGAGCGCGCCGAAGGTCGCCTGCAGCCACGCGATGTCCGCCTGCCACTCCGACAGCGCCTTGGTGAGATTGGCCGCCCGCGGTCGGGCCATCGCGATGCAGAACCTGAGATGCCGGACGATGCGCTGCAGCCGGACGGAGCTGCCGGGGGCGCCGCACTCCGCCCGCATTGCCGCCGGCATGTCCGCCGGAAGTGGTCGTTCATAGGCCCGGCGCAGGATATCCTGCCGGCGCCAGGCCGAGATGCCGGAAACGCCGACCTGGTAGCCCATCAGCTTGAGGAAGCTCTTCTCGTTCCAGTCCGCATCGGTGAAGCGGCCGCGCACGCCTTCGGAGCCGAAGGGAGGCTGGGCCGCCGCGCCGTTCGAGGCCGCTGCGGGCGGGGCGGCTTGAGGCGGCGTCATCGGCGGGTCGAATGCGCTCCGTGGCGGTGACGGCGGCTGGCGCGGGGGCGTCCAGGCGGGCGCAGATGCGGTCGCCATCCCCGGATGGTTTTGGATCGCGCTGGCGCTCACGTATTCAATCATCGGCAGCCGGCTGGTCTCTGTAGCAGGAGAAGCGCCGTAGGTCCGAGGCGTCACGGGCGGCGGCGTTGGTGACGTGGCGCCGGCTGACGGCTGTGTGGGCTGCGCCCTCGCCGACGTTGCGGTTAGAACCGGATCGGCCTGTGCCACAGAGAACAGCCCGAACAGGAGCATGGCGCACAGGGCAGCAAGAAGGAGGCCCACGGCAACGGCATCGTGGGACTTCATGCCGGAGTGGCCTGCAACAGCAGCACCAGCTCCCGCCACGCCAAGGCAGATCAGAAGCTTGACGAGCACGATCTGATGGGGGTGGTGCGTCGGAGATGCCTTCCCCGACGACCGGGGAAAGTCAGAGCCAAGGGGCATGCTAAGCCTTCCATCCGCCTGGAGCGGTGAGCAGCCGCACGAAGGAGCCCGGCAGCCAGGCGGTCGAGCCGGATCTCCCCTCCCTTCCCGGCGACGGCACAGGGACCTCGCCGGGCTTCGCACGCCACCTTCCGCCCCCTCCCGCGCCTCCGTTCCCGCAATGCACCTTCTAACCTGCAGGTTAAGTGGCTAGATTGAATAAATGGTCACACGGTCTTCTGCATGAGACAATCCAGGAATTTGGATATTCCGCTGGCCACCTCAGCTCGGCCTCGGCAGCCCCGGGTCCGCATTGCCCAGCTGCAAAGCCGTCAGGCCGTCCTCAGGGCGATGGCCGAGCACGACCGGCTTGGCCCTGCGGCCTTCCTGCGGAAGTACGGCTACGGCGCGCCGACCGGCTACTGGATCCTGCACGAAGGCAAACGCTATCCATCCAAGGCCATCCTGGGCGTGGCTTGGCACTATGAGGATCCGGCTCGTCCGGCGCTTCGCCCAACCCAGTTCAGTGGCGGCGAGGCGACCGTCCAGCGAAAGGCGGAGCAACTGGGCTTCAAGATCGTTGTCGATTCGGCGCCGCAGCCCGCAGGCCAGCTCCTCTCTGGGCAGCTGACGCCGGACGAAGTCTACACACGGGCTGATCTGGCCGAGCGACTGGGGATTAGCCCCGGCGCCATGGGGTCGGGCGTTTTCCGGCGGAAGGGCTCGTCCTCGGTGCTGCTGTTCGTTACCGAGCACAAGTCCGCCGATCGCACGCCGTACGAGGACCGCCTGGAAGGGGACGTGCTCCACTGGCAAGGGCAGGAGAAGCGCGGGACAGACTCTCTGATCATCGAGCATGCGGAGCGCGGCCTGGAACTTCTTGTCTTCTACCGCCGCCAGAAGAGTGAGTTTCCGGGCTACGGCTTCCGCTATCTCGGCCCCTTCACCTACGTCTCGCACCAGACGCCAAGCGGGCCGGGTGCCAGCAGCTTTGTCCTCCAGCGCGAGGGCACCCTTGCGCAGCCGGACCTGTCCATCAGTGCCCAAGAGGCCGACGAGCAGGCCTTCGATCCACAGAACCTGGAGGACGCGCGAACCACTGTCCTGCGCGCCATCAAGGCCCGGCGCGGCCAGGCCGAGTTCCGCCGCAGCCTAATGGCGGCGTATGGCGAGCGCTGCGCCGTCACCGGGTGTGCCGTCGCCGACGTGCTCGAAGCCGCGCACATCCTGTCGTATCGCGGTGAGGAGACCAATCACCCCTCCAACGGCCTCCTGCTGCGGACCGACCTGCACACCCTCTTCGATTGCGACCTCGTTTCAGTGGACCCGAATGGCACGGAGGGCCCGCGGCTCGTCGTCGCCTCCTCTCTCCGAGGCACAGAGTATGGTGCTCTCGACGGCCGGCTGCTCCGGGCGCGTAAATCAGGCGCGGCGCCACTCAGTACCGAGGCGCTGGCCCTGCGGTACGCCGAGTTCGTCCGCCAGCACGGGAACACGGCGCGCCGATGACAGACTTTCTAGCCAAGGCTCCGACGCTGGACGCCAACTGGCGCGCGGTGGTGCTGTTTGGACGCAACGTCGCTTCTTACAAGTTCGCCCTAGCCAAGACGCTGCTCGGGTTCTCCAATCGTGCGGACGACCGCGTGCCGCTGGAGGAGCTGGCCCTCCCCTTCGCGCGGCACCTCTGCGAGCACCTGACGCTCGTTGACAAACAGACCACCTCCCGCTCCAGCAAGTTTCTGGACGCGTGCCGCGCCTTCAACCGCGGCGAGCTGCCCCAGGACGAGCTGGTCGGCACCACGGCCCGGCTCGGCTTCACCAACGTCATCGACGCCTTCCACGTGGTCGGCAGCGGACCGGTGCCGATTTGCTTCTTCGAGGACGAGAGGAAGGGCAGTCGAGGCGCCGGTGCCATCCGCCTCACGGACCACTTCCGGCGCCTGGCGGCCTCGATGCAGGGCGGCAGCCTCGCCGATGAAGTGGAGGCGCGCTGGCGGTTGGTTGAGATGGCCTGGCAGTTAGAGCTGCCGCGTGCAGGAATTGCCGTACAGGCGGACGCCGCGCAGGATCTGCTCTTTGTTGAGCAGGATCGGCGGGTGCGGCGCACCAGCCTGACTCGGGTGCGTGGTGCGCTGAACGGCTACCAACGGGGCTGCTGCTTCTATTGCAGGGCGGACACCCCTCTGGCCGCGACCGACGTCGACCATTTCTTCCCCTGGACCCTCAAAGAGCGCGGAGCCATGCCCGACGCCGATTGCGTGTGGAACCTCGTTCTGGCCTGCCAGCACTGCAACCGCGGAGAAGGAGGCAAGTCCGCCGGCGTTCCCTCGCCGCGGCTGATCGCGCGCCTGCACGAGCGCAACAACTGGCTCGTGGACAGCCACCACCCGCTGCGGGAGACCATTCTGCTGCAGACGGGGGCGGACGCTGATGCACGCGCGTCGTTCCTGCGGGCACGCCAGCGGATCGCGCTCGATGCCCTGGTGCATGAGTGGGAGCCAGCGGGGGTTTCGGCAGGTGGTTAAGGACAGTGCGGACTCGGTCGCCTTCTATGATCGCAACGCCGAGCGCTTCGCCACCGATACAGGCGGTCTCGACCTGTCGCCGCTCTATGAGTGCTTTCTCCGGTACGTGCCACTCGGCGGGCGGATCCTCGACGCAGGCTGCGGGGTGGGGCGCGACGCGCTGGCCTTCGCGGGGCGCGGATACTCGGTGGTGGCCTTCGATGCCTCGGCCGAGATGGTACGGCTGGCAGAGGAGCGCGTTGCCGGCCGGGCCGAGGTTCTGCAGATGCGCTTCGAGGACGCGGCCTGGCGGGAGGAGTTCGACGGCATCTGGGCTTGTGCGTCGCTACTGCACGTTCCCTCGGCGGCGTTCTCCGACGCCGCAGCGCGCCTCGCCGGCGCGCTGCGCCCGGGCGGCGCCTGGCACATGTCGTTCAAGCTCGGGTGGGGGGAGCGTACGACAAAGGGGCGCCTGTTCGTCGACCATACCGAGGAGACGCTGCGCACCGCACTTGCGGGTGTACCTATCGAACTGCGGGAGGTCTGGACATCGGAGGACACGCGGCCTGGCCGACGTGGCGAGCGGTGGCTCAACGTCGTCGCGCTGAAGCAACAGCCGGGCATCCCATTATAGCCTTAGCGTCCTGGTTTGATGAGGAGAAGGGGGCGGATCCGAACCTAATCGCCTCCGTACCAGCGGCGGCGTCGGGCCGGAGTTCGAGGCGTGCAGCGCACGTAGATCGAGTCGGCACGGCTCGACATGGATGCCACACGAACGCATGAAGATCTCCTCGACCATAGCTGCGCAGATCACAAAGTGGCCTGCACCAAGCCCTAATAAGAAAATCGCCAGGTAGTAGTGATTTCTTTCTTCCATATGATACCTTAGGTGGAGGTAAGCTTTGGCTTGGCGTTGGTGGAATGAGCAAAAGTATCTTTCTGGACGGCCTCATGGTCGAAGATCCGGAGGCGGTCCGCCAGCAGGTCTGGACCTACGATCAAGCCACTGCGACCAGTGAAGCCGGTCGTCGTTTCGGGTTTGGCGCTTCAGAGCCTGCACATGCGCAGGCACACATCGAGAGATCTGCGTTTCTGCCAGACCTCACGCCCGACGAATGGCGCACGATCAAGCTCAGCCGGCTACTCTGGCACTTCGACTTGAAGCTGCCGGTTGCACCAACGCCCGCACTCCTCCACGAGGCTGCAAGTGCGATGGAGCGGAAAGCGGTTGCAGCACTGCGCGATGCGAAGAGCGTTCGCCGCATCGGTAAGAATGAGCCCGCGTTTACTGGGATGACTATCCAAGACTTGGCGGAGTATGCGCTGAAGGCATTGTTCAGGCATATGCAGGAGCGCTTCGACGCCATGGCGGATTCGGAGCGGCTCGAACTCGCCGAGCAGATCGCCGGCCAGCTCCAAGCCCTGCCGCCCGAGTTACAAGATCGCATCCGACGCGAAGCGAAGCTCGACGATCTGAGCGCGGGTGCGTTCCTGCGAGGCGGCGCAGTTGCCGCAGCAGGCAGTGCGCTCGTCGGAACCGTTAGCCTCGCTGGCTTTGCAGCTTATACCACCTTGACGAGTACCATAGCAGCAATCGCGGGGCTCTTCGGTCTCAAGCTGGGCTTCGGCTTCTATGTTGCTGCCACCAGCATGCTCGCCACAGCTACGAGTATGACGGTCCTCGGTCCTTTGGCATTGGTCGGCGGGATCTGGCTCGCGCGGAAAACGACGCGCAGCATGCGAAGCGGGCTTGTGCCATTTATGATTGCCACCTCCGTGATGGCGCAGCCCACAGAGCACGAGGCACGACATGCTCTCCATGCCGCAAGCGAGAAGCTCACTGCTCGACTGGAGGCCGCGCAGCTGGCAGCAGCGCGCAGGGACATGTCGGACTGGAGAGCTCTAGGCACGACGTTCTGGGGGCTGCCCTTTTTGCCTCCATCTCGCGGTATGCATCAGTGACGGCCGCTGACGAACTCATCGCTAGGCTGCGGCTACCGTTGCAGCCAGAGAATAGGCGTGCGCGCATTCTGCAGGCCTTCCGCTCCGAATCAGCCGTTCATGGTGCACTGACTCTGGGCGACCTGGTCTATGATGTCGCACGGCTGCAGGTGCGCGACGAGTTGGCGGTGAGGGCCTTCGACTTCGCGCGAAGCGCCGACCTACAGGATATCTACAGGCTGGCGCAGTTCGCCACAGAGATTCAAGCAAAGCCTGCCGCTGCGATGGCAGGTGATGTGAGCCAGCTACAGGGCTACGTCTTCGAGCGGATGGCCGGTCTCTTCTTCGAGCGTCAGGGCGCCGAGGTCTACTTCCCGGAGACGTCGAATCACCCCGGTGCCGACCTATGCATCAACGGCGAGTGGTTCCAAGCGAAGTGCTCGACATCTCCTGCTGTCGTTCTGCGCCATTTTGAGCGTTACCCCGAGGTGCCGGTTGTAGTGAACGAGGACCTCGCACCACACTTCGCCGACCACCCGCTGGTGATGGGTATACCAGGAATAACGAGCGAGACGGTCCGAGCTTCAACCCATCAAGCCTTGTCCGATGCAGCTGACATTCTCGACTTCGAGATATGCATCTATATGCCGGTGTCGACCGCGTCCAGAGCTGCTTTCGCGTGGTTTAGGGGTGAGACCGACTTGGTGGGGGCAGCGACGGAGCTTGCGATGGGTTCGGCAGGACGAGCCATTGGCGCGGGAGCGGGTAAGGCGGCTGCTGCAGGCGTGATACTCGCAGCGGGAGTTGCTGGTTGGCCAGCGATTATCCTTCCTCTGGCAGCCGCTGTCGGGGGAGCTGTCGGAGGGCGATCAGCGACGACGCAGTTAAAGCAACTCATCTTCGGTCGGTCTTACGTGAGCGCGCTGCGCTCGAGTACGTCCGCTTACTGTCGGCAGGCAGCTGTCTGCGTTGAGCGTATCCTGAGCATATCGGCAGACCAGCTGAGCTTCTGGCAGCACATCCAGCGTCGAGCGTCGCGCGAGTGGGCCGCCATCTTCCAGGACTGGATTGAACGTCTGCAGGACCACCGCGCACGGCAGAAGCTTGCCTTGTCAAGACTAAGAGGCGGTGCAGCGGACCCTGAGGCACTCGAGGAGGGTGAGGGGCCGATCCACGGCGCATTGCGGGCAGCTAAAGTTGCGGGGGCGGCCGGCGTCACATCCCGAGAGTTGCTCGGCGAAGCACGCGCCCTGAGTGCTGCCGCCGAGCAGTATCAAAGGGCCATGCGGCGCCATTTCCTAAATCCTCGATAACCTAGGTATCGGCCGCCACCGCCGGGTCCTTCCTGAGCACCGCCGTCGCCGTGGTGGTGACTGCCGCGTTGCAGGCATCGCAGAAATCGAAGGCCGCCTCCATGCCTCCTAGGACCTTAATCGCGATCTTGAACAGCGCCAGGTAGATCTCATGCTGGCTGGCGGTGTTGGTGCGGTTGGCCTTGGTAGTGTAGGCAAGGCGGGTGACTTGGAGAAACAAGGCCGGAGCGCGGATGGAAGCAACGGTGACTGTTTCATGTTAGCCATCAAGCTCTCAACCGTTATGATGGCCACCCTGCCAGACACCCCTTCCACCAGCGCGGACAAGATGCAGAGCAAGACAATCGGGCTTCGCGTGGGCATCACGGCCCTGCTCGCCCTCGGCGGATTCGTGTTCCCGCTATTGTTTATTCCGGCGGCCTTCTTCGGATGGACGATCTACGACAGCCTAAAGAACCCGCCGCCGCCCGAGGCGGCCGTCGCAGCGGGGCCGAAGCTGGCTGCCGGCATGATGGCCGCCACTGCAGCGCCCGGGCAGAGCCAGCCTCCCTCTCCGCCGTCACTCGGAGGCGTCCTCGCCGCAGTCGAGAAGTTCACCGCGGATGTGAACGCTAATGTCACCCGGGCAGCGGTCGTGCAGAAGGCCATGAGCGGGGTGGAGTTAAGCTTCCACGCCGAGAGGGTCGCCATCGACAGCTCTATCGAGCATGCATCCTCCGCGCTGCGGGTCCAGGCGCGCCGCGCGGAGAGCAAGCACTTCGACGAGGCTTACGCGGAGCTCAGCAAGCTGTTCGAGGAGGACGACAAAGAGCCGTTCACCATGCAGATCGCCCCCATCCAAGCGCCGCGGCGGGATCCAGATCCGCAGATTGACGAGGCAGTCCAGCGGGCGCACCGCACCTTGATGGATGAGAGGTCGAAGTATTTCGAGGCAGCCCGCCTGAAGTTGAGGGCCGATCCCCGTTTGGCGGAGTTGGTGAAAGCTCGCCTGCACGAGATTGGATGCCCCGAGTGCTGGCAAGCTATTTCCTGACCTCGCCCGGCAGCTTCCGGGCATCTTACTTTGCAAGGGGGCGCCCCTCTTAGGCAAGGTCGGACGTCGGAGCCTGGATGGCCTCAACGCGTGCGGTCGGGGCATTGCCGCAGCAGCCTTTGCGACAGACATCACGGTCTCAAGCTCCCACCGCTGGCGATATGCTGCCTGGCCCATATCGGCGCCTGGAGAGCCCAGCCTTCGGACCATCTCCTGGCGCGAGGGGTGGTAGCGGCAATGCGGGCCGAGCGGCGCTTCGGCGGGTTAGACTGTCTGCTGCCAACGCCCCGCGGCCGAGGGGGAGGTTAGTTTCGCTTTCCCACCTCGCATCTGCGAGGAACAGGCCAGAGGAAGGCGGCTACGGCAGTCGTGGCGAGCAGCCGGAGCAGCCTCGCTGCCGCCGCTGAATAGACCGCCAGCCTAGCGGTAGCGAAGCGCCAGCGACCGACGCACATTCACATGACCAACCCTTTGGAGTACCCCAGTGACCGCCCTGGGAAGGGGTGCCAGACTACAGCTTCAGAAACTCAGCTTTCCAGGAACAGAAATACTTATCGAGAATTGTTTTCCTTCTAAGGCATCTTGTAAGACTCGGGTGCCTAAAGTAAGTCTTTCTCCTGAAAGATATCGTTCCTTATCTTGCATCCTCCATGAGGGGACGACTTGTCGCGAGCGATGGACAATACCCGCTTCCTGTTCGACGTCCTGCCAGCTCGGGTCTTCAATCCCTTCAGCCTGGATGGCACCCGCAAGGCGTACGAGGTCCTACTCCGGGCGTGCATCATGGGGCCATTCTCCAAGGAGAGCGTGGACCCTGTTGAAAAGCAGGAACTCCAGGGGTTGGTTGAAAAAACACTTTCGGAGTTGGAAGCGGAGGTCCCTGCTACAGAGTGCCCTGCACCCTCAGCCGCCATCCGGATGATGTTTACGGCTGGGTGGTTCACGGAACACCGCGATGGCTGGAGAACGGTCGTAGAGATGGACCGCTCAGTAGCAATCCTAGCGGAGTTCCTGTGCCGGCAGCTCCCTGCCGAAGTTCAGGGAATCTCCTTCGGAGACGGTATCGCCAGCCTCGATGCCATGCTGCAGTCGGCCCATGCGAAGCCCGAAACCCATGCTGGGGCCATTCTGGAAGCGGCAAGGTCGGCCAGGAGCTTCGCAGCCAATGTCCGCGCCATCGCTGGCAACCTGCGCAGCATCGAGCGCTCCATCCTTTCGAAGCCGAAACTCAACGAAGTCGTCTCGGCCTTCTTCGATGAGTTCGTCGCCAAAATTCACGCAGGCGACTACGCCCAGCTGACTTCATCGAGGAACCATCCCTACCACTTCCGTTCCAAGGTGATACGGCTCGCGGAGGACCTCAGCGACATGGAGACCTTGCGGCGCTTCGCCGAAGCCATGGCTGCCAATAGCGGTCGAAAGGATGTCGACGCGAACTGCCAGGCTCTGCAGGACGCCCTCGACACCATCATCGCCTCCATGGACGCTGTGGAGCGCAGCCGACAGCGCATTGATGCCAGCAAGGCGAATGTCGAGCGCCGTTTCCTGAACACCATCCGGCAGGTTGACCTCACCGACCCAAACCGTGACCGGCGGTTCAATGCGGTGTCAGATGCATTGAACGCGCTGAGAGGCGTAGAGGATGATGGGCTTGAGCTTCCGGCACTGGGTCTGAAGTTAATCCCGCCGGTTGCCTACTTGTCACCTGGAGGATTCAGGGACCCACCTCGCCCGCGCGAGCGGGTATCACCGAAGCCCAGCCGGGTCCAGAAGCCGGACCCCCTGCTGGTGGCCTATCAGAAGGCAGCCAAGCAGTTCATGACCTCCCTTCTCTTTGACGGGCGGCAGGCAGCAAAAAAGCTGGCGCAGCTGAATGGTGGCATTTTCCGGTCGACCGACTTCACTCCCAGAACCTCCCAGGAGATTGCCCTGCTGCACAGCATCGCGACTTTGCCCCTCGGTTCACGCCAGGAACTGAATCTTGGCAACGGGTATGTCCTGCGCCGAATTGCATCCACTGCAAGGCACGGCCCTCTCGAAATTCCGGCTTTCGAGGTGGTCTCGAGTGAGGTGCGGCGGAACACCGCAGAACAGGAGCACGAGGTGGTCCATGCTGATGCTCCGTGAGTTCAGCGAGATACTCGACCAGGAAGTGGGCGAACAGGACGACGATACCGACCTGGCAAACCAACTCCGCTCGGCGGCCCGGATGCTGCTGGAGAGGCAGTTCCTTTACGCCGATGACCGTGGTGCGCAGCGCCAGGCCTATGAGACCATCATGGGGCACATCACCTACTACGAGAAGCTCTTCGATGCCCTGGGCTATCGCTTGCTGAGCCGGCCTGAAATCTGGTCCGTTGGCATCCTCCCGATGGACTATCCGGGCGCCGTGCGCAACTCAATCAACTTGCTGGAGATGTTGTTCCTGGCTGGATTGCTGGGTGTCTATGAGGAGCGCGTCAAGGGAGCTGACCTCAGTGACGGCTCCAGGGCTGAGGCACGCCTGAAGGAAGTCTGGGACTTCGTGGCGCAGCGCATGGGACGTGACATGCCGGCCAAGACGGTCTGCCAAGGACTAATGCGCGGTGCCAGCCGGATGGGGCTGCTGCATGTCGGCGAAGAGCTCCAGGACGACCAGGTGATAACCATCATGCCAGCCATCCGCCTGGTTGTCCCAGAGGATGCTGTCGCGCGCCTCCGGGCCTGGGCGGAGAACGAGGCCCCGCGCCACAGCGATGATGCTGAAAGCCCGCCAGAGCCCCACCTGGGCAGCCCGGAAGGGAGCGAGGAATGAGCGCAAAGACCCGCTGGAGCCTGGTGAACCTGGGCTTTGTGAACTGGTATCTCATCAATGCCCGGGATATCGAGGTGACGGAGGATGGCATCATACTCCTTACCGGCCCCAATGGTGCCGGCAAGAGCTCCATCCTGGACGGCATCAGCACTGTCCTTCAGGGTGCCCCGAGGGACATCGCGCTCAACGCCATTGTGCAGAAGAGCCGGGCACAGTCTAAGCGAACCCTACGCGACTATGCCCTCGGCACCATCGACGACATCCACCTGCGGGACAGTGCACTGACGGCGCTCCTCCTAGGCTGGCGACACAACAAGACAGGCCAGGAACTCACGGCCTGCATCTTCATCGAAGCCGATGAGCAGAGTTCTGACCCTGTCATTCGCCGCCTTATCGTTGGCAAGAGAATCTTGAAGGCCGAGGAGATTATCCTTCGCTCGGAAGCCGACTCGGATATCATCACGCCGATGACCTGGGAGTCCATCCTCAGCAAGCTCCGCGAGGAGAAGCTGGACTACCAAACATACGATGGCGCTACCGCCTTCTCCCAGGAGCTCTGCTCGATGCTGAGCCCTAAGGGAGGAACCATCCGCCACAAGAAGTTCCTGAAGAACCTCAAGCACATGATGGCGTACAAGGACGTGGCGAATCCCACGACCTTTGTTCGCGAGTATGTGCTGGATAAGCCGGATGTGGACTTCACCAGCCTACGGCGCAGCATCCAGACCTATCAGGAAATCCAGCGCAAGGTGGAGGAGGCGGTCAACAACCTGGCTCGCATCAAGAGCATGGATTCCGAGCTCTCGGCCGTGGTCACCCGGCGCCGACGCTTGGCTCGCCTGCGCACCGAGGAAGTCCACTATAAGCTGCATTTCGCGCATCTGGACCATCTGCGCGCTCGGGCCGAGCACGAGCAGGCCGGACAGGCGCTGACGCAAGCCGAGCAACAGGAAGTCGCGGCCCGTTTGGTGCTCACCGAGGCCCAGGCCCGCTATCATGACGCGCTGGCGGCCATCCAAAGTAGCGATGGCGCTGTCCGGCGTCAGGCTGCTGACCTCCGCTACGCGGAAGCCAGCAGGGCTTTCAATCAGGCCGACAATCCCTTGGTCGACCTGGACGCCGCCGCCCGCCAGCTGCACCCCATGAAGGTCTTCGCGGAAGGCCTGGAGTTGCCCCTGGCCATGCCGCAGCCTCCGGCATGGGAGGGGCATGGCCGTCTGGCGGCTCAGATGCGGGGAATCCAGAAGGCCCAGATGCAGGCCCTCGAGGCAGAAGTCCGTGAGCGGTTAGGATTGGCTTCCACAGCCGCCCAGAGGGCCAAGGATGAGCTGACTCTGGCCACTGAGAATGTGGCGCGCGTCCAGAGCGGAAAACTTCCCTTGTCCGAACCAACCGAGCAGCTGATGAAGCTCCTCGAGGCGAATGGCATCGAGGCCGAGCCTCTGTGCGAGACCGTCAACTGGGTGGACGAGGACTGGCGTGACGCCGTTGAGGTGGTCCTGGGCCCGGAGCGGGAAGCGCTCTTGGTGCCTCCCTCCAGGGCCCGGGAAGCCATGGAGTTGGTCCGGGTCCGAGAAATGCCCGGCCGGGTCATCGATACCACCAGGACAGCGGACGCCCCTGAGCCCACCCGTGGGAGTCTGGCGACAAAGGTCAGGTCGGCAGACCCCCGTGCCACGGGCTATCTAAACTACCGCCTGGGCCACACCCATTGTGCCTCCAGCGTCGATGAAGCGATGCGGAAGCCCACGGCTGTGACCAAGGACCTGTTCTACTACTCGGCCTGGTCCGGCCGGAGCCGCAGGAACGAACGGCGTGGTCATCTTCTGGGGCAGGCAGGACTGCTGGACCCGACCCCGCTGGAAGAAGCCCTGGCGAAGGCCTCCAGGGCTTACAAGCTGGCCAAAGGGCAACAGGATGAGGCCCAGTCCGCCCTGGTTGCCATCTGCAACGGCCTGCGGGCTTTGGAGACGCTTCAAAAGGCCGACCTTCCCTCCATGCTGGCTGAGCGGGGTGCCAAGCGAGCCGAGCTGGAGGAAGCCCGGCGCCTGAAGGCCGATGCTGAGGCCGGGAAGAACATCGAGGAAGCGCAATTGGCCGCAGAGAAGCGGGCGCTGGCGAGTCTTGATGCGCACCACCGTCAGGCGGTCTCGGTTCATGGCGGCTGCTTGGTGGCTGTGAAGAATGCCCAGAAGGCCATCCAGGACACGCTCGAGAAGGCGGCCCAGCACAGGCGGGCCCTGGCAACAGCCTTGGAGACGGATGGTCCGTGGCTCTCTGAAGACCAGATGGCCCTCCAGCAGAGCTTCGTGGCAGGCGCCGATGTGCCTGCACCTGAAACCGGCCAGATAGAGGTCCTCCTCGAAGATAATGCCGAGGGCTACCGAGCCGTTATCCAGGCGGAAGCCAACCGCCTCATCTCCAACGAGGTGAACCGCGTTGTTTCGGACTTTGGCACCGTGGACACCAAGCTGCGGAATTACAGCCAGGAGTGCGGCATCGCCATTCCGCCAGCCGATGACCCGGATTCGCGGATACGGGATGACCAGGTTCGTGACGCCCGCATGCGGACCCTGCAGGAATGGCTGGCAGCGCAACGTGATTGGCTGGAGAGCCACGAACTGGTCAAGCGCAAGGCCGAAGCCGAGGGGGCATATCGGCAGGCCATCAAGCACCTGGGGGAAGACTACATCGGCCGGATGGCCACGGCGGTCGAGGAACAGCAACGGCAGCTCCGTGAGCTGAACCGGAACCTCCGCGAGCGGCAGTTCCACGGCATGAAGTACCGGTTCATCTCACAAGCCCTACCTGACTTCGCCGGCCTCCTAGAGTTGCTAGATAACCCGCCTGAACCGGGTTCCGACCTGCCTCTGTTCGCCACCGGCGCAGAAACCCCTGCTGGCCCTCAGTCACGAGTGCTGGCCAAACTGCAGCGCGACATCTTCGACCCCACGGCCGAACTCTCCGAGCTGTCCGACCCCCGGCAGTGGTACACCTACGACATCGAGATGACCCATCCCGACGGAGTCAAGACCACGCTGAGCAAGCGCCAAGGGACAGGTTCCGGGGGCCAGGTCCAGGTCCCCTTCTATGTGGCCATGTGCAGTGCCCTGGCTGCGACCAGCTTCGTTACCCCGGGCGGCCATGACGGTGGTCTGGCCCTGGCCATCCTGGACGAGGCCTTTCAGCGGATGGATTCCGAGGCGATTGGCGAGACCGTGCGCCTGTTCCATGAGAGCGGTCTGCAGCTCATCGTCGCCGTGCCGGACAACCAGCAGACCATCTTCATGCAGTTCTCCGGGACCATGTTGAACTTCTTCCGCTCCGGAACCGCGCTAGAGCTGACCCAGACCCGACTCGATGAGGAGGGCCGCGCCATCTTCCACCGCGAAAACCCGGCGTTCCTGGGCTTTGATGGCTTCAAGGCCAAGCACGCCGGAACAGCCGCTCTGCCCGAGGCCGCAGATTGAGCAAGGTTGACGCCAGCCCTGGCCGGGCCTTCCTGCTGCGGATGCTCAAGGCAGCCGACCGCCCTACTGCGGCGGAGGAGCCCGGAACGGCGCGCTTCATGTCAGTTCCTTGGGAGCGGCTGCCTAATGGGTTTGAGCGTGCCAGGTCCGAACAGGAGATGCTCACCCTTTTGCAGGGTGCCAACAAGGCTGGCGCCTTGGAGTTGGTGGCCGGAAAGGCCGGCATGCGCCACTTGCCTGGTAAGGCGCGCCTCCAGAACGCCGATGCACTGGCGCGCTTCCTGGGCGTCCCCCGTGCTGCCGAGCTGGCCCAGCGGTGCGCATCCGCCGTCCTGGCCCTGGACCCTGACCAGGAGATAATTCATCTGCTCGCAATCTGCAGGACTTCCTGGGAGAACGGGAAAGCTGCATTCGGGCTGACACCTGGTGACGTCCTGTCTGCAGAACGACGCTTCCGGCTACTACAGGCAGTGCTGGCTCCCGACTGGTGCGGTGGCGACCCGCGCACCATCAGCGCACGCGTCTTTGCCTCCGAGGGCGCCAACGCCTCGAAGATTCTGGCTGACCATCTCGGTGGGCTGGGCTCCATGCTGGCCAGGCTGCGGGGCACCGGGACACCCCAGCAGGCCCTTGAGCACTACCGCATCTCAAAGTTCCCCATTCGGGTCATGCTGTCCGGTCCCTGCACCGTCGACATGCCGCTCGCATCAGGCGGACACAGCAGGGTCTCCTGCGATGTTGCACCGTCCATGACCATTTCGGGGGACTGGGCACGTAGCCTGCTGTGGTCAGCAACGGTGGAGGGGCGCCGAGTTCTGACTATCGAGAACCTCGCCTCGTTCGAACTGCACACGCGGAGCTGCCGCCAACCAGGCGTTGTGGTCGTCTTCACCGGCGGGATGCCGGCGGAACCGGTCCTTGATGCCCTGAAGGCTCTACTGCGACCGGACATCGATGGCCGGCGGCCAGCACTGCATCACTGGGGTGACCTCGATGCCGGGGGGCTCGATATCATGGCCTACCTGGCCGACAGTCTGGACTGCTCCATCATTCCGCATCTGATGGATGAGGTTGTCTTGCAGCGACACGGGAATGCTCGGAGCTATGGCGGCAGGCTCCACAGACACATGGCCCGCCACGGCAGCATCGGTGAGCTGGCACGGATGCTCGACCATCGGCAGTGTGGCTGCGAGCAGGAGGCACAAACGCCGCAGAAACTGGTGTTGTCTACATCCGACGGAGACAATGAATTTATGGTTACATTGTAAGCCGCGTAACATCGTTTCGAATTTGTATCGAACATTCATCACCTGCGCATGCGGCAGGTAATGAAATCTGTCGGACCTCTAGAGCGGTTTCCGATCAGTCTGCATCGTACCCGGCGGCGGCGAAGTAGTTGGCGCACTCGGCGGACGTGAAGGTCTCGGTGATGCGCCCGAAGGTGTTCCAGAGGGTGTCGAGGGTACGCGTCGCTGCCTTGCGGAGCATTGCTTTCAGCTTGGCTTCAGAGCTTGATCGGGAGAAGCAGACCTTCGCTGCCTGCCAGTCAGACCGCCCGGTCTGGATGGCGTTGGACAGATCAGGTGGTCTGCAGTCCGGGCACGGTGCTGAATATGCGGATCCTGCGAGGGTGAGGAGGTGCTTCAGCTCGTGGAGTGGGCCCAGAAACCGGACGTGCAGGCCCATTCGCTTTGATCGGGGTGCCGGGCTCCGAAGGGTGAGAAGCCATGGCCATACACCGGTTCCACAGCGTTGAGCTCAAGATCCAGGGCGCCTAGGGCCTCGTCGGTGGGGAACGCTGCACGCCCTGACGGGGCGGCATGACCACTGATCTCAATCCGCAGCTCCGCGAAGGTCTGTCGGGATGAATGCGCGTGTTTTGGCCGGGGCCGTCTCGGCTGCTCGTGGCGCCTTCGTCACACGCGAGATGGCGGACAGATCCATCGCGAGGCTCTTGGCATCCGACTCTCCCGCGCACGTTCGCTTCAGCATTTCGAGAAACGCGTCCGGATCCGGCTGGCCCAGGGCCAGCCGGTAGAGGAGCAGCTCGTGGAGCATTCGGTCCCGCCGAGCGGACCGATGGCTGAACTGCCAAGCGAAGCTGACGCTCCTCGGGCAGCGGTCCTTGGCTGGAAGCCACCACCCCTCAAGCCCGGTCCCTTCGACGGGCTGCTCCCGTACGATTTCCAGGAGGCGGGCGAAAGGGCTCCGCTCCCGGCAACTCCGGAGCGCCTCGGCCGCATGATTGTCCGCGAACGACCGCCGGACCGAGAGGCTGGCGTAGCGGGCAATCCGGCCTTCGCGCTGTTCGAAGTCCACCGGGTCCGATGGAAGGTCCCAATGGATGATCCTGCTGCACCAGAGATGGAAGTCCAGTCCCTCCTGCCCAACCGAGGTGGTGCAAAGGACGTGCGGCCAGAAGGGGGAGTTGAACGCTCGGCGAAGGGAGTCCGTTCGGAGCCTGCCGCCCCTCTCGGGGCCGCTGCGCCGCTCGGCCCCGGCAAACGGGACGATCGCTTGGACGGGTACTCTGTGATCGCGTCCGCTGCGGCGCAGCCGAACGAGGCCCGGTCTGTCCATAAGGCTGGCGTCCAGCCGGTGGACGATCTCGAGTCCAGCGGCGCCGTCGAGTGTCGCGAGGATGCTCATCTGTTCGTCGAGAACCGCCTCGAAGCCGCCCTTGAGAATGGCTTCGCAGAGCGCATCTGGATACCTCTTGCGTTGGGAACCGGTCAGGAGGAGGTCCGCGAAGGCGCGCTGGCCCAGGTAGCCGCGCAGCTTATGCCAGGCGAACGCGAAGACCACCCGCGCATCCTTGGAGGCATCCGTCGGAATGCCGTGGCGCTTGGCGCAGCGGGCAAGAACCGAACCCGGGGCCGAGAGGAGGTGGTTGGCCAGCGCGTTGAGCTCCGGCCTTGAGATTATGGAGATGGGCTTTGTGGCCGCCCAGTCAGGCCCCCTATCGCCGCGGGCGGCGGAAACAACGCCCCTAAGGCGGAGGAAAGCAAGCGGGGAGATGTGCTTCTCAAGACCGCACGCGACCTTCCAGACGGGACGCCTGCCCTTTCCTCCGACGCGTACCCCTTTGGCTTCGAGATACTTTTCCAAGCTGTCCCGCGCCGCCTTCCGGACGGCCTTGATGGACGCCCCCGCCGACTTGCGCGGCTCGATGGCGGTTGAGAGGTGGGGCCACTGAGCGAAGAGCCCGATGAGAGCGCTGCCGTCCACTCCCCCCGACCGCAGCAGCGCTGAGGGAGCCTTTGTGCCCGGTTTGCGGAGCCCCTGGGTCAGGCGGAGCGATAGAAGGGCCGAGATCGCCGTCGGGGCGGCTCTCCACTTGCTGAACAAAAGCGTCTTGCCGGGGTTCGGCCGGGCCTTGGCCCAGGCCCCCTCGAGCTTCCACCACGCCAGGGTTGGCGGCTGCCAGGGCAAGCTGAGCTGCGCGGCGTCGCCGGCGATCTCAGCCAACTTCCTGAGCTGCGGATGGGCCAGCTGTCCCTTGCGGTCTCCCCCCTCGACGGGGGCCCTGGTGGCCCGGACGAGGGCTTTCCACATTTGGTAGCCGTGCAGCGTCTGGGCCGGGTAGGGTATCGAGGACCACATTGCCGGAACCCACCCCGCGAGACGGGCCTCCGACCGGTGCACGGACCGAGCAAAGTGTCGGAACACGCGCAGGTCATCCTTCTCCACCTCCACGGAAGGCTGATCGCGCTCGAACAGGTCGCCATCATGCACCAGGGCCCGCTCGGTCCTCGCCATCAGGGGGCGTAGGAGAGACTCCAAGCGCTGCTTGGCGGCGATCACCGCCATTCCGACATCGTGCGCCGTGCCCTCTGTACGCAGTGCGTCGTGGTAGGCGCGCACCCCGTTCTCGACCTGCCGACGCGTGCCCTGGTCGCCAGACAGGAAGCTGGAGAGATCCACGAGCGCACGGTAGTGCTCGACTGGATGGACGTCCTCACCGCTGAGCCGCCGCAGCCTGTAGGGGGTGGCCGACAGAAGCAGGACAGATGGACGATGGTCCCCCTTCAGCAGCGCGTCGACGAGCAGGCCATGAACAGCAGCGCGCTCGCGCTCAAGTGGTTGAGACGCCACGGATCGGAGTGGCAGGATGAGGTCGGCGTAGCGGTGGAACTCGTCGAGAATAATAAGGTCTGGCCGCACGGACGGGGAGCGCAGCGCTGCAAGGGCGAGGGCCGAACGGAACCTCGCGATGAGCTCAGCGAGATCGACGTCCTTCTGCCTCAGCCACGAGAGGATGGCCCTCTCAAGAGAACCAACAGGGACGGAGAACACGTCTCGCAGGGCACGCTCGATGCCCGCATACCTGTGGCCCGCGAGGTGAGGGGAGCGCTCTGGGAGAAGCGGTCCACGGGCCCTCTCCTTTTCGAGCCTCAGGACTTCGGCGCGAAGCGCATCGTAGCGGTCGAGGATGGCACGGATGACGGCTCGCTCGGCCTTCCGTCCCGTGCGCGGCCCGGGCTTCCATCCTGGCAAGCTGGTCTCAGGCGTGAATGTGAACACGCGGTAACCATTACCCTCATCCGGTAGAGCGCCAGGCACGAGGGACAGCCGATCCTCCCCGGAACTGTACTCCTTCACGTCGATGCCGGTCAGCGAAACCAGCTTCGGCCGGTTCTGCCCCACGATTTCAAGGCTTGGGCAGAGGTAGAGAAGGTTGAAGCACCGTCCCTTCCGGCGCAGCCGTTCCGCCACCTTGCGTGCTATGACCGTCTTACCGAGCCCGACCTCGTCGGCAACGAGAAAGCGGCGGGCACCCGCAGAGAGATGCTCCACCGCCACGTCGACCGTCGCCTGCTGGAACGGGGCAAGCAACGTCATGAGTCGGCCTCCGACACGGCCTGCTCCAGCGCCGTCAGGAACGGCCTGACTCGGGATAAGTCTTCGAGGGCCGCGGAACGTTCGCTGCCGTCCGGGAGCGCCTCGAATGTCTCCTGGAACGAATCCAGCATGGCGATTATCCTCGAGATGCGGGCCTCGAAGGCGGACGGATCGCGCGCCCATCCCCCGAGCAGCGTCTCTAGGGCGAACAAATCCGGCGGGAGCCCTCCTGGAGGCTGCGGTTCTGGGACCGGGTCGTACCACCTGCCGCGTCCCCCGACAGGTTCGATGTCCTCGAGGAGCGAGCGCAGCCAGTCGCGGAAGCGCTGCGCCCCTATGTAGCGCGCCAGCAGAACGCGGTCCCGCCGCTCGGCATCCAGGCCAGCGAGCTCGAACCGCTGCACCCAGGACCGCACCACCTCCGGCCGGGTCCTACTCTGGGCGCGAAGCGTGAGGAATGCTGTTTGTTCGTGAGCAGGCGGGGGTGTCGGGAGCAGCCTGACAGAGGCTGAGCCGCGCACCCACTCCGCCCGGCGCTCCGGGTCGAGGAAGGGTGCCGCGGACAAACGGGCACCCTCAAGCAAGTCATCGACGCCCCCCTTGACCGTGAGCACGAGCCCGTTCTCGCCCAGGGTGAGCGTCATCGGCCGCTGAAGGAACCGGGAAACCAGCCCATCGAGCCTCCGTTCCTCCGCTGCCAACTCCTCGCGCGCCTCGTCAGGAGGCTCGGGGATCAGCTCCATACCGCCATCGACGAAGTCGAACAGTGATGAGGAAAGCGCCGGATCTGTGACGTCGAGCAGGGCCGCGGCCTCGGCATTGGGGCCGAGGAGCCCGCGCCCAGTCAGGTTGGCACTGCCGAGAAGCAGGACCGCCTTGCCACTGCGCTCGGCCGCCAACAGCTTCGCGTGGACGCCACTCGCCGGGGGGTCGGTGAAATCCCCATCGGCCTCCTCCCGCTGCCGTTCCACCGCAACCTCAATGTCCGGTTCGGGAGAGGTGGCCGTTCGAAAGCGCACACCGTCCAGTGGCGCGCAACACGACCCGGCGCGCCTCGTCGTCAGGAGCGTGAGCGGGACGCGCGCAGCGGCCCGCGCGACGGCGAGGCCGTTATTGTCGATGAACGGACTGACGGCGCAGACGCGCGTGGCCCGTGCGAGCAGCGGCCCATCGAGGAAGGGCACCGCCTGCCCAGGCCTGCGCCACAAGAGGCGCCGGACGGAGACCCCCGGCGGGGCGATCCACCTCGCCGTCCGCAACTGGCCCACCTCGGCGGGCGTCCAGTCCGCCTCGGGCAGCAGCCCGGTCGCAAGCTCGGCGACCCCCTTCAGAACCTTGGCACCTCGCCCGCTGCCAGAGACGAGCAGGAGGCCTGCCTCGAGGTCGCCAGAGCCGGTGAGATTGCGGCTGCCTATCCAGAGCCGCCACTCAGTCGTTCCGTCGAGCTCGTAACTCGCTAAGGCCACTTTGGGGTGCCAGCTCTCGCGGCGCTCGTCCGCCGGGACGGCGCGGAGCATGGTGTCGAGTAGAGGCAGGACGGAGCGGTGACGGCCGGGCGCGATGACTCGGCCGAGCTGGTGAAGGACGAGCAGGCGCCCCCTGACCTTCTCGACGGCGTTGACGAACTCCAGGGGGGAGCTCTCGAACTCCTCCTCGCCGTCGCCACCCAGGGCTAGCACGAGGCCGAGCATCGCCACCAAGTCGAGCGAGTAGGTCGCAACGACGGCGCGGGAGAGCAGCTGCCCTTTCCGCGGCCTGAGTGAACCGAAGATGGAGATCCTGTCCCTCGGGTGAAAGCTCACGCCGCCTCCGCGATGCGAGAAATCATCCCGCGCACGATTGGCCAACGGTAGTCGAGCGGGGTCGCAATGCCCTTCCGCCAGTCTGCACGTCGGCGCTCATTGGCGAGGAAGGCGCGGCCCTGCTTGAGGTCGTGCTCGCGTTGGGCGATCACGGGGTGGAGCGCCTCAAGGCCCCGGCCCGCCCGCAGCCAATTTTGGACGGCCTCGATGAACGCCGCCAGCTGCCCGTCGATTCCCGTCTCGCGCCGGAGCGCGCCGACATCCAGCTCCAGCGTCGCTTCGCGGTGCTCGGCAATAAGGGCGGGAAGCGCCTCGGCGTGGACGCTGTCATCGAGGCCAAGATCCTCGTTCCTCTGCCTTTCGATCAGCGCCGCATGGGCGGCTCTTGCCACGCAGGCCACCGAGGCCGCACGGCGCGCCAAGTCAAGGCAGACTTTCTCCCCGGGAGACGCTAAGCGCCGGACAGCTAGCGACCACAGCGACTTCGGCCTGACCCCCGCCTCTACGAGCTTGCTCATCAGAGTAGGCTCGGGACCCGTGCCCGCGGCTCGCCACCTGCCACGGATAAAATCTGCCTCCTGCCGGGTGAGGTCGAGCCGCAGGGGACCGGAACTACTCCGCCAGTCGGCTGGCGGGGCCGGGAGGTCCTGAAAGAGCGGCTTGGCGGCGGCGCGCGCACCGTCGCCATCGGGATGGTCAATGAGGTGGGGCCAACTGCGCCGCAGCGCCGACTCGGTCGGGGATTCCCGGGTTCCGTCAAGTGGAGCGACCACCCGCCACGACCTCAAGGCGGTCCAGTAAATGGTGCTCGCGCGAATGACCGGCCGCTGGTCAGCGACGTACTTCATCCAGCCGGAGATACCGGAGTTCTCAAGCTCACCGACGCTCTTGATGAGACGCAAGGAGTAACGGCGCTCGAGTCGGATAAGCGCTTCCGCGGGAAAGGCTCGCCCGGCGCTCTCTTTGAGCAGTTCGTCGTAGGACCACGCCACGAAGAACACGTAGCGGAGCTGGGCGTGCTGTACCGAAGTGCCAGGAAAGAAGCGATCCGCAAAGGCGAAGTGAACGGGCGCGAATCCGAGCTCGTCCCGGGTTCCATCCGAGGCCAGCTTAGAGAGATATCGGGTTGCCGCATTGCGGTCCGCCTCTGACAGCATGAACCAGCCGATAGCGGGTTCGGGCCTGCCGCCCGTCACGGCGCGAGATCCTCCGCCCTGTCGTCACGGCAGGTCATCGAACGTGCATGGCCATGCATGGGCCTGCGGCAAGCGGGACTAATCCAAGCGTCTGCAAGCTATTCTGCCAGTCACGGGGTGCGACTGATTCCCCCCCCCCGCTGAACCAGTGTAGCGATTTCCGGCTATCGGCCAAGTCGGTGTGGCAACTAACTAACACCCGATCGCGCCCCGCCCGACCGGGTCGGGAAGCATATCTCAGATGTACATGGGCACCGGAATGGGACCCATCCCGGCTGAATGGTAGGTGTCTGGCAGGGGTGAATGAAGTTGCTCGGCGGTTGAGGTCCTCACCAGCGCCGATCGTGACCCCGGTAGTGCACGCTGTCAGCCGCGCAGTTCAAGACATTGCGCGGCAATTCGGATGAAGTCCCGATCTGATGCTGCAACACGCCCAGATGAAGGACGGGCTCCCACCAATCTCGGTCAGCCGGAACCGAGGACGCAGCGTCTGCTTTCTGGAACTCGACGACGAAAAGCTGATGACCGACATGGGCGCGAAGCGGACCCTGATACTGGGCGCTTGCGTAGTCCCAGATCAGTCGTCGGGCCAGACTTTAAGCTACCGGCCCGGGATCCAGCCCTCCCAAGCAGCGGTGCCGTCGTGCCGCTCCGTCGCCTCCTCTCGCGTCCGTCAGCGACCTCGATCATCTTCAGCCGCCCGAACATGGCGCCGAACTGGTCCTCACCGCTGGCCGACGGCTCAAAGCCGGCTATAGCGCCGCGGCTGCGGGCGGGTGAGGACCATGCCATGGCGATCCGCCCCGGCGAGGATGGATCGGGCCTAACCCTTCTGGTCGGCCTGATGCCGTTTTGCTTACCCGACGAGAAAGCCGCCCCCCCGTCAGGCGGCATGGCGTCAGCTGAGCTGATTTCGGCGTCCGCTCAAAGAAACAGCGGCCCGGCCAGGAACCCCTCGAGCTCCACCTCGCTCCCGGCGTCGCTCATCGCCCGCCCGAGCGCCATGATCAGCGCCATCGCCGCATCGATCTTCTGCTCCGGCCGGGCCTTGCGCGGGTAGACGTTCCCTCTGGCGTCGTAGTGCCCGACCACGTTCCCGAGGCACCACTCCAGCACCGGGTTGCCGTCGTGCCGCAGCCGCCCGGCCAGCATCGCGGCCCCGAGCTCCTTCGTGGGCTCCGACAGGTTGCCCGTGCGCATGTGGAACTCCACCACCGGCAGCCCGTCCGCCGCCAGCGACTGCCGCATCTGCCGCGCCTGCCAGGGGTCAAAGGCCAGGCTGCGGACCCGGAACCGCGCGGCCAGTGAGCGGAGATCTGCCTCCACCGCCTGCATGTCGGTCTCGTTGCCCGGGGTGACGCTGAGCCAGCCCTCCGCCGCCCAGCCCGGGTAGGACGGGTTGCGCGCCTCCAGCACGGCGGCCTCGTTCAGGTAGCAGCGGGCCAGCACGTCGTAGTGCGGCTTGCCGTCCAGGCCACGCGAGGGAAACACCAGCGCCAGGGCCGTCAGGTCGGTGGTCGCCGCCAGATCGACCGCAACATGGCACTCCCGCCCTTCCAGCGCCTCCCAGGTGAGATCCGGATCGCCGCAGGCTCGCCAGGCGCGGGTCGAGAACAGCGCCTCGTCGGCGCCGACCCAGACGTTGAGGTGCCGCGTCTTGGCCGCGGCTTCCTGCGCCGGGTTGTTGCGGGCCTGCCGCATGATGGCGCGGATCGCCTCCGGCTGCACGGCTTGGCCCCAGGACGGGTTGGCCTTGATCCAGCTGGCCTCGTCCCAGGGATCATCGCCGTCGTCGACGGTGTAGATCAGCGCGAACAGCCGGTCGTCCTCTTGCAACCCGTCCAGCACCCGCACGGCGTAGTCCCACAGCTGCTTGCCGATGCCACTGGTGTTCCCCGTCGCGGTGCTGATCGACAGCAGCAGCGGGTGGCGGCGCTTGCCCATGGCGGTGAGCAGCACGTCGTAGACCAGCGCCGTGCGGTGGCTGGCCAGTTCGTCGCAGACCGCCACGGTGACGTTCAGCCCGTCGAGCGACTTGGCGTCCGAGGAGACCGGCACGAAGCGGCTGGCGGTGCGCTCCTGGAAGATGGCGTTGGCCCGTTCGGCCACCCCGAAGGCGGCGCGGAACTCGGGGCTCCGGCGCACCATCTGCTGGGCGGCGTCGAAGAGGATGCGCGCCTGGTCGCGCGTCACCGCGGCGGCATAGCCCTCGGCCCCGCCCTCCCCCTCGATGAAGGTCAGGTACAGCGCAATGGGGGCGGCAAAGGTCGTTTTGCCATTGCCGCGTGGGACGTAGACGACGGCCTGCCGGTACCGCCGCGTGGTGGTGCCGCGCTCGACAAAGCCGAACAGGTTGGCGAAGACAAAGCGCTGCCAGGGCATCAGCCGCAGCGGCTGCCCGGCCTCCGGCCCCTTGATGTTGGGCAGCTGCGCGGCAAACAGCATGGCCCCCTCGGCGAGGTCCGGACGGAAGTCCCACGGCCCCTCCCCGCGCGCCGCCGCGGCCTGGTCCGAGAGGAAGCGCGCGGCCGCCTGCTGGACAAAGCGGCAGGCCGGGACTTCGCCGTCAGCCACCGCCTGCGCATAGGCCACCGCCTCCGCCACGCCCGGGCAGGGCTCAGGCGCGGTCTTGCCGGCCATGGATCACCTGCAGGCGGGTCCAGGGGCTCTCGACCGCCGGCGCCTCGGTCTGCCCCGGCGCCAGGCGTGGGCGGGAGGCCGGCGTGAAGCCGAGCTCGCTGGCCGCCCGCAGCATGGTCTCCGCCGCGTGGCGGATGAGGCGCAGGTAGGGCGAGGCGATCGGCTGCCCATCTTTGCCGCGGGTCATCAGCGGCAGGGTGGAGTTGGCATCAAGCTTCGCCTGCTGGATCACCGCCGTGCGGTGGCGATCCTCCGCCTCCACCCAGATTGCCAGCACGCCGCGGTCGATCGCCTTGAGCAGACCCCGCGGCGCGTGCGCCATCGCGTAGGCCCAACTCTCCTTCTGTCCCGGGCTCATCCAGTCCGGTGCCACGGCCGAGAGGTCCCCCTCCGCCTGCGGCTCGCCGGTGCGGTCACGGCCATGTCGGGTGGCGTTGAAGGAGCCGCGCAGCTGGTGCAGCGCGGTCGGGATCGGCTTGGGCCCGGGACGCGGCATCAGGCGGGCTCCACGGCCGCAGGACGGCGTTCCGCGGCCACCTCGGCGAAGGACCGGCCATCGCCCTCCAGAACCGCCTGCTGGCCGACAAACGCCTGCCAGCGCAGCACGGCGACGTCGACATAGGCCGGATCGAGTTCCAGCGCGTGGCAGGCGCGCCCGGTCAGCTCGGCGGCAATCAGCGTGGTGCCCGAGCCGCAGAACGGCTCATACACCGCCTGGCCGGGGCTGCTGTTGTTCTCGATCGGGCGGCGCATGCACTCGACCGGCTTTTGCGTGCCGTGCACCGTCGCCGCGTCCTGGTCGCGCGAGGCGATCTGCCAGAGGGTCGTCTGTTTGCGGTCGCCCGACCAGTGACCCTTGGCGCCGTCGCGCACCGCATACCAACAGGGTTCGTGCTGCCAGTGGTAATCGCCGCGGCTGAGGACCAGTCGGTCCTTCGCCCAAATGACCTGCGCGCGGATCTGAAAACCCTCCGCTACCAGGCTCTCGGCCACCGTCGTCGCGTGCAGCGCGCCGTGCCAGACATAGGCCACCGCCCCCGGGAACAGCGCCCAGGCGGCGCGCCAGTCGGCCCGGTCGTCGTTCAGCACCTTGCCGGTGCGCTGGGTCCCGGAGAGCCCGGCCGCGTTGCGCCAGCTCGGGTCGTAGGCGACGCCATAGGGCGGATCGGTGACCATCAGGTGCGGCGTGACGCCGTCCAGCGCCTGCGCGACGTCCTCCGCGTGGGTGCTGTCGCCACAGACCAAGCGATGTCGCCCAAGCTGCCAGACGTCGCCCAACCGGCTCACCGGAATCGCCGGCGTCTCGGGGACATCATCTGGATCGGTCAGCCCGGCGGCTCCCTCGGCGGTCAGCCCCGCCACCTCCTCCGCGCTGAAGCCGGTCAGGGAGAGGTCGGCCCCGAGCCCGGCGAGATCGGCGAGTTCCGCGCGCAGCATCGCCGCGTCCCAGCCGCCGTTCAGGGTGAGCTTGTTGTCGGCCAGCACATAGGCGCGTCGCTTGGCCTCGGACCAGCCGCGCGCCACCATCACCGGCACCTCGGTCAGCGCCAGGCGTTGCGCCGCCAGCACGCGGCCATGCCCGGCGATGATGGTGCCGGCCTCATCGACCAGCACCGGCACCGTCCAGCCCCACTCGCGGATCGAGGCGGCGATCTGTGCGACCTGCGCGTCGGAGTGGGTGCGCGCGTTTCGGGCAAAAGGCGTCAGGCGCGCCAGCGGCCAGCGTTGCACCTGATCGGCCGGCCAAGCGCTGGTCTGCATGCCCAATGTCTCCCGCTCCGCAAAATGCCCGAATGTGCAATCGTGAAAACTGTGCGGGGGACGCGGTCAGACGTGATGCGCGGTCAGGTTTTGACCCGCCCCCTACCCTCAACATTCGGCCTATCTGCGGGAGAGAATACCTGGTCTGCGCTCGATCATCCACACGACATTCTTTCGCTGTAGTTCCTTTGTTTACGCCGACGGCGATGATCGCGCGTGGAGTCAGCGGCAGCGAGCCGCGTGCAGATGTCTGCGGCAGACGGTGCAGCGAGAAATCCCGTCGCCATTCATCGCCCTTGAGACTGGTACAGCTCGCAGGGCGCCGATGTGAGCTACGCGCCCCCGCTGGTGGGTTTGATAGGTTCTTCTCGATTCCCCCGATGAAAGTGTCATGCGCACACGGGTTCTCTGAATGATGAGAATGTTTGTTTGCCACTTCGCGCGGGGAGCTGAAAATATCCCCATCAAACTCACCAAACCCACCAGGCTCAGGCCGCGGCCTGCCTCTTCCACCTTCTCGGGCTGCCCATGCAGCAGGGGCGCGTATGCAGCGACCCACCACCCCTCCAGACGCGCCCGCGCCGCCCCTGAAGGGGGCGCGGAAGCGCGTAGGGGGTATGGGGGGTGGGGTTCCGCAAGGCTTCCGCAGGTTCCCGCACAAGAAAACAGGCACTTACCAGTAAGCTTCCGCAGGTTCCGCAGCGAGGTTCCGCACTGAGGGGAATAGGAATTTCAATAACTTACAACGCAGTTTCCGCAGGTTCCGCAGACCTCGATCGGCGAAAGGGCGTGGTCAGGCCTCTGGATGCAGGCGCTTCAAAACCCGCAGCCCACGCACTTTGCTGTGGCGATTGACCTCCTCAATGCTCAGAAAGCCCTGCATCAGCCAGTCACTCAACAGCATGGTCAGGCGCTTCTCAGGAATCTTCAGCATCCTCTGAGCCCAGACCTGCAGCATGCGGCCGTTACGGCGGGCTTCCGGCCGATGGCTCCAGGGCCGCCCCGCCTGCCAGGCGCGCTCGATTTCATCAAAGATGGCGCTGATCTGTGCCCAGTCGATGTCGTGCATTCGACTCTCGGAGGCCGGCGCCACCCGGAAAGCACCCTCATGCCATTGTAGGCGGATCTCGGCATCACGAGCCGCATAGTTCGCCTTCTTTCGGGAGAGGAGCCGTCCATTCGGATCGGCCTCCTCGCCCTCCAGCCGAGAGAGATAGATGCGGCTGCGAAACGTATTGTTCCAAGCCGTTGAGCCCGATTGACCAGAGCCGCTGTTCATGCCGCTCACCGAAGGATGGCCAAGAGCCAGAACAGCGCAGCCGTGACGCCGGGCGAGCCCGCCAAGGATGGTCTGGACGAACTGCCGCACCTTGGAGCGGTCGTTCTCGTTGGCCGGAAAGAGGTCGGCGATCGTGTCGAGCACCAGGAGGTCGGGGCGGAACTCGCCGCAGAGTTCGTCGAGCTCCGCCGTGAAGGTGGTGGGCGTCCCGACATCCGAGCCGTCGAAGGTGATCAGCGCATTCTCCTGGCCGAGACGGGGAAGGTAACGGAGGTTCTCCAGCCGGCATGCAGCAATGCCCCATGCCCGGTTGATGCTCCATTGCCGGCGCTGCAGTTCGGCCTCGTCATCCTCACAGAAAACCCCGAGCGCCCGACCCGGGGCAACCTCCAGGCCGAACCAGGACTCCGACAAAGCCACTGCCGAGAGCAGTTGCATGGCCGCCAGCGACTTGCCCACTGCGCCGTCACCGTACAAGCCGGTGACGACGCCGCGCGGCACCCAATCCGGCACGATCCAGGCGCGCGGCGGCGGCGCGGTGGTCCAGACGCAGGGCGTGCTCAGCTGCCGGGCGAGGGAAGCGGATGGACCCGTGCGCGACTGGCCGTCGCTCTCCGGACTCTCGACCCCTGCATGCGCCTTGCCCTTCCGCGCGTCGGCGCGCCAGCCCAGGCTCTCCGGCGTCACACCGATCCAGTCACACAGCTTGAAGGCCGCCTCAACCCGGTCTGAGACGCCGCCGTAGCGGACCACCAGGTCAATCGGCGTGACGCGCTCGCGGGTACCAAAGTCGCGGGCACCGAGGTTCGGGTGGACCGAGATGTCCTCCTCCAGGCTGCGGCCCAGATCGCTGGAGCGGACCCGCCAGGTCCCGGGTGGGGTGGTGTCGTTGCGCTGCCAATAGCCTCGCGGGAACAGCTGGGTGAACCAGCGGCCGACGTCGGCCAGGGCTCGAGTGTTGGTGTTGCGAAAGAAGTCGGACTCGCGCGCGGCGCCTGCTGGGCCGGAGGGCGCCGCCGGCGGTTCCCGGGCAGGCTTCTCCTCCACCTTGATGGGCGCGCCGCCGGCGTCACGGATCAGCGCCTCGGCCGCGGCCAGGAAGGCGCGAAGGGTGGCGATCCCAACCTGCGGCAGCTCGGCCAAGGCGACCACGTCCGGCCCCAGGTCGGGCCACGCATACTCCGCCCGGGTGTCGGGATGCACCCCGTAGGCCACGAACTGCTGCCCCTGGCCCAGGATCTCCACCTGCGCCTTGCTCCCGTCGGGCAGGCGGAACTCGGGCGTTTCGCGCTTGGGCGCTGGCTCGATGGCCTGGTAGCAGAGCAGCAGCTTCGGCGCCTTGCCGATACGCTGCAGCGGCGTCGGACCGAGCAGGCGAAGCGCCATGTCCTGCAGCGCCTTCGCGAGCGTTTCGTCCAGGACGTCAATGTCCACCCCGACCAGCCGACCCGTCCGCAGGCCCGTGTTGGTGCAGTCCCGCAGAGCGCCTTGCGCCCAGGCTCGGATGACCTCCTGGTCCAACGGGGCAACCTGCCAGCCCCGGATGCCGGGGCGCTTGCCGGGCGAGGAGCCCGGTGCCTGCGGCCCGACCACCGGGATCGGCTCGTAGCCCTGCCCGAGCAGGGTGAGGCGGAGCGTGGTCAGGGGACCGTCCATCGTGGGAAAGGACCCGTCCATCGCGCGGCGCTATCGGGCGCCCGGGGCGCGCCGCTGCGCCCCCTCGAAGGTCTCCACATCCTGCAGGCGGTAGGCCACCCGCCCACCGATCTTGAGGTAAGGCGGTCCCTGCCGCAGCCACCGCCAACGCTCTAGGGTGCGCGGGCTGATGCCCCAGCGGTGGGCCAGATCGGTCTGACTGAAGTGGCGGACGGAATATTCGAAGAGCGACGCAGTCATGCAATGCACCTCGCAGGCAATCGAGATGCAGCGATGATAGTGAATCCAAATGAGCAGAAATCACCTGCGCAGAATTAAGTTGGACGATCTATTTTTGCGCAGGTTTATCGCTCAACAGCCGTCGATAGATCTTGGGTAGATGCTTACGGATGGTCTGCTCATGAGGCACCTTACTTCCGTCACGCCGCGAGTGTTGCCTGACGAGATGCTTGTGTACGGTCCGGGCCAGCTCAGACCAAAGCGGCTCGCCGGTAGAGGCGCGGTTCGTCTTTGCCTGGATCTCGTCCCAATGAGCTTTGAGGTCAGCTTCGATGAGAGGCGCAAAGTTCTCGCGACCGCGGCGTCGGGGAACCGCTTCCGTCTCGGCTGCACCATCTTGAGAGGGCAGCGAACTCAAAGACGGTTGCACTACCTTTGCAATGCGGCGCCGGACCGTGACCCCAACGAACTCAGCGCGGCGGATGAAAACAGCGTTCCGCTCCCATTCAAACTGGAGGAGGGGCTCCCATGCGGTTGGAAACTGCGACCGCGTGTGCAACAGGACTGGACGAACCTGAAAGCCTTCCAACACGATCTCGCTTGCGGCGATGCGCCGGCGGAAGTCGGCAATCAGCCGCTTCCACGCTTCGTCCCGGGGCGCTGTGAGTTCCCGCAGCCGCTCAAAATCCGCTTCGGTTCGCGGGATCGAGCTCGGCACAGGTATCTGGCAAGCATCCACCCATTCTCTGAACAGAGTCGCATCACAGAAGGTGTGGACTGCCTTCCTCAACTCCACAGGCTCTTCGTCAGACGCCACAATGGACCTCCTGACCTCCCGGCCTGCCCGGGGCGACTTGGCCAGGAGGATTGGGCATGAATGCGCCAACTGCCCCGGATTCGTACTTTGTTCTAAGCGCTGGCGGCTGGGCGGTCGAGTCTCGGCGCCAACCTCTGCTTCAGCCCCAAGCTGGGAGGCAGCGGCTCGGCCAGGCCAACCCCCACCTCCCCCCGCACCTCCGCGAGGTCTGCGCCCTGCTCGCCACCGGCCTGCTGCGGCTCCGCAGCCGCACCGCCGAGGATCTGGCGCGCGACGCCGCGATAGCCCGGGCGTCAGGAGAGGTTTCGCTACACTTCTGCGCCGACCCGAGCGGTGCTGGAGCTCCACCGACTCGGAGCCCCGCATGACACGACGCGCTGCCCTAACCCGGCCTCAGATGGCGCCTCACAGCGCCAGTGAACGGCCCCCGCCGCCCCTCCCCGCCATCCCGCCGGCGGACGTGCTGGGCCGCCTGGCCGCCCTGCCGGGGACGGACATCCAGGACCTGAAGCAGCAGTGGCAGGCGCTCTTCGGCACTGCGCCACCGCCCTACAACCGCAAGTTCCTGGAGAGCCGGCTCGCCTACCGCATCCAGGAGCTCGCCTATGGCGGGCTGAAGCCGGAGACCGTCGCCCGGCTGGAGGCCCTGGGCGAGCAGCTCGACGGCGGCAACGTCGTCCTGCGCCGGATCCGGGCGGGGAACGGGCCGGTCGCCGGCACCCGGCTGGTCCGCAGCTACCAGGGCGTCGAGCACACCGTCACCGTGCTGGCGGACGGCTTCGAGTACGAGGGCCGACCCTACCGCTCGCTCTCCGCCATCGCCCGCCACATTACCGGCACCCGCTGGAACGGATGGGCATTCTTTGGCCTGAAGAACCAACGAGGCGCCGCATGAAGCGCAAGGGAGCCGCCGCGGTAGAGGCCGCCCTGCCCGCCACGGTGAAGAAGCGCCGTTGCGCCGTCTACACGCGCAAGAGCACCGAGGAGGGGCTGGAGCAGGCCTTCAACAGCCTCGATGCCCAGCGCGACGCCTGCGAGGCCTTCATCGCCAGCCAGCGGGCCGAAGGCTGGGTGCTGGTGCCGGACCACTACGACGATGGTGGGGTCTCCGGTGGCACCCTGGAGCGGCCCGCCCTGCAGCGGCTGCTGTGCGACATCCAGGCCGGCCTAGTGGACGTCGTGGTGGTCTACAAGATCGACCGCCTGAGCCGCTCGCTGATGCACTTCGCCCGGCTGGTCGAGGTGTTCGACGCGCACGACGTGACCTTCGTCTCGGTGACGCAGAGCTTCAACACCACGACCAGCATGGGCCGGCTGACGCTGAACATCCTGCTCTCCTTCGCGCAGTTCGAGCG
>NZ_DATMFZ010000186.1:0-6828 GCF_035556675.1 Geminicoccus sp. | reverse complement strand
CAGCTCGGCATTGCTCGCTGCCAGCCGTTCGGCGGAGAGGCGGATATTGTCCTCCAGCCCGGTCCGGACATGGCCGCCGAGCTCGATCGCCCATGCGCTCACCTGCCGCTGGTGCCGGCCGATGCCGGCGGCCGCCCAGGTCGCCTGCGGGAACAGTCGCAGGCCTTCGGTGACCAGGATCTCGAGCAGATGGCGCTCCGCCGGCAGGGCGTTCTGGATGCCCAGCACGAACTGGAGATGCGCGCGCTCGTCCATCAGCCCGGCATCGGCCAAGCGGCGGGCGCCATGGAGATGGGACAGGTCGAAGATCTCGATCTCGGGCTTGACCCCAAAGCGCTGCATCGTGCTGGCCAGCTCGGTCACCAGGGGCGGCTGGTTCTCGTAGACGATCGAGGGGAAGTTCACCGAGCCGGTCGACAATGACGCCATGTCGGGGCGAAGGGGCAAAGCACTCGCGCGCTCCGCCGGGGCCCGGCCGCGCCCGCCGGTGGAGAACTGGACGATCATGCCCGGGCAGTGGCGACGCACGCCTTCCTGCACGCGGGCGAAGCGGTCCGGATCGGAGGACGGCGTCTCGTCGTCGTTGCGGACATGGATGTGCACCAGCGCCGCCCCGGCCTCGAACGCCGCTCTCGTCGATTCGATCTGCTCGTCCGGCGTGATCGGCACGGCCGGGTTGTGCGCCTTGCGCGGCACCGAGCCGGTGATCGCCACGCTGATGATGATGGGCCGCATGCGCCGGTGTCTTCTTCTGCCTGGGGTCGCGGGGCGAGCTCGACCGACGACTTGCGGCGTGGTTGCGCGCCTGGTCAAGCGGCGGGTCGGGAAGCCGGCGAGTTGACTTGCGGCGGGCCGGCGGTAGGGTGGCCTGACCACCAGACCACAGGCAGCCATGCAGCCGGATGCCGCCCCACCCATGCGCTTCAAGGTCATCCAGGCGCGCCGGGTCTATGCGCAGATCGCCGAGCAGATCGCGGAACTGATCCGCACGGCCGAGCTGAAGCCGGGCGACCGGCTGCCGGCGGAGCGGGACCTGGCCAAGCAGTTCGGGGTCAGCCGGCCCTCGGTGCGCGAGGCGATGATCGCCCTGGAGGCGGCGGGCCTGGTGCAGGTGCGCCCAGGAGAAGGCATCTTCGTCCAGGACCGCCCGGAAGAGGCGCCGCCGATCACGCGGGCGGCGGCACCGAGCTGGCTGGAACAGCTGGACGCGTGCAGCCTGATCGAGCCCGAGGTCGCGGCCCTGGCCGCGCGCCATGCGGAACCGGGCCACATCGCCGACCTCGCCGCCGCCGTGGCGCGGATGAGCGTCGCGGATCCGGATGGCGATATTGCCGCGGATGCGCGCCACCAGTTCCACCTCGTCCTGGCCCGGGCGACCGGCAACAGCTTCCTGGCGGGAACCGTAAAGGAGCTGTGGGACCTGCGCCGGGGTGCCATGTGGGAAGGAATCCGCAAGCGCCGGCACGACCCGGCCCGCCACCGGCTCGCCAACGCCTTGCGCGGCGAGATCGTGACCGCGCTGACGGACAAGGATTCCGCCCGGGCCAGACGGGCCATGAAGCGGCTCTGCCAGGAGATCAGGTCCCGATATTTCAGCGACTGAGCCCCAGCACCACCCCACGACCGCCAGTGTTGCCGCCTGTCCGCGCCAAGACGGACAGTGGCCAGATCAGGGAGGCCGGATGACCGGCGACATCGAACGACGCACCATGCGCAAGGTGCACCTGAACGTGCTCCTGCTCGCCCTGCTCTTCCAGGTCGTGAACTATTTCGACCGGGTGAACCTGAGCTTCGCAGCACTCACCATGGGGCCGGAGATCGGCCTCACCGCGACCCAGTTCGGCATCGGCGCCAGCGTCTTCTTCATCAGCTATGCGCTGTGCGAGATCCCGAGCAACCTGGCGATGCACCGCTTCGGCGCCAATGTCTGGATCGCGCGGATTCTGGTGAGCTGCTCGATCACCGCCATGATGATGGCGCTGATCAGCGGCCCGCTCAGCTTCTACCTGGTCCGCTTCCTGTTCGGCGCCGCCGAGGCCGGGCTGATCCCCGGCCTGATGCTCTACGTCACCTACTGGTACCCGCAGTCGCACCGCGCGTTCGCGACCGCGGTGATCTCGACCGGTGTCGGTGTGGTGGGCGTGCTGGCCGGCCCGGTCTCCGGCCTGATCATCGACGCTACCGACGGCCTGCTGGGCTTGAGCGGCTGGCGCTGGATGTTCATCCTGGAAGCGGCACCGCTGCTGCTGATCGGCATCGGCGCCCGCTACTGGCTGGCCAACGACCCGGCCACCGCCTCCTTCCTGGCGCCGGACGAACGCAAATGGCTGAGCGAGCGGATGGCCAGGGAACGGGCGCAGCTCGATGGCCATGGCCGGCTAGGCGAAGCGGTGCGCAATCCCCGGGTCTGGCTGCTGGGCCTGATCTACTTTTTGTTCCTGGTGGCTGTGTACGCGCTACAGATGTGGCTGCCGCAGATCATCAAGTCGGTGGGCGACACCAGCAACCTGACCGCCTCGCTCTTGTCCGCCGGGCCGCCGTTTTTGTCGGTGATCTTCGCCATCCTGCTGGGCCTGAGCTCCGACCGGCACCAGGAGCGGCGCCTGCACCTGGCCCTGCCGCTGATCCTGGGCGGCGGCCTCCTGATCCTCAGCACGACCGTGACCAGCCCGACCCTGGCCTATCTGGTGCTGTGCCTGGCCTGGGGCAGCCTGTTCGCACCGCTGGGCATCTTCTGGGCGATGGCGGGCTCGTTCCTGACCGGTGTCGCCGCGGCGGCAGGGCTCGCCTTGATCAACACATTGGCCCAGTTCGGCGGCCTCGTCGGCCCCAGCCTCATCGGCTACGCCAGGGACTGGACCGGCGACTTCGCCATGGCCATCGCGCTGATCGGCTGCTTCCCGATCGCTGCCGGCCTCCTGGCGTTCGCCCGCGGCCGCCAGCCGGCGCCACGGCTGCGTCAGGCATGACCAACAAGCCATAAGGAGAGCTCGATGCGCACGCAACGGATGGTCCGCCACCCGGTCCGCAAGGTCTGGGACGAGGGCAGGGTGGCGCTCACCTCCTGGTGCTCGATCCCCAGCCCCTACACCGCCGAGGCCCTGGCCCTGCTCGACTATGACTGCATGGTCATCGACATGCAGCACGGCATGATCGACTTCTCCGACATGGTGCGGATGCTCCAGGGCATCGAGGCGTCCGGCCTGTCCGCGATGGTCCGGCTGCCCTGGAACGATGTCGGCCTGGCCCAGAAGGTGCTGGATGCCGGGGCCAGCGGCCTGATCTGCCCGATGGTCAACAACCGGGAAGAATGCGCGCGCTTCGTCGGGGCCTGCCACTACCCGCCTTTGGGCTACCGGAGCTTCGGCGGGCTGCGCTCGTCCAGCTATTATGACGAGATCGGCGAGGTGTTCACCAGGTCACGCGAGGCCATCCTGGTGTTCGCGATGATCGAGACCGTGGAAGCGATGAGGAATGCCGAGGCGATCGCCTCGGTGCCGGGGCTGGACGGGATCTTCTTCGGCCCGGCCGACCTGTCCGCCTCGGCCGGCCGGGCACCCGCGGTGGGCGTGAACGACGACTTCATCGACGAGGCGCACCGCACGATCATCGATCTGTGCCGCCGCCACGGCCTGAAAGCCGGCATCAACGCGATGAGCCCGCAGGCGGCGACCAGCCTGGCGGAAACCGGCTACGAGTTCATTCCGCTGCACTCGGATCTGGGGCTGTTGCGCGAGCTCGGCACGGCGACCCTGCGCGAGACGAGGGCGGCGCTGGGCAGCAGGTCACGTGCCGGGGCCTGAACCAAGGTCCGGCAGGCGAGGGTGTCTGCAACCACTATCGACAACTTCTTGACTGGTAGGTAAGTTTCATTCACGCGGAATGGCGGCCCTTGGCCGCTCCGCCCTCGATGGCCGCAGCAAGCCGGCCGATCAGGAAAACGAGCCGCCTGCAGGACAGGCCGGCGGTCAGGGAGAACAAGATGAACGGCATGCCGCGATGGCCGAGCGGATGATCACGCACGCTCGATGACCCGGCACGGGCGACCCAGCCCTGCCTTCCGGTTCGCTCGCCCCCAGCAAGGATGGTCACGCATGACCGTTCAAGGACCAGCGCCCGTGGCAAGATGCGTCGACGGGATGAACTTCGCCCTGCGCTGCATCGCCGGTGTGCTGATGATCGCGGCGACCGTCGCCATCAGCTACCAGATCATCATCCGGTTCGTGCTGACGACCTTCGAGATCCGGGTCTCGGCGCCCTGGACCGAGGAGATCGCGCGCTACTGCTTCATCTGGTCGGCCTTCCTGGGGGCCGCCACCTTGTGCCGGACCAACGGGCTGATCTCGGTCGACTATCTGGCCGTTGTCCTGCCGCCGAAGGTCTCGCGCCTGCTGCAGATCCTGGTCACCCTGACCTGCATCGGCTTCTTCCTCCTGCTGGCCTGGGTGGGCTGGGAGTGGACCGCGATGAGCTTCTTCGAAGCCTCGCCGGTCCTGCGCCTGCCGATGGCCTATGTGTACGGCGCCATGCCGGTGGGCGGTGCGATCGCCGCACTCAACCTGGTGATGCTGCTCACCGAGCAGCTCCGGCAGGCCGCCCCCGAGCCACGCCGGCTCGACACGATTCCGGCGGAGTAGGTCCATGGCCATCGTCCAGCTCGTGGGCGGCCTGCTCGCCCTGTTCCTCCTCTCCGTGCCGATCGCGGTCTCGCTCGGCATCGTCGCGTTCGCGACGCTCCACAGCGGCGGCATCCCGCTGGTGGCGGCCGTCCAGACCGTGTTCGAATCGATGGACAGCTTCTCGCTGATGGCGGTGCCCTTCTACATCATTGCCGGCAGCATCATGCAGGCGGGCGGCATCTCCGCGCGGCTCCTGGCCCTGGCCAACGCCATCGTGGGCTGGGTCCGCGGCGGGCTCGGCGCCTCGGCCACGCTCACCAGCATGTTCTTCGCCACGATCTCGGGCTCGTCCTCGGCCACCACCGCCGCCATCGGCACGATCACCATCCCGGCCATGGTGAAAAAGGGCTATCCGCGCCCGTTCGCGACCGCGGTCGTGGCGGCATCCGGCGAGTTGGGGGTCGTCATCCCGCCGTCTTTGCCGATGATCATCTATGGCCTGGTGATCGGCGTCTCGGTCTCCGACCTGTTCATCGCCGGGATCCTGCCCGGGATCCTGATCGGCTGCTCGCTGATCCTGGGTACCGTGATCGCGGCGCACTGGTGGCAGTTCGACGAGGTCGAGCAGATCACGCCCAGGCAGTGGTTGGGCAACCTGCTCGGGGCGTTCAAGGCCTCCGGCTGGGCGCTGATGATGCCGGTCATCATCCTGGGCGGGATCTATACCGGGATGTTCACGCCGACCGAGGCCGCGGTGGTGGCGATCGTCTATGGCCTGTTCGTCAGCGTCTTCATCTATCGCCAGCTCACGCTGCGCATGGCGGTCGACGTCTTCATCCGCAGTGCCGTGATGTCCGGCGGCCTCCTCCTGATCGTGGGCTTCGCCTCGGCTTTCGGCTTCGTGCTGACGCTGAATGAGATCCCGCACCAGGTGGGCGCCTGGATCACCTCGGTGGTCGGCTCGGCGGTAGGCTTCCTGCTCCTGGTCAACGTCCTGCTGCTGGTCGTCGGGCTGTTCATGGAGACGCTGGCGGCGATCATCATCCTGGCCCCGATCCTGGCGCCGATAGCACTGCAATACGGCGTCGACCCGCTGCACTTCGCCTTCATCATGATCGTGAACCTCGCGGTCGGCATGGTCACTCCGCCCGTCGGGGTGAACCTGTTCATCGCCTGCGAGATCGCCGGCCTGCGCATCGACCAGATCGTGAAGTGGCTGATCTACTTCCTGGCGATCCTGATCCTGGATGTGCTGTTCATCAGCTTCATTCCCGGGATCTCCATGTTCTTCCTGCGCTGAACTCGACCACCAGAAGGCGGCGTACCCGCCGCGACACCCATCGGGAGGTGACCCAATGAAGAAGCTCCTGGCCTCGATCCTGTGCGCCACGGCACTCGCCGTCGCGGCCCCGATCCAGGCCGATGCCGCCACCGAGCTGAAGTTCGGCCATGTCCTGAAAGAGGACAGCTGGTATCAGCAGGTCGCCGTGAAGTTCAAGGAACTGGTCGAGGAGCGCAGCAAGGGCGACGTCACGGTCACGATCTTCCCGAACGGCCAGCTCGGCGGCGAGGCGAAGATGATCCAGAGCGCGCGCGTGGGCGCTGTCTCGCTGGGGGTTGCCTCCTCGCCGATCTTCGAGCCGACCGTGCCCGAGTTCGCGGTCCTGTCCCTGCCTTATCTGTTCGACGATGCCGCGCAGGCCAATGCCAGGCTCGGCGGCGAAGCCGGCCAGGCGATGCTCGACCTGCTCGACCAGCACGGCGTCGTCGGCCTCGGCTTCTTCTCGGCGGCCGAGCGCGACGTGTTCGGCAAGACGGCGATCCGTTCGGCCGCCGACCTGAAGGGCCTCAAGATCCGCGTGCCGCAGTCGCCGAGCTTCGTCGACACCTACGAGGCCATGGGCGCGCAGGCGACCCCGATGGCCTATACCGAGCTCTATTTGGCGCTGCAGAACGGCGTGATCGACGCGGCCGACACCAGCGCCGATGTCTACGTCTCCGACCGGTTCTTCGAGGTGAGCAAATATTTCAACCTCACCCGCGTCCACTACGCGGCACCGGTCCTGTTCATGTCGAAGCTGCAGCTGGGCCGGCTGAGCGAGGAGAACCAGCAGATCGTCCGCCAGGCCGGCAAGGACGCCCTGGCCTTCGGCAACGAGGCCTATGCGGGCATGGTCGCCGATGCCATCGCCCGGATGAAGGAAGAGGG
>NZ_DATMFZ010000185.1:0-9955 GCF_035556675.1 Geminicoccus sp. | reverse complement strand
ACGGCTCGATCAAGATCTATCCGGGCTTCCCCCACGGCATGCTGACCACCCACGCCGACGTCATCAATCCCGACCTGCTCGCATTTGTCCGCGGCTGATTGTTCTCGTGGCAGGCAGCACCTCGCCGCGAGGCGTCCCAGGGACATGACCGATGCGCTTCATTTCCTCGCTTCTCGGCCTGGCGCCCATTGCCGCCAGTGGATTGCGGTTGCCCAGAATGCTTCGGTGATCGCGCAGGAACTCTATTCGCGACGCATAGGTCGCGTATTCGAGTCACTCAGGCGGTACCAGCTTCTTCCAACGTTCATCCGCAATGGCGGCGACCGAGTCTTGTCGCTATCGCCGTCATGTCGCTCCACCGGAACAGTTACGCAGGGCTGGCAAAATGGCTGCCCAGGTCGGTGAATAGCTACGCGCCGAAGCGCTCGTCGGTCATCTCGCTGACCTTGACCGGCACCCCCTCCCTGGCGGAGCAGATTGCGGCCATCGTCGTCTTGATGGCGCGATAGCCATCCTCGCCGCAGTAACGCGGCCGCTTGCCGGCGATGAGCGCGTCGACGAACTCACGGATCTGGTTGGCGTGCGCGCGGCTGTAGTAGGAGACGTCTGACTGCCAGATGTCGTCGCCGCCTTCATCGAAGCGAAAAGTATCAGTCGGTCCGTTCCGACGATGAAGAATGAGGTGGACGTCCTTGCCCTCCCACTTCAGGCCGGTGCCACCTTCCCCCAGCACCTCGATCATGCCCTTGTCGCCGATGAGGCTGAGCGTGAAGCCGTACATCGGGTCGTACTTGTTGTTGAGCGGCTCGGCACGCATCCAGATGCCGGTGCAGGCGGGATCGTCATAGGTCCAGGTGATGATCGGGATGTCGCCGGCTGCTTCCGGTCGGTAGATGTTCATGTCGGCCTGCCCATCTGCCGGAGCCACGCTGTCCCAGTCGATCTGCGACTTCAGCGCGTACACCTGCCTGATGCGGGTATCGTTCATCAGATACTCGGCGGTCGCGAAGAAGTGGACGCAGTGATCGAACATCCATGGGAAGCCGGCGCCTCCGGCCTTCGTGGTGTCCATGCGCCACCCGCGGTGCAGGTCCGTCACCGGCCTGCTGGCCTCCAGTGCGCCAGGACGCTCGACCCAGGCGCCGAAGCGCTGGCGGATCTGCTGCGGCTTGCCGATCTCCCCAGCATCGACGAGTTCGCGCACCTTCATCATCGACGTCATGAAGATGTAGGACTCGCCGACCATGAGCGTCACGCCTGCCTCGTCCGCCGCGCGACAGACCTGCTCCCCCTCCTCGAGTGTCAGGCAGAACGGCTTTTCGCACAGGATGTTCTTGCCGGCACGGGCGGCCGCCAGCGCCATGGGTGCGTGGAGAATCGTGGGCGTGGTGATGTCGACGGTGTTGACCTCGTGATCCTTCAGCATCTCGTCGTAGGAGAGGTAGTACCTGGAGATGCCGTACTTCCCGCACACCTCCCGGGCGCGGGCCTCGTCGAGATCACATACGGCAACGACCTCGGCATCGGGGTGAGCCTGGTAGCCCTTGATGTGGGAATCGGATACCAGCCCGAGGCCGACAATGCCCACCTTGACCTCATCAACCGGCATCTACCTCTCCTCCCTGGATTGTTCAGTTAGTGGCCGTTGGCGGGTTGCGACCGGGCCTGTACCGCTCGGATCGGCTTCCCACTCCGGAGTGGCGCGACATCAACAGCGCCATGCTGTCGCCAATAGATCGGCACATCAACGTAGTCGGCATGATGATTTGATTTGCTCCGCCCCGTCGGGCAGTTCAAAGTCCCGGAGCCTCTGGGAGAGCACATGGCGGCTCCGGCAGTGGCGCGCGTGACGGTAGTATTTCCCTTGGGCGGATCCCATGTCTGAGCTCGATCAGGTTCTGGCCCGGATCGACACCGATCTGGCTCCGGCACTGGACCGGCTGTTCACGGTCCTGCGCATCCGCTCGATCTCCACCGATCCCGCCTATGCCGCCGAGTGCCGGGCCTGTGCCGAATGGCATGCGGCCGATCTGCGCGAGATCGGCTTCGATGCGAGCGTGCGCGCCACACCTGGCCATCCTATGGTCGTGGGTCACGACCGGAGTGCCAGCGGGCCATCCGCCCTGTTCTATGGCCATTACGACGTGCAGCCGGTCGATCCGCTGGAACTGTGGGAGCACGACCCGTTCGAGCCGTTCATCGAGACGCGGGCGGACGGCAGCAAGGCGATCCGCGGCCGGGGGACCTCGGACGACAAGGGCCAACTCATGACCTTCGTCGAGGCCTGCCGGGCCTGGAAGGCGGTGACGGGCCGGCTGCCGATCCCGGTGTCGATCCTGCTGGAAGGCGAGGAGGAATCGGGCGGGACGAACCTGCCGGCCTTCCTCCAGGCCAATGCCACCGAACTGAAGGCCGATATTGGCCTGATCTGCGACACCAGCATGTGGGACCGGCAGACCCCGGCGATCACCACCATGCTGCGCGGCCTGTGCGGCGAGGAGGTGATCATCCACGCCGCCGACCGCGACCTCCATTCCGGCTTCTACGGCTCGGCGGCCGCCAACCCCAACCGGGTGCTGGCCCGGATCATCGCCGACCTGCACGACGAGAACGGCCGGGTCACCATTCCGCACTTCTATGACGGCGTGCCGGAGCTGCCGCCAGCGCTGCGCGAGCAGTGGGACGCCCTGCCCTTCGACCCCGCCAGGTTCCTGGGCGATGTCGGCCTGTCCGTGCCGGCCGGCGAGCGGGACCGCAGCGTGCTGGAGATGGTCTGGTCCAGGCCCACCTGCGAGATCAACGGCATGGGCGGCGGCTACCAGGGGGCCGGCTTCAAGACCGTGATCCCGGCCGAAGCGTCGGCCAAGATCTCGTTCCGCCTGGTGTTCGACCAGGATCCCCATGCGATCCGCAAGGAATTCCGCCGGTTCGTGCAGGAACGCCTGCCCGCTGATTGCCGGGCCGAGTTCATCGAGCATGGTTCGAGCCGGGCGATCCGCTTCCCGATCGAGGCCGCGGCGTTTGGCAAGGCCCGCGATGCGCTCACGGCGGAATGGGGCCGGCCCGCCTTCTATGTCGGGGGCGGCGGCTCGATCCCGGTGACCCACCAGCTCAAGCAGGCGCTCGGCATGGACGTGATCCTGGCCGGCTTCGGGCTGGAGGACGACCGCATCCACAGCCCCAACGAGAAGTACGAGCTGGAGAGCTTCCGCCGCGGGATCCGCTCCTGGGCCAGGGTGCTGGACGCACTCGCCCGCTGACCGGATCCGGCTGCCACCGCCATCGTGACCCCCTGCTCCAGAACAAGGAGCGCGTCGTGAACCAGGTGGAAACCGGCAAGGCGCCGCTGATGCAGCGGATGCTGGACGTCGTCGAGCGGGTCGGCAACCGGGTGCCGCATCCGGTCATGATCTTCGTGATCCTGATCGGCATCGTCATCGTGCTCTCGCAGATCCTCTACTGGATCGGGGCCTCGGTCTCCTATCAGGTGATCAACCCCTACACGGACCAGATCGAGTACCGCACGACCACGGCGCGTGGCCTGCTGAGCGTCGACGGTGTCCGGTTCATGTTCACGGGCGTCGTCCAGAACTTCATGAACTTCAACGCGGTCGGCGTGATCATCGTCGCGATGGTAGGCGTGGGCGTTGCCGAGAGCACCGGACTGATCGGTGCTTTGATCCGCAAGCTCGTGGTGGTGGCGCCACCGGCAGCACTGACCTACCTCCTGGTGCTGGTCGGCATCCTGTCCAGCATCGCGGCCGATGCCGGCTATCTCGTCCTGATCCCGCTGGCCGCGGCGGCATTCGTCAGCGTCGGGCGGCATCCGCTGGCCGGGTTGGCTGCCGCGTTCGCGGCGGTGGCTGCGGCCTTCCTGGTCAACATCCTGATCACGCCGACGGACGGCATCCTCACCGAGATCACCAACGACGCGATCCATCTGGTCGACCCGCAGGTGTCGATCGACCTGACCGCCAATGTCTGGTTCTCGATCGCCTCGGTGATCATGCTGACCGTGGTGATCACGCTGGTCACCGAGCGGATGATCGAGCCGCGCCTGGGGCTGTACCGCGGCGACTATCGGGTCGAGGAAGGCAATGGCCTGTCGGTCGACGAATATCGCGGCCTGCGCCATGCGCTCTATGGCCTGATCGGGGTGATCCTGCTCGTGGCCATCCTCACCCTGCCGCCAGGGGCGCCCCTGCGTGAACCGGAGACCGGTGCGATCATCGGCAACACGCCGTTCATGACCAGCCTCATCGTGACGATCGCCCTGGTCTCGCTGGTGTGCGGCATCGCCTATGGCCTGGGTGCCAAGACGATGCAGAGCATCGACGACGTCATGGCGGCCATGACCAAGGCGATCGCGGGCCTGAGCGGCCTGATCCTGCTGCTGCTGGTGATCGCCCAGTTCCTGGCGTTCTTCAACTACAGCAACATGGCGACCCTGGCCGCCGTCTCGCTGGCCGATCTGCTCAGCCGCGCCAACCTGGACGCGCTCTGGCTCCTGATCGGCTTCGTGATCGTGGTCCTGCTCCTGGACTTCCTGATCACCGGCGCCATCGCCAAGTGGGCGATCTTCGCGCCGATCTTCGTGCCGCTCCTGATGCGGCTCGACGTCGAGCCGGAAGCCGTGCTCGCCGCCTATCGGGTCGGCGATTCCCCGGTCAACGTGATCACGCCGCTCAACGCCTATTTCGCGATGATCGTGACGTTCGCCCAGAAGTACCAGCCGGATTCCGGCGTCGGCACGGTGATCGCGCTGATGCTGCCCTATGTCATCGTGCTCAGCCTGCTCTGGACGCTGCTCCTGGTCGCCTGGCACCTGCTCAGCCTGCCCTGGGGCCTCTGACCGTTGCACCCGGCACGCTCCGCCAGCCTGGAGGATGGCGCCCGATGACCGTCGACCTCGCCATCGTGCTGGCCCTGCTCGTGGCGGCCATCGCCATGTTCGTGCTCAACCGGCCGCGCATGGACGCGGTCGGCCTGATCGTGATCGTGGCACTGCCGCTGTTCGGCGTGATCTCGGTGCCGGAGGCGCTGGCCGGCTTCAGCGATCCGAACATCGTCCTGATCGCAGCATTGTTCGTGATCGGCGAGGGGCTGGTGCGTACCGGCGTGGCGCGCGGGGTCGGCGACTGGCTGCACAGGACCGCCGGCAGCGACGAGACCCGGCTGCTCGTGCTGCTGATGGGGTCGGTGGCGCTCCTGGGTGCCGTGATGAGCTCGACCGCAGTGGTCGCGATCTTCATCCCGGTGGTGCTGCGCATCGCGCAGAACACCCGCATCTCGCCCAGCCGGCTGATGATGCCGCTCAGCTTCGCCGCCCTGATCAGCGGCATGCTGACCCTGGTCGCGACCACGCCCAACCTGGTGATCAGCTCGGAGCTGGTCCGGCAGGGCCATGCCGGCTTCGGCTTCTTCAGCATCACGCCAATCGGGCTGCCGGTGCTGGTCCTGGGCGTGGCCTACATGCTGTTCGCGCGCCGCTGGCTGGCCGGCAGCACCGAGACTGGCGGTGCCAGGAGCCGGCGGCCGCGCCTGCGCGACTGGATCGAGCGCTACGAGCTCGCCGGGCGCGCGCATCGGGTCCAGGTCGGGCCGCACTCCCCGCTCGCGGGGGTGCGGCTGGACGAGGCGGCACTTCGCCAAAAGGGCATCAATCTCCTGGCGATCGAGCGGCGCAACGGCATGGGCAGGAACGTGCTGCGCCCCACCGGACGCAGCGACATCCGGGTGGGCGACGTCCTGCTGGTCGACGCGCGCATCCCGGCCGAGGAGACCGATGCCCTGCTGCAGCGCCAGGATCTGACCCGGATTCCGCTGCGCACCGGCGCCGGCTACCTGACCGACGGCTCGCAGGAGCTGGGCATGGTCGAGGTGATCGTCCCGGCCGAATCGACCTTGCTCGGCCAGACCGTCCTCCAGGCGCAGATGCGCCGCGAGTACGGGCTCACCGTCATCGGGCTGCGCCGCGGCCGCGAAGTGGTCCGGGAGGACTTCCTCAACGAGAAGCTCGGGGTCGGCGACACGCTCCTGCTGGTGGGATTCTGGACCGACATCAAGCGCCTGCAGTCGACCAGCGACGACCTGGTCGTGCTGAACCTGCCGGCCGACATCGACGATGTCCTGCCCGCCGGGTCCAAGGGGCTGCACGCGCTGGTCATCCTGGCGCTGGTGGTGGGCCTGATGGTCAGCGGGCTGATCCCGAACGTGCAGGCGGCGCTGATCGGCTGCCTGCTGATGGGGCTGACCGGCTGCATCGACTTTTCCAGCGCGTATCGGTCGATCGACATGAAGACGCTGATCCTGATCGTCGGCATGCTGCCCTTCTCGATCGCCCTGCAGCGCACCGGCGGCGTCGATCTGGCCGCCTATGGCCTCATGTCGGTGGTGGGCGACGCCTCGCCGCGGCTGGTGCTGGCGGTGCTGTTCGTCGCCACCTCAACTCTCGGCCTGTTCATCTCGAATACCGCCACGGCGGTGCTGATGGCGCCCGTGGCCATCTCGGTCGCGAACGATCTCGGCATGTCGCCCTACCCGTTCGCCATGACCGTGGCGGTGGCGGCCTCGACCGCGTTCATGACGCCGATCTCCTCGCCGGTGAACACGCTGGTGGTCGGCCCCGGCAACTATGCGTTCGGCGACTTCGTCCGGATCGGCGTGCCCTTCAGCCTGGTCGTGCTGCTGGTCAGCGTGCTGCTGGTCCCGATCTTCCTGCCGCTGCACTGAGGCCGTCGCCGCCACTGCCCGGGCACGGGCCATTCCCAAGGCGGCGCGCTGCCGCTAGCTGTGCAAGCTCCCTGACAGGAGATGGATCATGGCCAGCATCGAGCGGTCCGGCACGTTCCCACTCGGGCGGCGCCAGGTGAAGCGGATGGGCTACGGTGCGATGCAGCTCGCCGGGCCCGGCGTGTTCGGCCCCCCCCGCGACCATGACGCAGCACTGGCGGTGCTGCGCGAAGCGGTGGCGGCAGGAGTCGATCACATCGACACCAGCGACTTCTATGGCCCGCACATCACCAACCGGCTGATCCGCGAGGCGCTGGCGCCCTATCCCGACGATCTCGTCATCGTCACCAAGATCGGCGCCAGGCGTGACGAGAAGGGTGCCTGGCTGCCGGCCTTTGCACCCGAGGAACTGAAGCAGGCAGTGCACGACAACCTGCGCAATCTCGGACTGGACGTGCTGGACGTGGTCAACCTGCGCCTGATGTTCAGTGCGCATGGGCCCGCGGAAGGCTCGATCGAGGCGCCGCTTTCCGTGCTGGCCGAACTGCAGCAGCAGGGCCTGATCCGGCATCTGGGCCTCAGCAACGCTACGGCGGCGCAGGTCGCGGAAGGCCGGCGGATCGCCCCGATCGTCTGCGTGCAGAACGAGTACAACCTGGCGCACCGCGCCGACGACCCGCTGATCGATTCGCTGGCCAAGGACGGCATCGCCTACGTGCCGTTCTTCCCGCTGGGCGGCTTCACCCCGCTGCAGTCCTCGATCTTGTCCGACGTGGCGGCAAGGCTCGGCACCACGCCCATGCAGACCGCGCTTGCCTGGCTGCTGCACCGGTCCCCCAACATCCTGTTGATCCCGGGAACCTCGTCGCTGGCCCATCTGCGCGAGAACCTGGCCGCGGTTGAGATCGACCTGCCGGATGACGCGCTGGCGGCACTGGAGGGCGTGGGCCGCGCCGGCAACGGCTGACCCGTGCCGCGGGTGCTGCGGCCGGCCCTGCGGCACCAGACCTTTGCGTGATAGCCAAGGGACTGCGATGGTGTGGTCCCCGTGGCGGCGAACCTGCCGCCGCGCCGGCAAGGTTCTGGGAGGAACGACGGATGACCCGCCTTACTGCGCAGGATTTTCCGCAGGAGCTGCTGGAACTCTACGACTATTACGCCCATGGCAGGATCACCAAGCGCGAGTTCTTGGACCGCGCCGGCAGCTTTGCCGTAGGTGGGCTGACCGCGGCCGGGATCCTGGTCTCGCTCAGCCCGAACTATGCGCTGGCCCAGCAGGTCCAGCCCACCGATCCCGACATCCTGCCCGAATACATCACCTACCCTTCGCCGAACGGCCATGGCGAGGTGCGCGGCTATCTGGTCCTGCCCGTGGAGGCCGATGGCCCGGTGCCGGGCGTGGTGGTGGTGCATGAGAACCGGGGGCTCAACCCCTACATCGAGGACGTGGCGCGCCGGCTCGCCAAGGCGGGCTTCGTGGCGCTGGCCCCGGACGGGCTGACCTCGGTAGGCGGCTACCCCGGCGATGACGAGAAGGGCCGCGAGCTGCAGCAGCAGGTCGATCCGGCCAAGCTGATGAACGACTTCTTCGCCGCGGTCGAGTTCCTGATGGCGGACGACCGGGTCGGGAAGGTCGGCATCACCGGCTTCTGCTATGGCGGCGGCGTGGCCAATGCCGCGGCGGTGGCCTTCCCCGAGCTGGGTGCCGCCGTGCCGTTCTATGGGCGCCAGCCCAAGGCGGAGGACGTGCCGCGAATCCAGGCCCCGCTTCTGCTCCACTATGCCGGGCTGGACGAGCGCATCAATGAGGGCTGGCCCGCCTACGAGGCGGCGCTCAAGGCCGCGGGCAAGACCTACGAGGCCTATATCTACCCGGGCGTCAACCACGGCTTTCACAACGACACGACGCCGCGCTACGACGAGGCGGCGGCAAAGCTCGCCTGGGAGCGCACGATCGACTGGTTCAATCGCTATCTGGCTGCCGGCTGAGGTCCAGGAGACCGCGCCACCTCGATCAGCCGGTCGGGCGTCTACAGCAGCGCCTCGATCGGCCGGCGGAGCAGGCGGCAGGGGGTTGCCGGCGCGAAGCGGCGCACCGGCCGGCCCTGCCGGTCGACCAGGAACTTGGTGAAGTTCCAGCGGATCCTCCGCTGGCCCAGCAGGCCGGGCAATGCGGCGGTCAGATCCTGGAACAGAGGCAGGGCCGCCTCGCCATTGACCTCCACCTTGGCCAGCACGGGAAAGCCGATGCCGAACCGCGTGGCGCAGAGCGACTGGATCTCCTCATCGGAGCCCGGCTCCTGGTCACGGAACTGGTTGCAGGGAAAGGCCAGGATCGTCAGGCCCGCGCCGGCATAGCGCTCGTGCAGATCCTGCAGCCCCCGGAGCTGGTCGGCGAAGATGCAGCGGCTGGCCGTGTTCACGATCAGCAACACTCGCCCCTCGAACTCCCGCAGATCCAGCATGCTGCCGTCGGCACGGCGCACCCGGTGGTCCAGCACGCTCGTCATCAGGCCTGGCTTCCGCTTGGCTGGTCCGGAAGCAGGCGGGCGAGCAGGCGCCTGGTCCGCCCGCCATAGGGCGGCTGGCCCAGCCGGAACAGGTTGAACCGGCCGGCACGCACATGGGCCTTCAGGTTGGACATGGCATCGAAGCCGGCCCGGCCGCCATGGCGCCCCATGCCCGAGGCACCGATCCCGCCGAACGGCAGCGCGTCGATCGCCGCCTGCAGCACAGTGCCGCCCACCACCAGCGCCCCCGCCGGTACCTCCGCCAGCAGGCGCCGTTCGGCTTGGCGGTCCCGGCTGAACAGATAGACGGCCAGGGGCGCCTCCTGGCTCCGCAGCCGGCGGATCGCCGCGTCCAGCCCGTCGAGCTGGTGGATCGGCAGGATCGGGCCGAATACCTCGTCCCGTACCAGCGGCGAATCCTCGGGCGGATCGACCACTAGGTCCAGGGTCGTGCCGTCCTGGCGCAGCAGCTCGATCCGCGGGCGGCCGTGCGGGATCACCCGGGTCGGCAGGCCTGAAGGGAAATGGTGCCGGACCGCCGCCTGGAGGACGGGCAGGAAGTCCTGGGCGGCGACGCCCGCCAGCAGCACATGGTCAGGGGCGATGCAGGTCTGTCCGGCATTGAGCCCCTTGCCGGTGACGATGGCGCTGGCAGCGGCCGCGAGGTCGGCATCGGGCAGGATCACGGCCGGGCACTTGCCACCCAGCTCCAG